>NZ_JBHVZA010000016.1:0-209089 GCF_042880275.1 Streptomyces sp. NPDC058308
CTGGGCCGGCCCGCGGCCCCCCACCCCCCGCCTCTAAACGGGCCCCGGCCCCCCGGGGCACCCCCCTTGCGCGGCGGGGGGGCCGGCGGCGGGGCCGGCGCCCCCGCCCCCGGGCCTCTTGCCGTGCGCCGCTCGTGCGCCGCGCTGCGCTTCTTGTTCAACTCATTGACACGAGTCATCTCCGGTCATAGTTTTCCCGCCGCCACACGTGGTGCCTAACGGGGTGTCAAGTCGGTTCTGCCGCATAGTGCGTTCAAAGGCCGAACAGCGACCCGCCGTTGGCACGTGTACACGCTTCACACAGTCGTGTTCGCGCATCAGGCACAGAAGGAAGTGACGGCTCATGTCCGACTCCGTGTCCCGCTCCGTGTCCCGGCGGTCAGCCCTCGGGCTGGCCGCCGGTGCGATCACCGTGGCAGCCGCGGCCACCGCCGGCGTGGCGGTGCCCTCGCACGCGGCCGCCCGCACCAGACAGGGCCCCGGCGCGGGCCCGCGCGTCGAATCCCTCATCGGCAAGCTCACGCTCGACGAGAAGATCTCCCTGCTGCACGGCGCCACCGACCCCAAGAGCCTCGGCCAGGCGGGATACGTCCCCGGCGTGCCGCGCCTGAAGATCCCGCCGCTGCGCCTCGCCGACGGCCCCGCGGGCGTCCGCGTCACGGCCCGCGCCACCGCCCTGCCCGCCCCCGTCCTGCTCGCCTCGGCCTTCGACCCCGTACTCGCCCGCCGCTACGGCCAGGTCATCGGACGCGAGGGGCGCGCACTGCAGCAGGACGTGCTGCTCTCGCCCATGGTCAACCTCATCCGCACGCCGTACGCGGGCCGCAACTTCGAGACCTTCGGCGAGGACCCGCTGCTCGCCGCCGACCTGGTGTCCGCCGAGATCAAGGGCATCCAGGGCGAGGGACTCATCGCGACCGTCAAGCACTTCGCCCTGAACAACCAGGAGAAGGACCGCATGTCCATCGACGTGCGGGCCGACGAACGGACCATGCACGAGATGGAGCTGCGCGGGTTCGAGGCGGCCGTCGCCGCGGGCACCGGCGCCGTCATGGGCGCGTACAACAAGGTCAACGGCACCTTCGCCTGCGAGAACAAAACGCTGCTCGACGACATCCTGCGCGCACGCTGGGGCTTCGAGGGCTGGGTGATGACCGACTGGTTCGCCCAGCACAGCACCGCCGCCGCCCTCGCCGCCGGGCTCGACATGGAGATGCCGGACGACGCCTACTACGGGGCCGCTCTGAAGAAGGCCGTCAGGAACGGCAGCGTTCCCGAGGCGCACGTCGACCGTTCGGTGCGCAGGATCCTCCGCGTCATGGACCGGTTCGGGCTGCTCGGCAAGAGCGTGCCGCCGCGGCCGGGGCGCGACGCGAAGGCCGGTGCGGCGATCGCCCTGGAGGTCGCCAAGGCGGGCGCCACGCTGCTGCACAACGCCCGCGGAACCCTGCCGCTGACCGGCCGCGCCGCCCGCGACATCGCCGTCATCGGCCCCACGGGCCGCTACCCGTTCGTCAGCGGAGGCGGCAGCGCCCACGTCGTCCCCGACCGCGCGGACAGCCCGCTCCACGCCATCACCGCACGGGCCGGGCGCGGCGCCGACGTCACGTATGCCCTGGGCGAGGACCTCTACGGCAAGGCCATCCCGCGACGCGCGCTCACCCCCGGCTTCGATACGGAGGGCCAGCGGGTCGCCGCCGGGAAGGAGTGGACGTACGAAGGGACGCTGACGCCCGCCGAGGCGGACGAGTGGACGCTCGTCGTCCACTACTCGGGCGAGCGGCCCAAGGTGGAGCTGGACGGCACCGAGCTCTATCCGACGCTGCCGGGTGTCGGCGAGTACTTCTCCGGCGGCCTCGTCTCCAGCGCGCCCGACGGGCTGAACGTGCGCCGGGCCACGCTGCGCCTCACCGGCGACGGGCACCGGCTGAGGATCAGGGCGAAGGGCGGCGAGAAGGGGCAGACGTTCCGGCTCCGCCGCGTCACCGGCGGCACCCGCGCGGCGGACGTCGCCGAGGCGGTACGGGCCGCGCGCGGCGCGCACAGCGTGATCCTCTTCGCGTACGAGGACGCGACCGAGGGCCAGGACCGCACGACCGTCGCGCTCCCCGGCCACCAGGAGCACCTGATCCGGGCGGTGACCGCCGCCAACCCGCGCACCACCGTCGTCCTGAACACCTCGTCGGCGACCTCGATGCCGTGGCTGGAGCGGACCGCCGCCGTGCTGCAGATGTACTACCCCGGCCAGGAGGGCGCGGCCGCCACCGCCGCCGTCCTGTTCGGCGACTGCGACCCCGGCGGCCGGCTCACCCAGTCCTTCCCGGTGGACGACGACCACCACCCGATGGCGGGCGACCCGCGCCGCTACCCCGGCGTCGACGGCGTCGAGGAGTACTCGGAGGGCATCCACGTCGGCTACCGCTGGTACGACGCCGAAGGAGTGCGGCCGCTCTTCCCCTTCGGGCACGGCCTCTCGTACACGACCTTCGCCTACCGGGATCTCGCCGTTCGCAGGGCGGGGCTGGGGCTGGACGTGAGCTTCACCGTGGGCAACACCGGCGGCCGCGACGGCGTCACCGTCGCGCAGGTCTACGTCGGCCCCTCGCCCGACCTGGAGCTGCCCCAGGCCGAGCGGGCGCTCGGTGGCTACCGGCGGCTCGCGCTGCGTGCGGGGGAGCGGCGGCGCGTCACCGTCCACGTCGACGGGCGCGCCCTGTCGGCGTGGGACGTCGAGCGTCATGGATGGGTGCGCGGCACCGGTCGGCGCACGGTGCAAGTGGGCACCTCCGCGGGCGACTTGATCCTCTCCGCATCCACCGTCGTCAAGGGAGGCGGCTCATGAGGGATAACGGCAGTGGCAGTGGCAGGGGCAGGGGCGGCGCGGGTGGGCGGGTGCGACGCCTCGCGTCGGTCGGGGCCGTCCTGGTGGCGGCCACCGCGGCAGCCCTCGTGCCGCTGCCGGCCGAGGCCCAGAGGGGAGCCGAGACCCGGCAGGGCGGCCCGGCCGCCGCGGACAGCACGCTGGTACGCACCGACGCCGGCTGGATCCGGGGCGAGGTGACCGCCGAGGGCCGCCAGTTCCTCGGCGTCCCCTACGCGCGCCGGCCCGTCGGGAGCCTGCGCTGGCGGGAGCCGCGCCCGGCGAAGGCCTGGCACGGGGTGCGCGGGGCGACAGCCTTCGGCAACCGCTGTGTGCAGAGCGCGAGTTGGGACCCAGGCTATGAGAACCCCACCCACACCGAGGACTGCCTCGACCTCAACGTCTACACGCCGAAGGGCCGCGCCGCGCACCGCCCCGTGATGGTGTGGCTGCACGGCGGCGGGCTGACCGCGGGCGCGGGGCGGGACATCGTGCCCGACGCCTTCGCCCGCCGGACCGGCGCTGTCGTCGTGACCGTCAACTACCGCCTCGGAGCGATGGGGTTCCTCGCGGCCGCGGGCCTCGACGGCGAGGCTTCCGACGGCGTGTCCGGCAACTACGGGCTGCTCGACCAGCAGGCCGCGCTGCGCTGGGTCCGCGCCAACATCGGCCGGTTCGGCGGCGACGCGGGCCGCGTCACCATCGCGGGCGAGTCCGCGGGCGGCCGGTCCGTCTGCACGCTGCTCGCCTCACCGACCGCCCGCGGCCTGTACCGCGCGGGCATCGTGGAGAGCGGCGCGTACGGTGACTGCGCGGGCCGCGAGCGACGGCGGGCGGCCGGTGACGGCAGAGCGTTCGCGAAGAAGGCGGGCTGCCCGGATCCGAAGACGGCCCTCGCCTGCCTGCGGGGCAAGTCCGCCAAGGAGATCCTCGCGGCGCAGGGCGGCTTCGACTGGGGCCCGGTCGTGGGCGGCGCGTTCCTGCCGGTGCAGCCCGCGCAGGCGTACGAGAAGGGGAGCGCGGCAGGGGTGCCCGTGCTGAACGGCGCCAACAGCGACGAAGGCCGCCTGTTCGCCTTCGGGCGGTTCGACGGGAAGGGCGAGCCGCTGACCGCCGAGCGGTACCCGGCGGCGCTCACCGAGGAGTACGGTCCCGGGCTCGGCCGTCGTGTCCTGCGGACCTATCCGCTCACGGAGCACGCCTCGCCCACGCACGCGTACGGCGCGGCGGTCGGCGACCGGATGTTCGCCTGCACGGCGCTGCGCATGGACAGGGCGCTCGCGGGCCGCGGGCCCGTCTACGCCTACGAGTTCGCGGACCGCACCTCGCCGCCCTTCGCGTCGCTGCGGAAGCTGGAGACCGACTTCGACTTCGGCGCGACACACGTCAACGAAGTGCAGTACCTCTTCAAGCACTTCGGCCTGGACTCGCCGTTCAACGCCGAACAGCGGGCACTGGCGCGGCAGATGGTGCAGTACTGGGGCTCCTTCGTCCGCACCGGCGTGCCGCGCGCCGAGGACGGGCCCGCCGCGCCCGACCAGCGGACCCGGCCGGGACGGGTGCTCTCCCTGCGCACCGCGTCGGCGGGCGGGACCGCGATCAGCACGACGGTGCACGACGAGCACCGGTGCGGCCTCTGGGACGCCGTTCCGGCCGAGTGAGGCCGTCCGGGTAGGCTGCCCGGCGTGCGCGTCCGTGGGGGGGAGCGCACGCCGGGCACACACACTTGGACCACGGGAGGAACCGGCGTTGCACGTTCAGGAGTGGCTGGAGCACGTACCAGCCGTCAGCATCTACGCGCTGGTGGGCCTCGTCATCGGACTGGAGAGCCTGGGCATCCCGCTGCCCGGTGAGATCGTCCTGGTCTCCGCGGCGCTGCTGTCCTCCCAGCACGGGGACCTCAACCCGGTGATCCTCGGGGCGTGCGCCACCGTGGGCGCCATCGTCGGCGACTCCATCGGGTACGCCATCGGACGCAAGGGCGGCCGGCCGCTCCTTGCCTGGCTGGAACGGAAATTCCCCAAGCACTTCAGCGCCGCCCATGTGGCGAGCGCCGAGCGCTCCTTCCAGAAGTGGGGCATGTGGGCGGTCTTCTTCGGCCGCTTCGTCGCCCTGCTCCGCATCTTCGCCGGGCCGCTCGCGGGCGTCCTGCGCATGCCGTACTGGAAGTTCCTGATCGCCAACGTGCTCGGCGGCGTCATCTGGGCGGGCGGCACCACCGCCGTCATCTACTACATCGGCGTCGTCGCCGAGGACTGGCTCAAGCGCTTCTCGTACGTGGGGCTCGGCATCGCCGTGCTGATCGGCATCGGCTCGATGCTGCTCGTCAAGCGCCGGGCGAAGAAGGCGGCGGCCGAGCTGGCGGCCGAGGAGGCCGCCGGAGCCGATGAGACCACGGCGGCCGAACCGCGCCCCGTCGCCGCCACCGACTGAACCGCCTGGTCAGCCCGGCGCGTGCGCGTCGCGGTGGGCTTTGACCAGCTCCAGGTACATCGTGCCGTTGAGGGTGATCCCCGCGCGTTCCTCGTCGGTGAGCGCCCTGCGGACCGTCGCGGGCACCCCCGCGACGAGCGAACCCGGCGGCACCTCCATGCCCTGCGGCACGAGGGCCTGTGCCGCCACGAGGGAGCCGGCGCCGATCACCGCGCCGTTGAGGACGGTCGCGCCCATGCCGATCAGGCAGTCGTCCTCGACGGTGCAGCCGTGCAGGACGGCGTTGTGCCCGACCGAGACGCGTTCCCCGATCGTGATGGGGAAGCCGGGGTCGACGTGCAGGCTGCAGTTGTCCTGGATGTTGCTGTCGGCGCCCACGACGATGGGCCCGCAGTCGGCGCGCAGCACCGCGCCGTACCAGGTGCTCGCCCCGGCGTGCAGGGTCACCTCGCCCAGCACGACGGACGTCGGCGCGGTGAACGCGTCCTGGTCGATCTTCGGGACCTTGCCGCCGATGCCGGTGACGAGTGCCTCGTGGCCCATCGGGTCTTCCCCTCTTTTGTCCGTCCGCGGTGCGTCGCGCCTGACGGCACCGTACGGGACGCCGCGGCGGCAGCCGCCGCGTGGGGCGAAGATCACAGGCCGGCGGCCTCCAGGGCCTTGCGGCACTGAGTAACGTGAGCGGGTGCCGAAGAACAGGAACACGTTCTCATCGCTTGCCGCCGGGCCCCGCCGGCTTGCACAGCGCGCCGTCCACGCGGGCTGGGAATGGGTGCAGCGCACCGGTGCGGTGACGGCCGCGCACCCCGGGAGGCTGCGATTCGGCGCGATCGGCGAGGGTACGCGGCTGGCCTTCCCGCAGGGCACCGTCTTCGGGGAGCCGTGGATCACCGTCGGCGACCACTGCATCGTCGGCCAGCACGTCACGCTCACCGCAGGCATGATGCCCGACCTCGACCTCGGCCCCGAGCCGATCCTGCGCATCGGCAACGGCGTGGTGCTCGGCCGCGGCAGCCACGTCATCGCCGACACGACGGTCTCGATCGGCGACGACTGCTACTTCGGCCCCTACGTGTACGTGACATCGACCAACCACTCCTACGACGACCCGCACACGCCCATCGGCAAGCAGTGGCCCCGCATGGAGCCGGTGGAGATCGGCCCCGGCTGCTGGATCGGGACGGGCGCGGTGATCCTGCCGGGCGCCCGGATCGGCCGCAACGTAGTGGTCGCCGCGGGCGCGGTCGTCCGGGGCGAGGTCCCCGACCACGCGGTGGTGGCGGGCGCGCCCGCCCGGGTCGTGCGCACCTGGGACGCCGACCAGGGGTGGCAGCCTCCGCTGCGCACGCCCGCACCGGTGCCGATTCCCGACGGCGTGACGCCGGAACAGCTGATCGCGCTCGGGGAGTTGGGGGAGGGCTGACACGGGGGCGGGGTGCGGGGCCGCGCAGTACGGTGTGGTGAACCATCTGGGATCATCAGGTGGACCGCGTGGTGGCTGTTCGCGCCGCACGGTGGTTGCTAGCACCGCACGGTGGTTCCCACTCCGTGGCCCCTGTCATCCGAAATCTGGACGGAAATGTGTCGGACCTCGATCAGCTGACCCAGTCGCTCGCCCGCAGCCTCAAGCGCAGACGCAACGAGAGGGGCTTCACCCTCGACGCCCTGGCGGCGCGCGCGGGCGTGAGCCGCGGCATGATCATCCAGATCGAGCAGGCCAGGACCAACCCGAGCGTGGGCATCACCGTGAAGCTCGCGGACGCCCTGGGCATCAGCATCACGACCCTCCTCGACTACGAACAGGGCTCGCAGGTCCGGCTCGTGCCGCCGGAGCAGGCGGTGCGCATGTGGTCCACCGAAGCGGGCAGCAGCACCACGCTGCTCGTCGGGACCGAGGCGCGCGGCCCCTTCGAGCTGTGGTCCTGGCACCTGGCGCCGGGCGAGGGCAGGGACTCCGACGCGCATCCGCCCGGCACCGTCGAGCTGCTGCACGTCTCACGGGGCGAGCTGACGCTCGTCGTGGACGGCGCGGAGCACGTGCTGCCCGCTGGAACGTCCGTGACCTTTGAGGCCGATGTGGCGCACGGCTACCACAACAAGGGCGCCGAGCCCGTCGAGATGACGATGTCGATCTCGGTGCCGCCGGCCCACGCGCCCTCGCACTGAGGGCCTGTCTTTGAACCCCAGGCGAGGGTTCAAAGGCAGGGTCTCACGGGTCGAGACCGCCGCGCGCCACGAGCTGACGCGCGATCACATTGCGCTGGATCTCATTGGTCCCCTCGCCGACGATCATCAGCGGCGCGTCGCGGAAGTAGCGTTCGACGTCGAACTCCGTCGAGTAGCCGTGGCCGCCGTGGATGCGGACCGCGTCGAGGGCGATCCGCATGGCCGTCTCCGACGCGAAGAGCTTGGCCATTCCCGCCTCCATGTCCACGCGCCGCCCCGCATCGGCCGCGCGGGCCGCGTGCAGGGTGAGCTGGCGGGCCGCGGAGAGCGAAGTGGCCATGTCCGCCAGGTAGTTGCCGATGGACTGGTGCTGCCAGATCGGGACGCCGAACGACTCGCGCTCCTGGGCGTAGCGCAGCGCGTCCTCGAACGCGGCGCGGCCCACCCCGAGGGCGCGGGCCGCGACCTGCAGTCGTCCCGTTTCCAGGCCCTTCATCATCTGCGTGAACCCGCGGCCCTCGACGCCGCCGAGCAGCGCGTCGGGCGGGGCGCGGTAGCCCTCGAAGGTCAGCTCGCAGCTCTCCACGCCCTTGTAGCCGAGCTTCGGCAGATCGCGCGAGACGGTCAGGCCCGGGCCGTGTTCGACGAGCAGGACGGAGATGCCGCGGTGGCGGGGTTCGGCGGCCGGGTCCGTCTTGCAGAGCAGCGCGATGAGCCGGGAGCGGCGGGAGTTGGTGATCCATGTCTTCGCGCCGTCGACGACGTACCCGTCGCCGTCCTCGGCGCGGCGCGCGACCGTGCGCAGCGCCTGCAGGTCCGAGCCGCCGCCCGGCTCGGTCAGGGCCATCGTGGCGCGCACTTCGCCGGTGGCCAGCCGGGGCAGCCAGTGGCGCCGCTGCCGCGGGGTGCCGAAGTGCAGGAGCATCTTGGCGACGACCGTGTGGCCGCCCATGGCGCCCGCCAGACTCATCCAGCCGCGCGCCAGTTCCTCGGTGATTAGGACGTAGCACGGCGTGGAGACGGGCGTCCCGCCGAACTCCTCGGGGACGGCGAGGCCGAAGACGCCGAGCTCCTTCATCCCTTCGATGAGCGCTTCGGGGTAGGTGTCGGAGCGCTCCAACTCCCGTACGACCGGCCTGACCTGGCGGTCGACGAAATCCCGCACGGTGGTCACGACCAGCCGTTCGTCACAGGGGAGGTCGTCGAGGGTGCTCACCGGCAGACCCCGTCCTCGTACAGCCGGGCAATGGCGTCCGGCGTGCGGCCCAGCTCGGTGAGGATCGCGTCCGTGTGCTCCCCGGCCGCGGGCACGGGGCCCATCCGCGGGGCGACACCGGAGAGGATGGCCGGTGGCAGCAGGGCCTGTACGGATTCCTGGGTGCCGGGCACGTGGATGTCCTGCCAGCGGCCGCGTTCGGCGAGCACGGGGTGGGCCAGGAACTCGTGGACCGAGTTGACCCCGGCGTTGGCGATGCCCGTGCGGTCGAGCAGCTCCATCGCCCGGTCGCCGTCGAGCTCGGCGAAGCGTACGCGGATGAGCGCGTCGAGCGCGTCACGGTGGGCCACGCGGGCGGTGCCGGTGGCGAACCGCGGATCGTCCGTCAGCTCGGGGCGGCCGAGGAACTCGCGGCACAGCGCCGCCCATTCGCGCTCGTTCTGCACCGAGAGCAGCACGTCCTTCCCGTCGGACGCGGTGAACGGGCCGTACGGCGCGACCGTCGCATGGCGCGCACCGACGCGCGGCGGCTGGCTGCCGCCGTAGCGCGTGTAGTACGCGGGCTGGCTCATCCACTCGGCGAGCGCGTCGAAGAGGGACACCTCGACGGTGGGCGCGCGGCCCGTCGTCGCCCGGGTGTACAGCGCCGACAGGATGCCGCTGTACGCGTACATCCCGCCCGCGATGTCGGCCACCGAGATCCCCACGCGTACCGCCTCGTCCGGGGTGCCGGTCAGCTGGAGGAGCCCGGTCTGGCACTGCACGAGCAGGTCGTACGCCTTGCGGTCCGCCCAGGGCCCGTCCGTGCCGTAGCCGCTGACGGTGCAGGGGATGAGGGACGGATGGCGTTCCTGCAGCTCCTCGGCGCCCAGGCCCATGCGGGCGGCGGCGCCGGGGGCCAGATTCTGCACGAACACGTCGGCCTGCGCGAGCAGTTCCTCGAGGATCTGCCGTCCGTCCGCCGACTTGAGGTCGAGGGTGAGCGACTCCTTGGACCGGTTGAGCCAGACGAAATAGCTGGCCTGACCGCGCACGGTCGTGTCGTAACGACGGGCGAAGTCACCGCCGGGCCGCTCGACCTTGATGATCCGGGCCCCGAGATCGGCGAGCTGCCGGGTGGCGAAGGGCGCGGCGACGGCCTGCTCAAGGCTGACGACGGTGATGCCGGCGAGGGGGAGGGAGTGGGGAGGAGGCATGCCGCGTCTGTACCCCGCGGGCCGTGTGGCTCATACATGTGTGCGTGGTGATCTGCGACAAGGGCAACGACGGCCCCATCACCCACAGGACAGCACCGGTGGCCGTGGCGTTTTCCGTGGGTTCAGCCTCGGCCTTTGATGCCCGACCCCGTGGAGCCCCGCACCACCAGCTCCGGCATGAAGGCGAACTCGCCGTGCGGGGCGGGGGTTCCGCCGATCTCTTCGAGCAGGGCGCGGACCGCCGCCTGGCCCATCGCCTGGACGGGCTGGCGGATCGTGGTCAGGGGCGGGTCGGTGAACGCGATGAGCGGGGAGTCGTCGAAGCCGACCACGGAGATGTCCCGGGGGACGCTCAGGCCCACGTCGCGGGCGGCTCGGACGGCGCCGAGGGCCATCATGTCGCTGGCACACACGATGGCCGTGCAGCCGCGGTTGATGAGGGTGGTGGCCGCGGCCTGGCCGCCCTCCAGGGTGTAGAGGGAGTGCTGGATCAGGTCCTCCGACTCCTCGTCCGAGAGGCCGAGGCGTTCGAGGAGGCCGAGGCGGAAGCCCTCGATCTTGCGGACCACGGGGACGAACCGCTTGGGGCCGACCGCGAGGCCGATCCGGGTGTGGCCGAGCGACGTCAGGTGGGTGACGGCGAGGCGCATGGCGGCGCGGTCGTCGGTGGAGACGAAGGGGGCCGCGACCTCGGGGGAGAAGCCGTTGACCAGGACGAAGGGGACGTCCTGGCCGCGCAGCGCCGCGTAGCGCGTCATGTCGGCGGTGGTGTCGGCGTGCAGGCCGGAGACGAAGATGATGCCGCTGACCCCGCGGTCCACGAGCATCTCGGTGAGTTCGTCCTCGGTGGAGCCGCCCGGTGTCTGGGTGGCGAGCACCGGCGTGTAGCCCTGGCGGGTCAGCGCCTGCGCGATGACCTGGGCGAAGGCGGGGAAGATCGGGTTGTCCAGCTCGGGTGTGATGAGGCCGATGAGTCCGGCGCTGCGGCGGCGCAGCCGCACGGGCCGTTCGTACCCGAGGACGTCGAGGGCGGCGAGCACCGCCTCGCGGGTGGCCGCGGCCACCCCGGGCTTGCCGTTGAGGACGCGGCTCACGGTGGCTTCACTGACCCCCGCGTGGGCTGCGATGTCGACAAGCCGTGCAGTCATGGCACTGGACTGTACCTGTCGGCGCAGGGATTGCACACTGCCGGTGAAAGCTTGCGGAAAGTGCTGTCTTGCAAGAGCCTTGCAGACACCTTCAACACCTCCGCCAGGCCTGGCCGTTACCGCCCGCACCCGGCTGACCGGCCTCGATGCCCCACCCCACAGCCCTGTCAAGCGCGGCAGCGGCAACGGTAAGGACACGCAGAAGTAACGATCGCCGGGCCTTGCAGAAATTTTCCGCAAGCTCTTTCGGCAACATTCCAACGCTGTTACGTTCCTGGCAACCCGGCGCCGCGTCCAGAGCGGCCAGCAGGAGGCACCTCCTCGTCTCCCCGTGATTCCGGGATCAGTTGAAGGAGTTCACATGCGGCGTGGCATAGCGGCCACCGGGCTGATCGCGGCCCTGGCCCTGACAGCGGCAGCGTGCGGGAGCGGCGACGAAGACAGCGGCGGCAGCAAGGGCGGAAAGCTCTCCGGCACCGTCACCTTCTGGGACACCTCGAACGACGCCGAGAAGGGCGCGTACGAGAAGCTCGCCAAGGGCTTCGAGAAGCTGCACCCGGACGTCAAGGTCGACTATGTGAACGTCCCGTTCGGCGAGGCCAACGCCAAGTTCAAGAACGCCGCGGGCGGCAACTCCGGCGCCCCGGACGTGATGCGCACCGAGGTCGCCTGGACCCAGGACTTCGCCTCGCTCGGCTACCTCGCCCCGCTCGACGGTACCGTCGCGCTCGACAAGCCGGACGACTACCTCCCGCAGGCCGCGGCGAGCACGAAGTTCAAGGGCAAGACCTACGCCGCGCCCCAGACCATCGACACCCTGGCGCTCTTCTACAACAAGAAGATGCTCAAGGCCGCCGGGGCCGACGTGCCGAAGTCCTTCGACGAGGTGAAGTCCGCCGCGAAGAAGATCAGGTCGAAGTCCGGCAAGACCGGTCTCTACCTGCGCGGCGACGACCCGTACTACTACCTCCCGTACCTCTACGGAGAGGGCGGTGACCTGCTGGACACCAAGAACAAGAAGGTCACGGTCGACGACGCCGAGGGCACCAAGGCCTTCTCGGTGATGAAGGACCTGGTCGACTCCAAGGCGGCGGTCACCGACGCGAGCGACGGCTACAACAACCAGCTCAACGCCTTCAAGGACGGCGACGTCGCGATGGCGCTCGACGGCCCGTGGTCCATCGAAGGCGCCCTGAAGGGCAAGGAGTTCAAGGACGACAAGGGCAATCTCGCAGTCGCCCCTGCCCCGGCCGGCAGCGCGCGCCAGGGTGCTCCGCAGGGCGGCTGGAACCTCGCCGCGTACGCCGGTTCCGGGAACCTCGACGCGTCGTACGAGTTCATCAAGTACATGAGCTCCGCCAAGGTGCAGCAGCAGACCACCGAGCAGCTGAGCCTGCTGCCGACCCGCACGTCCGTCTACGACGTGAAGTCCGTCAAGGACAACCAGATGGTGCAGTTCTTCAAGCCCGCCGTGGCCAAGTCCGTGCAGCGGCCGTGGATCCCGGAGGCCAACGCGCTCTTCGAGCCGATCCGCCTGCAGCTGGAGAAGGTGCTCAGCGGCAAGTCCTCGCCCGAGCAGGGCGCCAAGGGCATCGGCGACGCCTACCGCAAGCTCCTCAAGGGCTACAAGTAAAAGGGCTACGAGTAAGAGGAAGGGCAGACCGACCCATGGCTGTCGAGACCGGCCGGTCGGTGGCGAAGGCCGCGGATGCCAGGAGCATCCGCGGCCGCGGCCGCCGTCCCGCCAAGAACCCGGGAGGGCTGCGCAGGGCGCTGGCCACCCACTGGTACGCGTGGGCCATGGTTGCCCCCGTGGTGATCGTGATCGGCGTGATCGTCGGCTACCCGCTGGTGCGGGGCATGTACCTCTCGACGACCGACGCCAACGAGGCGAACGTCGAACGGCACATCGGCGTCAACGACATCCCGGCCACGTACAAGTCCGTCGGTCTCGACAACTACGCGTCGATCCTGTCCGACGGCGTCTTCTGGGACCGCCTCACCTGGACCGTGGTGTGGACTGTCTCCTGCGTCGCGCTCTCCTTCGCGCTCGGTCTCGGGCTCGCCACGATGCTCAACCGCAAGCTGACGGGGCGCTCCTTCTACCGGATGGCGCTGATCCTGCCGTGGGCGGTGCCGGCCTTCGTCTCGGTCTTCACCTGGCGGCTGCTCTTCAACGAGAAGAAGGGCATCCTCAACAAGATCCTCGAAGGCGGCGGCATCGACGCGGTCCCGTGGCTCAACGACCCCACCTGGGCGAAGCTTTCGGTGATCACCGTCAACGTCTGGCTCGGCGTGCCGTTCATGCTGGTGGCCATGCTCGGCGGCCTGCAGTCCATCCCGGGCGAGCTGTACGAGGCGGCCGAGATGGACGGCGCGGGCGCCTGGCAGCGCTTCCGGCACATCACGCTGCCGGGGCTGCGCTCCGTGGCCAGCACGGTGATCCTGATCAGCGGCATCTGGACCTTCAACATGTTCCCGGTGATCTTCCTGCTGACCAGGGGCGGCCCGGGAGACGCCACCGAGATCCTCGTGACGTACGCCTACCGGCTCTCGTTCGTCGTCAGCCCCCGCGACTTCGCGGGCTCGGCGGCCTGGGGCGTGCTCATCCTGGCCCTCCTGTCGATCATCGCGGTGGCCTACCGCCGCGCGCTCCGCAAGCAAGGAGAGGTGTGGTGACCACCGTGCCGACCGGCATCGAGAAGAAGAAGCGCAAGCCCAGGGGGCGCGACGAGCGCGGGCCGCTGGCCTCGGTCGCCCTGCACCTGACGCTGCTGCTCGCCGGCGCCGTCGCCGTGGGGCCTCCGCTGTGGCTCCTGGTCACCTCGTTCAAGCCGGAGAGCGAGGCCTTCTCCACCGACCTGGTGAAGGACTTCACCTTCGGCAACTACGACCACGTCCTGAACGACACCGAGTTCCCCAACTGGCTCCTCAACTCCCTGATCGTGGTGGGCCTGACCACGGTGATCGGCGTCTTCATCGCCGCCACCACCGGCTACGCGGTGAGCCGCTTCAGGTTCCCCGGCATGCGGCCGCTGATGTGGCTGCTCCTGATCACCCAGATGTTCCCGGTCGCGGTGCTGATCGTGCCGCTGTACAACCTCCTGGCCAGCCTGGGCCTGCTCAACCAGCCCATCGGCCTCGTCGTCACGTATCTGACGATCGCCGTGCCGTTCTGCGCCTGGATGATGAAGGGGTACTTCGACACCATCCCCGTCGAGATCGACGAGGCCGGCCGGGTGGACGGGCTCAACCCCTTCGGCACCTTCTGGCGGCTCATCGTGCCGCTCGCCAAGCCGGGCCTGGCCGTCACCGGGTTCTACAGCTTCATCACCGGATGGGCCGAGGTCGCCTACGCCTCCGCCTTCATGACCGGCGAGGAGAACCTCACGCTCGCCGGTGGACTGCAGACCTTCGTCAACCAGTACACCAGCGACTGGGGTTCGCTCACGGCCGCCGCCGTCATCGTCGCGGTGCCCGCCGCGATCATCTTCGGCTTCGCCCAGCGTCACCTCGTCTCCGGCCTGACCGCGGGCGCGACGAAGTCCTGAGAGCCTGCCTTCGAACCCCCGCCTGCGCCCCGACGCCCGGCACGCACGGTGCGCACGCCACGTCGGCGGCGCCGGACCGACACCGTCCGGCGCCGCCCCCACCACACTCGATCCCCAGGGAAGACATGACCCAGCACCTCGCTGCCCCTGCCGCCCCCACCACCGAGACGCACACGGACTGGTGGCGCGGCGCGGTGATCTACCAGGTGTACCCGCGCAGCTTCGCCGACGGCAACGGCGACGGCATGGGCGACCTGGCAGGCATCCGCAGCCGGCTGCCGTACCTCAGGGACCTCGGCGTCGACGCCGTCTGGCTCAGCCCGTTCTACGCGTCCCCGCAGGCCGACGCGGGCTACGACGTCGCCGACTACCGGGCCATCGACCCCATGTTCGGCAGCCTCCTGGACGCCGACGCGCTCATCCGCGACGCCCACGAGCTGGGCCTGCGCATCATCGTGGACCTGGTGCCCAACCACTCGTCCGACCGCCACGACTGGTTCCGGCGCGCACTGGACGAGGGACCCGGGTCCCCGCTGCGGGAGCGCTACCACTTCCGCCCCGGCAAGGGCGCCGACGGTCAACTCCCGCCCAACGACTGGGAGTCCATCTTCGGCGGGCCCGCCTGGACCCGGGTGCCCGACGGCGAGTGGTACCTGCACCTCTTCGCGCCCGAGCAGCCCGACTTCAACTGGGAACACCCCGCCGTCCGGGACGAGTTCCGCTCCATCCTGCGCTTCTGGCTCGACATGGGCGTGGACGGCTTCCGCGTCGACGTGGCGCACGGCCTGGTCAAGGCGGCCGGTCTGCCCGACATCGGCAGCCGCGACCAGCTCAAGCTGCTCGGCAACGACGTCATGCCGTTCTTCGACCAGGACGGCGTGCACGAGATCTACCGCAGCTGGCGGCAGGTGCTCGAGGAGTACGCGGGAAGCGAATCAGGGCCCGAAGAGCCATCCTCAGAAGGGCGGTGGTGGGAGCCGGGTGGGCGGATCCTCGTCGCCGAGGCGTGGACCCCGACCGTCGAGCGCTCCGCCCACTACGTGCGGCCCGACGAGATGCACCAGGCCTTCAACTTCCAGTATCTCGGCACCTCGTGGGACGCCGCCGAGCTGCGCCAGGTCATCGATGTGTCGCTGGCCGCGATGCGTCCCGTGGGCGCGCCCGCCACCTGGGTGCTCTCCAACCACGACGTGACCCGGCACGCCACGCGCCTCGCCAACCCGCCGGGTCTCGGCACCCAGCTGCGGACCGCGGGCGACCGCGCGCTCGGCCTGCGCCGGGCCCGCGCCGCGACCCTGTTGATGCTCGCCCTGCCCGGCTCCGCCTACCTCTACCAGGGCGAGGAGCTCGGTCTGCCCGACGTCACGGACCTGCCCGACGAGGCGCGTCAGGACCCGTCGTTCCACCGGGCCGAGGGGCAGGACGGGTTCCGGGACGGCTGCCGGGTGCCCATCCCGTGGACCGTCGAAGGGCCCTCGTACGGCTTCGGGACGGGCGGCAGCTGGCTGCCGCAGCCCGCCGACTGGGGCAAGCTGAGCGTGCAGGCGCAGACCGGCGACCCCGGCTCGACCCTGGAGCTGTACCGCAGTGCGCTCGCCGTGCGCCGCGCGCAGCCGGGGCTCGGCGCGGGCGGGGCGATCGAGTGGCTCGACGCCCCCGACGGCGTGCTCGCGTTCGCCAGGCCGGGCTTCGTGTGCACCGTCAACACCACCGCCGAAGCCGTACGGATCCCGGCCCCCGGCCGTGTCCTGCTCGCCGTCGAGGAGCCGGAGGTCGTCGACGGGAGCGTGCGGCTGCCCGCCGACACCACCGTCTGGTGGGCGGTGTGACCCTCCCCTCCGTGCCGCGGGACGCCCATCGGGGCGCCCCGCGGCTCCTGGACCTCGCGGCCCGGGCCGGCGTCAGCGAGGCCACCGCGAGCCGGGTGCTCAACGGCAAGGCGGGGGTGGCGGCGGACACCCGGCGCCGGGTCCTCGCCGCCCTCGCCGCCCTCGATGTTCTCGGTTACGAGCGCCCCACCCGGCTGAAGCGGCGCAGCGCCGGTCTGGTGGGCCTGGTCATCCCCGAGCTCACCAACCCGATCTTCCCGGCCTTCGCGCAGGTCATCGAGCAGGTCCTTGCCGGACACGGCTACACCCCGATGCTCTGCACGCAGATGCCGGGCGGCGCCACCGAGGACGAGCTGGTCGAGCAGCTGGAGGACCGCGGCGTCAGCGGCATCATCTTCCTCTCGGGGCTGCACGCCGACCTGACGGCCGACACCGCGCGCTACCGCGAACTGGCCCGCCGGGGCGTGCCGTTCGTCCTCGTCAACGGCTACAACGAGGGCATCCCGGGCTCCTTCGTGTCGCCCGACGACCGCTCGGCCGTGCGGATGGCGGTGCGCCACCTCGTCGACCTGGGGCACGAGCGGATCGGCCTGGCGATCGGCCCGACCCGGTACGTTCCCTCCCTGCGCAAGGCGGAGGGGTTCGCGGCGGCGCTGCACACCATGCTCGGCGTGGCGCCCCGGGAGGCCGAACGGCTCGTGCAGCGCACCCTGTTCACCGTCGAGGGCGGGCAGGCCGCGGCCGGCGCCCTGCTCGACCTGGGGTGCACGGCGATGGTCTGCGGCAGCGACCTGATGGCGCTCGGCGCCGTCAGAACCGTGTGCGAGCGCGGCCTCGCCGTGCCCGGCGACGTCTCCGTGGTCGGTTTCGACGACTCCCAGCTCATCGCCTTCACCGACCCGCCGCTGACCACGGTCCGACAGCCGGTGCGGGCGATGGCGAGCGCCGCGGTGGGCGCCCTCCTTGAGGAGATCGACGGAAATCCCGTGCAGCGCACGGAGTTCGTCTTCCAGCCGGAGCTGGTCGTGCGCGGGTCCACCGGGGTGTGTCCAGAGGGTTGACCCCGTCCTGGGGGCGCCATACGGTCCAACCCGCAACAACTTGTGCTGACTTGCTGCAAGAAGTTGCCGCAGGTTCCCCCCAACGCGCAGGAGGTACCCATGACCGGCCGGATCGTCAGACGCCGCAGGCCCATAGCGGCCGCGCTCGCCCTGCTGGCGGGGGTGGCGGGCAGCGTCGTCGCCGGAGCCCCCGGCGCCCAGGCCGCCCCGCCCGGCGCCAAGGACGTCACCGCCGTCCTCTTCGAGTGGAACTTCGCCTCGGTGGCCAAGGCCTGCACGGACCGGCTCGGCCCGGACGGCTACGGATACGTGCAGGTGTCGCCGCCCCAGGAGCGCCTCAAGGGCGACGCCTGGTGGGCCGCGTACCAGCCGGTCAGCTACAGGATCGGCTCCCGGCTCGGCGACCGGGCCGCCTTCAGGAGCATGGTCGACACCTGCCACTCCGCCGGGGTGAAGGTCGTCGCCGACGCGGTGATCAACCACATGACCAACGCCTCCGGCACCGGCTCGGCGGGCTCCGCCTTCTCCAAGTACGACTACCCCGGCACGTATGCGGCCGCCGACATGGACGACTGCAAGGCCGACATCAGCGACTACCGGGACCGCTGGAACGTCCAGCACTGCGAACTGGGCGGCCTGGCCGACCTCGACAGCGGCGAGGAGTACGTGCGCGGCCGCATCGCCACGTACCTGAACGACCTCCTCTCGCTCGGCGTGGACGGCTTCCGTGTGGACGCGGCCAAGCACATACCCGTCGACGACCTGAAGAACATCAAGTCGCGGCTGAGCAACCCCGGCGTGTACTGGAAGCAGGAGACCCTGTACGGCGCGGGCGAGGCGGTCTCCCCGAGCGAGTACACCGGCACCGGCGACCCCCAGGAGTTCCGCTACGCCTGGGACCTCAAGCGCGTCTTCAACGACGAGAAGCTCTCCTACCTGAAGAACTTCGGCGAGGGCTGGGGCTATCTGCCCAGCGGCACGGCCTCGGTGTTCGTCACCAACCACGACACCGAGCGCCACGGCCAGACCCTCAACTACAAGGACGGCGCCAACTACACGCTCGCGCACGTCTTCATGCTGGCCTGGCCCTACGGTTCCCCCGACGTCCACTCCGGCTACGAGTTCAGTGACACCGACGCCGGGTCGCCGCGCGGCGGGCAGGTGAAGGCCTGTTACAGCGACGGCTGGAAGTGCCAGCACGCCTGGCCGGAGATCCGCGGCATGGTCAAGTTCCGCAACACCGCTCGCGGCGCGTCGGTCACCGACTGGTGGGACAACGGCAACGACGCCATCGCCTTCGGCCGCGGCAACAGGGCGTACGCCGTCATCAACCACGAGGGCTCCGCCGTCGACCGCACCTTCCAGACCTCCCTGGCGGGCGGTACGTACTGCGACGTGCAGAGCGGCAGGAAGGTCACCGTGGACGGCTCGGGCCGGTTCACCGCGTCGGTCGCCCCGAACACCGCGCTCGCACTGCACACCGGCGCCAAGAACTGCTGAGCGCCCCCTTGACCGGCCGCCCGGCCCACCGTTGCCCTCGCAGCCGGGCGGCCCCGCAGCCGGGCGGCCGCACCCCTTCCCCGTAACCCTCGCCTCCCCACAAGGAGAACCCTCCGTGACCGGCTCCCCGCGCCGTACCGCCGTGACCGTGGCCCTCGCCCTGCTCGCCGCCGCCGCGCCGCTGACCGTGACGGCGGCGGCCGCACCGCTCGCCGCTCCGGCGTCGTCCGCCTCGGCCGAGCCCGCCGACGGCCTGGACCTTTCGACGTCGCGGGCCCAGTGGATCGACCGGTCCACCCTCGCCTGGGACACCGGCAGGGGCACCGCCCACGAGCTTCTTTACGCGCCTCACGGTGGCCTCACGATCAAGGACGGCGACCTCGACGGCGCCGCCCACCGGATCCGCCTCAGCCGGACCGACGGCGGCCTCACCGACGCCCAGAAGACCAAGTACCCGCACCTCAAGGACTACGCCGCCTTCACCGTCGACCCCCGGGACCGCGCCCGCATCCGCTCCGCTCTCACCGGCCAGCTCGTCGCCACCGCACGCTCCGCCGACGGCACCCTGCGCGCCGCCACCGGCGTCCAGACCCAGGGCGTCCTCGACGACCTGTACGCCACCGCGGCCGCCGGGGCGGCCCTCGGCCCCCGCTTCACCCACGGCCGCCCGACCCTCTCCGTATGGGCCCCCACCGCACAGCAGGTCTCCCTGGACATCGACGGACACCTGGTCCCGATGCGCCGCGACTCCGCTTCGGGCGTCTGGTCGGCGAGCGGGCCCCGGAGCTGGTCGGGGAAGGCCTACCGTTACGCGGTGAAGGTCTGGGCGCCGAACGTCGGGAAGGTCGTCACCAACAAGGTCACCGATCCCTACTCGACCGCCCTCACCAGCGACTCCGCGCGCAGCCTCGCCGTCGACCTCGACGACCCGGAGCTCGCGCCCGCGGGATGGCCCACGCTCCGCAAACCGAAGGCGACCCCGCTGCGCGACGCGCAGATCCAGGAGCTGCACATCCGCGACTTCTCCGTCGAGGACCGCACGTCGGGACACCCCGGTCAGTACCTGGCCTTCACGGACGAGAAGTCCGACGGGATGCGGCACCTGCGCCGCCTCGCCCGCGCCGGGACCTCGTACGTGCACCTGCTGCCCGCCTTCGACTTCGGCACCGTCCCCGAGCGTGCCTCCGGACAGTCCGCACCCGACTGCGATCTGCCGTCGTACGCCCCCGACTCCGACGAACAGCAGGCGTGCGTCTCCAGGAGTGCCGCGGGGGACGCGTACAACTGGGGCTACGACCCGCTGCACTACACCGTTCCCGAAGGCTCGTACGCGAGCGACCCCGACGGCACCCGCCGCACGGTCGAGTTCCGCAGGATGGTGCAGGGCCTGAACGGCTCGGGTCTGCGCACGGTGATGGACGTCGTCTACAACCACACCGTGGCGAGCGGTCAGGCCGACAAGTCCGTCCTCGACAAGATCGTGCCCGGCTACTACCAGCGCCTCGCGGCCGACGGCACGGTCACCACCTCCACCTGCTGCGCCAACACGGCGCCCGAGAACGCCATGATGGGCAAGCTCGTCGTCGACTCGATCGTCACCTGGGCCAGGCAGTACAAGGTCGACGGATTCCGCTTCGACCTGATGGGACACCACCCCAAGGCGAACATCCTGGCCGTCCGCAAGGCCCTCGACGCGCTGACCGTGGCGAAGGACGGCGTCGACGGGAAGAACATCGTCCTGTACGGCGAGGGGTGGAACTTCGGTGAGGTCGCCGACGACGCCCGCTTCGTCCAGGCCACCCAGCGGAACATGGCGGGCACCGGCGTCGCGACGTTCTCCGACCGGTCGCGCGACGCGCTGCGCGGCGGCGGTCCCTTCGACGGCGACCCGGGCGTGCAGGGCTTCGCGAGCGGCCTGTACACCGACCCCAACTCATCGAGGGCGAACGGCACTCCGGCCGAGCAGAAGGCCCGCCTCCTCCACTACCAGGACCTCATCAAGGTCGGCCTGACGGGCAATCTCGCGGGCTTCCGCTTCACCGACTCGGCGGGCCGCGAGGTCGAGGGTTCCGAGGTCGACTACAACGGAGCGCCCGCCGGATACGCGGCTGCCCCCGGCGACGCGGTCTCCTACGCGGACGCACACGACAACGAATCGCTGTACGACGCGCTCGCCTTCAAGCTGCCCCGGGGCACGACGGCGGCCGACCGCGCCCGTATGCAGGTCCTCGCGATGGCCACCGCCTCCCTCTCCCAGGGCCCGGCGCTCTCCCAGGCGGGCACGGACCGGCTGCGCTCGAAGTCCCTCGACAGGAACTCCTTCGACAGCGGCGACTGGTTCAACGCCATCCACTGGAACTGCCGGGCGGGCAACGGCTTCGGCCGCGGTCTTCCGCCGGCCGCCGACAACAAGGACAAGTGGCCTTACGCCACCCCCCTGTTGGCCTCCTCGGCGACGCTGACCCCCGGCTGCGCGGAGATCGAGGGCGCGTCGGCCGCGTATCAGGATCTGCTGAGGATACGGACGACCGAACCGGCGTTCTCGCTGGCGACGGCCGGGCAGGTCCAGTCGGCCCTCTCCTTCCCGCTCTCCGGCACCGAGGCCGAGACGCCGGGTGTCATCACCATGAAGCTGGGTGACCTGGTGGCCGTGTTCAACGCGACCCCGCAGGAGCAGCGGCAGCGCGTCGCCTCCGCCGAGGCGACGCGCTATGCCCTGCACAGGGTGCAGGCTTCCGGCGCCGACCGGACCGTGAAGTCGGCGTCCTACGAGAGGAGTTCAGGCACATTCTCCGTGCCCGCACGGACCGTCGCCGTCTTCAAGATCAGCCGGTGAGCCGCTTGAAGTTGTCCCCGAAGGTCCAGCCCTTCGACCCGTCCCAGTTGATGGACCAGGTCATCAGGCCCTTCAGGGCGCCGCTGTAGTGGTTCCAGGCCTGGGACACCAGGCTCGGGGACATGTAGCCGCCGCCGGCGCCCGGCTGGGCGGGGAGGCCGGGGACCTGCTTGTCGTAGGGGACCTTGATGGTGGTGCCCTGGATGACCAGGCCCTTGTTGAGGCAGTCGGTCTGGGCGGTGAAGCCCTGGACGGTGCCCGCGGAGTAGGAGTCGCCGGAGCAGCCGTACATGCTGCCGTTGTAGTACTGCATGTTGAGCCACCACAGGCGGCCGTTGTCGGCGTACTTCTTGACGATGGGCAGGTAGGCGCCCCAGATCGAGCCGTACACGACGCTGCCGCCGGTGACGTACGCCGTCTCGGGGGCCATCGTGAGGCCGAAGCCGGCCGGCATCTTCGCCAGCACGCCGTCGATGATGCGGATGAGGTTGGACTGCGAGGCGGAGAGCTGGTTGATGTTGCCGCCACCCACGAGGCCGGTCTCGATGTCGATGTCGATGCCGTCGAAGTTGTACTTCTTCAGGATCGGCACGATCGTCTCGACGAAGCGGTCGGCGACGCTGCTGGAATTGAGGTCGATCCCGGCCGCCGCGCCACCGATGGACATGAGGATGGTGGCGCCGTCCGCCTTGGCCTGGCACATCTCGGCGGGGGTGGCGACCTTCACCGTCGCGTCCATCCCGTCCTCCCACAGGACGGTGCCGTCCGAGCGGATCACGGGGAACGCCGCGTTGATCACGTTGTAGCCGTGCTGCTTGATGCGGCTGTCGGTGATGGGGGTCCAGCCGAAGGGCGGGTGCACGCCGTTGGAGGCGCCGTCCCAGTTCTCCCAGTACCCCTGGAGCACCTTGCCCGCGGGCTTCGACTTGGTCGCGCAGGTGTCTCCGGCGGGGGCGGCGGGGGCCGCGGCGGCGGCCGGTAGTTGTGCGACACAGGCCAGCGCGATGGCCGACCCCAGCAGGCGTAACGTCCGACCGAACACGCGGGGCTCCTTGGCTGCGAGGGGGGAGGAGGAGACGTGCGTGGTGCGAGGCGTCACGCTAGGCAGGTCCGGACCAGCCGTCAATAGGTCTGTACCAAAGGGGGGGTGGAGGCTCGGTGGTGCGTGCCGCGGACACCACCAGCTACCCACCACCAGCCACCGGCCGCCAGCCGTCTGCTGTCGGTGGTCGCTGGTCGGTGGTCGGTCGTCAGCCGTCCACCGGGAGTCCCTGCGGTTCCTTGATCCGCTTCATGATGATCTGGGAGTTGACCTCGGTGACGCCCGCCAGCGCCGTGAGCCGCTCGATCCAGAGGCGCTCGTACGCGGCGAGGTCCCCGACGGCGATGCGCAGCAGGCAACCGGGGCTCCCGAACAGGCGGTACGCCTCGATGACGTCCGGGATGTCCTTCAGGGCGGCCTCGAACGCCTCGACCGTCTCGCGGTCGCGCCGCACCTCGATGGAGACCAGGACCTCGAACCCCCGGCCGACGGCTTCCGGGGCGACGACCGCGCGGTACCCCTGGATCACGCCGTCCAGTTCCAGCTGGCGCACCCGGCGCATGCAGGGCGACGGGCTGAGGCCGACCCGCGCGGCCAGCTCCTGATTGGTCAGCCGGCCGTCGCTCTGCAGTTCGCGCAAGATATTGCGGTCGATCTCATCCATGGCGCAATTATCCCCTACTTATATTGCAAACTCGCCGGAACTTGGCAAACACATTGCGTAATGTTCGATCTATCCTTGCGCCGGGACCGTCCGCCACTCGGGGGGCTCGTGGTCCACAGGATTCCTGGGAGGTACGCAGACGTGGAAGCACAGGCGCGACGGATCGTCGTCATCAGCACCGGCGGGACGATCGCGAGCCGCTGGCAGGGGACCGGCTTCGCCGCCGACGCCCCCGGCCGCGAGGTGCTCGCCACGGCCTCGATACCCCACGGCATAGCCTCCGAGGTCATCGACCTGTTCAACGTGAACAGCCCGCGCCTCACCTCCGCCCAGCAGCTCACCCTGCTGCGCACCGTGCGCGAGGTGTTCGCCGACCCCGGCGTCGACGGCATCGTCGTCACTCACGGCACGGACACCCTCGAAGAGTCCGCCTACCTGCTCGACCTGCACCACGACGACCCCCGCCCGGTCGTCTTCACCGGCGCCCAGAAGCCGCTCGGCGCCGAGGACGGCGACGGTCCCGGCAACCTCTACGACGCGCTGCTCACCGCCGCCACCGTGCGTGACCTCGGCGTCCTGGTCGTCTTCGACGGCAAGGTGCACGCCGCGCGCGGCACCGTGAAGACCCAGACCCTCGCGGCCGACGCCTTCGCCGACCCGTCTGGGCCGCCCGTCGGTAAGGTCGGCTTCGGCAAGGTCTCGATACTGCACCGCCCGGCCCGCCCCGAGCCGCTGCCCGTGCCCGCGGCCGTCCCGACCGGATCCCTGCCGCGCATCGACATGGTCATGCACCACGTCGACGCCGACCCGCTGTTCCTGGAGACCGCGGTCGAGGCGGGCGCCGAGGGCATCGTGCTCGTCGCCACCGGCGCGGGCAACGCGACCCCCGAGTTCGTCGCCGCCGTCACCGCCGCCATCGAGCGCGGCGTCGTGGTCGCGCTCACCACCCGCGTCCAGGGCGGCCCCGTCACCGAGATCTACACGCACGGCGGTGCCGTCGACCTCGCGGCCGCGGGCGCGGTGCTCACCGGCACGTTGCGCGCGGGCCAGGCGCGCACGGCGCTGCTCGCCGCGCTGCTCTCGGCCGGCGACCCGGGCGTGCGCACGGCTCAGCTGCGCCGCATCGTCGGTGAGCCGGCACCTGCGGTCACGAGCGACGCCACCGGCCGGGCCGCCTGAGAGCCTGTGTCATATCCCCGGCCGGGCGGCCGCCGCCTGGCACGCACGCTCGCCGCGTTGCCGAAAAGCCCTAGTAGCTCCGCTACGAGGACTTCCCGGCGCCTTGCGATCGCACGCACCAGACGACGCCCGCTGATCCGACCGGGGATATGACACAGGCTCTGACGCTTCCGCCTCGAAGGACCGATGAGAACGCTGCGGGCCGTTGTGGCTGGTCGCGCAGTTCCCCGCGCCCCTGACGGGGCGCTCCGCGCCGGAAGAGAACAACACCATGAGCCCCACCCCGTCCCTCGCCCCCGCCCTCCGCCGTGAGCACGATCTGCTCGGCGACCGCGACGTCCCCGCCGACGCCTACTGGGGCATCCACTCCCTGCGCGCCACGGAGAACTTCCCCATCACGGGCATCCCGATCTCCGTGTACCCGCAGCTGATCAACGCGCTCGCCGCCGTCAAGGAGGCCGCCGCCCGCGCCAACGAGGAGCTGGGGCTGCTCCCGAAGGCCAAGGCCGACGCGATCGCCGCGGCCTGCCGGGAGATCCGCGAGGGGCGCCTGCACGACCAGTTCGTCGTCGACGTCATCCAGGGCGGCGCCGGCACCTCCACCAACATGAACGCCAACGAGGTCGTCGCCAACCGGGCGCTTGAGCTCCTCGGGCACCCCAAGGGCGCGTACGAGCACCTGCACCCCAACGAGGACGTCAACCTCAGCCAGTCCACCAACGACGTCTACCCGACCGCCGTGAAGGTCGCGACGGTCAGCGCGGTGCACGGGCTGCTGCGCGCGATGTCGTACGTGCAGGACGCGTTCGCGGCGAAGGCGCTGGAGTTCCGTGACGTCCTGAAGATGGGGCGTACGCAGCTCCAGGACGCCGTGCCGATGACGCTCGGCCAGGAGTTCTCCGCGTACGCGGTGATGCTCGACGAGGACCGCATGCGGCTCGCCGAGGCCGTCGAGCTGATCCACGAGATCAACCTCGGCGCCACCGCCATCGGCACGGGCCTCAACGCCCCCGCGGGGTACGCCGAGACGGCCCGCCGTCACCTCGCCGAGATCACCGGCATGCCCCTGGTGACCGCCGCCAACCTCGTCGAGGCGACGCAGGACTGCGGCGCGTTCGTGCATCTGTCCGGCGTCCTGAAGCGGATCGCGGTCAAGCTCTCCAAGAGCTGCAACGACTTGCGGCTTCTTTCGTCGGGGCCGCGAGCGGGGTTCAACGAGATCAACCTGCCGCCGGTGCAGGCCGGTTCGAGCATCATGCCGGGCAAGGTCAACCCGGTCATTCCCGAGGTCGTCAACCAGGTCGCCTTCGAGGTGATCGGCAACGACGTCACCATCACGATGGCCGCGGAGGCGGGCCAGCTGCAGCTCAACGCCTTCGAACCGATCATCCTGCACTCGCTGGCGAAGAGCATCACCTCGCTGCGCGCGGCCTGCGAGACGCTCGCCGCGCGGTGCGTGGCGGGCATCACGGCCAACACGGAGGTACTGCGTCACTCCGTGGAGACGTCCATCGGCCTGGTCACCGCGCTCAACCCGCACATCGGCTACACCGCGGCCACGGAGATCGCGCAGGAGGCGCTCAGTACGGGGCGTGGCGTCGCCGAACTCGTACTGGAAAAGGGGCTGTTGCCGCCGGAGCGGCTGGCGGAGCTGCTCACTCCTGAGCGGGTGGCCGGCGCGGCCTGAGCGGTCCCTCCGGGCCGGGTCACTTCTGCGGCTGTGGCTGCGGCTGTGGCTGCGGCTGCGGTTGCGTCGTGGCTTGGCGCGCGGTTCCCCGCGCCCCTGATGGGGTGCCCGTACTGGGACGCCCTTACTGGGGCGCCAGGATGTTCAGTGCCGCCTGGGCCGTGAACTCGGCCTGGCCGCCGCGGAAGAGCAGTTCCGCCTGCGCGAACGACGGGTCGTCGGCGTGCGCCGCCACGTAGGGGATCGCCACACAGCGCATCCCGGCCGCGTGCGCCGCCATCGCCCCCGGCGCCGCGTCCTCGAAGACGACGCAGTCCGCGGGCGCCGCGCCGAGCAGGGCGGCCGCCGCGAGGAACACGTCCGGTGCGGGCTTGCCGCGCGGGACCTCCTCGGCGGAGACGAACGTGGTCAGCTGGGCGGCGAGGCCCGTGCCGTCCAGGATGGCGCCGATGGCCGCGCGGGAGGACCCGGACGCGACGGCCATCGGCACGCCCGCGTCGTGGAGCCGCTCGACGAGCCCCCGCATCTCCGGGTAGACGGGGGTCGCCGCGCGCGCCAGAGCCAGATAGCGGCGGTCGAGGTCGGCGAGGAGCTCGGTCACCGGCGCCTCGATCCCGTACTCACGCTTCCACAGCGCGAGCGTCTCGAGGGAGCTGATGCCGACGTATCGCTCGTTGTCGGCCCAGGTGTACTCCCGGCCCGTGAAGTCCGCGAGCAGGGCCCGCGAGGCTTCGTAGTAGTTGGGCTCGCTGTCCACGAGGGTGCCGTCGAGGTCGAAGACGACCGAGGTCGTGCCGAAGGTGCTCATGACCTCCAGCATGCCAAACGGCCTGGTCAACCCGGTCCGGCAGCCGACCTGCCCACCGACTCGACCAGCGGGAGCAGCCGGTGCGGCACCCGCTCCCGCAGCGCCATCTCGGTCCGGGTGCGCACCACGCCCGGCAGGTTGATCAGCTGCTGGACGACATCTTCGAGGTGGCCGTTGTCCCGGGCCGCGACCCGGGTCAGCAGATCGCCGCCGCCCGTGATGGAGTGCGCCTCGATGATCTCGGGCACGGCGGCCAGCGCGTTCCCCACCTCGTCCAGGTGCCCCTGCGTGACCTCGATGTGCACGAACGCGAGCACGGGGTGACCGAGCGCCGCGGGGGAGAGGAACGGCCCCGTACCGGTGATCACCCCGTCGCGCTCCATGCGGTCGAGCCGGGCTTGCAGGGTGCCGCGGGCGATACCGAGCACGCGCGCGTACTCGCGCAGACTGGTGCGCGGCTGCTCCAGCAGCAGCCGCAGGATGCGGGTGTCGAGTGCGTCGACGGTCATGGCGCGAGGTTCTCCCAGGTGAGCGGGGCCGATCGCAGGCGACTGTAGCCGCTGCCCCCACCCGCGCGGCTGCGCCGTCCCGACCACGGGAGGATCATGGATTCATGAACGGCATACGCAGGTCCGCGGCGTCCCGTCTCCCGGCCGCCGCGCTGACCGCATGCCTCCTGGGCACCGGCGGCAGCCTGGCGGCAGCGGCCCCTCCGCCGCCGTCGGCCGTCGCGGAGGCCGGCGCTTGGGGAGACACGAAGAAGTGGGGAGACGGGTTGGCCGTCACCGTGTCGAAGCCGGTGAAGTTCACGCCGGCATCGTTCGCCGTGGGGCATGAG
This sequence comes from Streptomyces sp. NPDC058308, assembly GCF_042880275.1. Taxonomy (NCBI): domain Bacteria; kingdom Bacillati; phylum Actinomycetota; class Actinomycetes; order Kitasatosporales; family Streptomycetaceae; genus Streptomyces; species Streptomyces sp. NPDC058308. The sequence continues at coordinate 28,015 of NZ_JBHVZA010000016.1, forward strand.
TCGAAGAACCAGGCCGTGAAGTGGCGCATCAAGGTGCACAACGGCACCGACGAGCCCTTCAATGGGGCGCTGATGTCGGTGTACGTGAAGTCCGGTGACGACGGCGAGGGGTGCTCCCAGATCTACGACGGCAAGCTGGGCAACGGAATCGAGGGCAGCGTGTCACCGGGCTCGTCCGGCACGGCGGAGTTCGCCTTCGACGTGCCGCCCGGCCACCTGAACAAGGTTGATCTCGAGGTCAGGCCGCAGGTCGATCTCGACGGGCGGCACTGGGTCGGCGAGGTCAAGGACGCGGTGGTCGCGCGGCCGCGGTGAGGTGGTTACTTCGGTGTGGCCCAGAGTTGGCGCTTGTACGTGTTCGCCGAGTGCAGTTGGACCTTCGTGCTGTTGGCGGTGGAGCCGCCCGTCACGTCGAGGACCTTGCCGGACGCGACGTGCACGATCTGGCCCTTCGCGTTCACCGACCAGCGCTGGGACGCGCCGCCGTTGCAGTCGGAGAGGGAGATCTTGTTGCCGTTGGTGCTGAGGTTGCGGTAGTTGTCCAGGCACTTGCCGAGCGCGCGGAACGCGCCGTCCTTCTGCAGGATCCACGACTGCGCCACGCCGCCGTTGCAGGTGTAGAGCTGGATCTGCGTGCCGTTGGCCGCCTTGCCGCCCTTGACGTCGAGGCACTTGCGGCCGATGCCGGTCACCTTGCCCTGCGGGGGAAGTACCGCGCCGCCGCCGCGCGCCAGATAGCGCAGGCCCTTCATGTCGAACTGCTGGACATAGGTGCCCGCGCGCTTGTCCTGGTAGGCGGTGGTGGGCGTGCACATCACCGGGAACTCCCTCGAGTCGGTGCCCTTGACGCAGTCGCCGCGCGTCGCGCTGCGGTTGGCGTGCGTGAGGCCCATCGTGTGCCCGAGCTCGTGGCTGATGTGGTTGCGCATGTACGTCTCGCCCATGGAGGGCGCCGGCTTGCCGTCGGCGGTGAAGAACTCGTCGTCGATGTACGCGTGCCCGCTGGTCACCGTGTCGGCGACGGACGAGGAGAAGAGCCCGCAGCTCAGGTTCTTGCTGCCGGAACCGTCACGGACGACCTTCCAGCCGGTGGAGCCGCCGTCCGCGGGCGGGACGCACGGCCGCTTCAGCAGTCCGACGACGATCTCGCCCCTGGGCCTCTTGTAGTCCCAGCCGACCGGGTTCGTGTCGACGGCGATGGGCAGGTTCGTCACGCGACGCAGGTCCGCCGCCGACCGCTTCACGTAGGGGGCCAGCCAGTCCGCGGCCTTCTTGTCGTAGAACTTGATGGTGTAGCCGGTGCCGAGGTACTTGGACTGGCCGCCCGACTTCCACCCCACGCCGTGCGGGGGAGCGGCGGCGGCCCGCCTCGACGAGTCCGCGGAGGGCGCGACGGGGGCCGTCTTCAGGGTCATGACCCCGTTCCGGAACGCCGTCCCGTCCGTGCCGGAGGCGCCGAAGTCGTCCGTCTCGGCGTGGCCCGCGGCCGCGTGCGTGGTCCGCGGCTCCTTGTCGCCGGAGCCGGAGCCGGAGCCGGAGCCAGTGCCCGTGCCGAACGCGGCGGGCGACAGCTGTACCCCCGCCACGACGGCGGCCGCGACACCCACCGCGGCCATGGCGATGCGGCGCTTGCGCGCGCCGCGCTTCCGTATGGAACTCAAGTCCCCGTTGTCCTCTCACTGAACAGCAATGTGCCGAACAGATGATAGGTGTGAAGTGCCGGGGCTGTAGCTCCAGTTGGGGCGAGGTAGAGGCTGCGGCGGGTTCAGCCCGACGACAGTTGCGCGGTCGACCCGCGGACGACGAGCTCGGGCTCGAAGAGCAGCTCGCCGGGGTGGGCCTGGGTGCCCTGGATCTGGGCGCACAGCAGGTCGACCGCCGCGCGGCCCATCGCCTCGATGGGCTGGCGCACCGTCGACAGGGGCGGCTCCGTGCAGGTCATGAAGGCCGAGTCGTCGTACCCGACGACCGAGACGTCGGTGGGGACGGAGAGCCCCCGGCGGCGGGCCGCCCTGATGGCTCCCAGCGCGAGCGGGTCGCTGCCGCAGACGATGCCGGTGACCCCGCGCCCCAGCAGACGGGTGGCGGCGGCCTGGCCGCCCTCCAGCGAGAAGATCGACCGTTCCACGAACTCGTCGGCCAGCTGCATGCCCGCGGCCTTCGCGACGAGCCGGGCGGCTTCGAGCTTGCGGCGGGAGGGGACGTGGTCGGACGGGCCGAGCAGCAGGCCGATCCGCTCGTGTCCGAGCGAGGCGAGATGGCGCCAGGCCTGCTCGACGGCGACGGCGTCGTCGCACGCGACGCAGGGGAAGTCGAGGCCCTCGATCGACGCGTTGATGAGGACGACCGGGATCTTCCGCTCCGCGAGCTGGTGGTAGTGGTCGTGCGGGGCGTCGGTCTCGGCGAAGAAGCCCCCCGCGAACACGACGCCGGAGACCTGCTGCTGGAGCAGGAGCTCCACATAGTCGGCCTCGGAGACACCGCCCCTGGTCTGCGTGCAGAGCACGGGTGTGAGCCCCTGCTGGGCGAGGGCGCCGCCGATGACCTCGGCGAACGCGGGGAAGATGGGGTTCTGCAGCTCCGGCAGGACGAGGCCGACGAGCCGGGCGCGCTCCCCGCGCAGCTGCGTCGGCCGCTCATAACCGAGGACGTCCAGCGCCGTCAGTACGGACTGTCGTGTCGCTGCGGAGACACCGGGCTTGTTATTGAGGACACGGCTGACCGTGGCCTCGCTCACCCCCACCTTCTTCGCAACTTGAGCAAGTCGTCGCGTCATATGCGCAACCATATAGCAAGCACCGCAAGCGAGTTACGGTCCTGTGCGCCACTTTCTTCAGCGGGTTGTTGAGGTGTTGCAAGCAGGTAGGGAAGATGCAGGGAGGGAGGAAAGCAGGCAGGGAGGGAAGCCGGAGAGCCCCGGCCGCCCGTGTTCCGGACGGCCGAGGCCCGCTGCTCCCTTCCGCGCCGGTCAGGGCTCGATGTTCAGCTTGAAGGTGGAGGTGGTGTTCTTGATGTCCTGCGCGTTGTCGTTCACCTTCAGGTTGTGGATGGTGGCTTCGCCCACGGCGGGGCCCTGCCCGGCCTCCGGCATCTCATTGGCCCAGACGCCGAAGCCCGACTTGTGGTCGAAGGCGTCGCCGCTCTTGTGGGCGCCCGTGATGGTGATGTCCCGCAGGATCGTGTCCTTGACCGGGAACTGGGGCTGTCCGCCCACGTAGTTCGTCTGGAACATGATCCCGTGGTACGTCGGGTCGGTGATGTCGACGTTGTTGACGCGGATTCCCTGGAAGACCTTCGAGGCGGAGAACAGCCAGATCCCCGGGAAGGTCTGGCCGTTCCAGAAGTGGCCGCCCGCCCGCTCGATGGAGACGTTCTCGAAGGTCGTGGGATCGGTGCCGAAGCCGTTCATCGGGTAGTTGAAGTCCAGGGAGCTGATCGTGATCCCGGAGTAGACCAGGGTGTCCGCGATGCGGATGTTGCGGAAGGTGTTGTTGTAGCCGCCGTAGACGGCGACACCCGCCGCGCGCCAGGTCAGCAGCGAGGTCAGGTTCTCGTAGACGTTGTTCTTCATGTCCGCGCCACCCGCGTCGATGGCCGAGAACAGGGCGAAGCTGTCGTCGCCCGTCGCCCGGGCCTCGTTGTTCGCGACGAGGTTGTCCGTGCTGCCGTTGGTCATGTTGATGCCGTCGGCGAACATGTCACGGATCCGCGCGTTCTTGATGGTCATGCGGTCCGTGTTGGCGCCCCAGTACAGGCACACCATGTGTTCGTTCCAGATGTCGTCGATGGTGATGTCGGAGACGTTCTGGAAGTCGAACACCTTGCCCGGACCGTCGATGCGCGACGTGTAGTTGCCGAAGTAGGCGAAGCCCGAGAAGGACGAGCCCTTCGCGCCGGCGTCGGCGCGGAACCCGATGTCGGTGTTCTGCTGGGCGGCCGGTGCGTGGAAGCGGGTGTACCAGGGCCCGGCGCCCGTCACCTGCACGGCCTTGCCGTAGACCTGGAACTTGCTGCTGGTCTCGTAGTCACCGGGCGGCAGGTACACGCCGGTCAGCTTTCCTGTGGTGTCCATCCGGACCTTGTCCAGGGCGTTCTGCACGTCCTGGTGCGCGAACCCGGCGGGGACGACGTACGCGCCCGGGTCCGGGTTGGCCTTCGGCGCGGTCTTCTCCAGGTCGACGAAGTCGATCGCGTAGCGGGAGGTGTTGGCGCCGTCCTTCTGAAGCTTGATCTTGCTGCCGGCCGGGACCGTCTCGCCGAGCAGGAGGTGCGCCTCGTCGTAGATGTGCCGGGCCGGGCCGTCCCCGGGCGCGTTGCCGGGCGAGGCCTCCGCGCCGTACAGCCAGGCGTACTTGGAGGTGAGGTCGATCGCCTTGCGGAAGACCCCGTCGACGTACACGTTCAACGTCGCCTCGGTCCCTCCGCCGCCCGGTGCGTCCGGGATGGAGAAGCGGGTGACCAGGGTGTTCGTGGGCCGGTCGGCCGTGAACTCCACCGAGGACCCGGTCGAGTCGAGCGTGACGGCCCTGCGGCCCGAGGCCTCGCCCGCCAGGTCGCCGATGGTGCGGTTGGGGCCGACGGCCTTCGCGCCGCCGGCGAGCACTCCGTCCTCCGCCTCGTAGGTGTCGTACGGCGTGGCGGCGCCGCGGCCGACGAACAGCGGCCGGGTGCTCGTGTTGTTCTCGCGCTTGGCCGGGATCTCGTTGGCGTCGCCGGCGAGGACGACCTCGACCGTGTAGCGGCCGTTGGCGGCCGTCCACGCGCCGAGCTTGACCGGGGCCGTGGTGTCACCCGCGCCGATGACCCCGTTGTACGTGCCGGTCAGGGTCTTGACCGTGTCGCCCTTGGCGTTCCGCAGGGTCAGCGTGATGCCATGGGCGCCGGACGCGGAGTCCTGCGTGCCCTGATTCTTGATCGCGACGCTGAAGGCGGCCTCCTTGCCGCCCGCGGGCGCGCTCGGCGTCCAGCTCACCGGCGACGCGACCAGGTCGGAGCTGCGCACCGGCTTGACACTCAGCGGTGTCGGACTGGTGCGGGTGTTGTTCCCCTCGTCCTGCTCGATGACCTTGTCCGCCTCGTCGACGGTCGCGGCGAACGCGTATGAACCCGCGTCGCGCGCCGGGGCCCTGACGCTCACGGTCGCCGATTCGCCCGCGCCGAGAGCACCGACCGGCGCCGCGCCGGCCTTGTCACCCCCGAGCCGGAACGTGACGTCACTGGCGGCGGACGCCTCCTTGCCGCCGTTGTACACGGTCGCGCCGAGGGTCAGCTCGTCGGACTCGTTCGGCGCTTCGGGGGCGTACGTCAGCTTGCTGACCGTCAGGTCGGGGTTGGGTGCGGGTGTGCCCATGACCTGGAACTCGGCGACCTGCCCGGCCGTCGCCCCGCTGTTCGCGGTGAACTTCAGGCGGACGTCGGCGACCCGTGCGGAGACCGGGACGGTGACGGTGTTCTGGTTGCCGGAGGGGGTGAAGGAGTACTCCTTGGCCTCCTTGAGCGTGGTGAACTCCGTGGCGTTCTGCTTGCGGCCGAGGACCTCCACCGTCTGGGTGCGCGGGCCCCAGGCGGGGTCCGGACTGAGCTTCACGACGACCGAGTCGACGTCAGCGTCGGCCCGCAGCTTCACGGTCAGCGTGTTCGGGTAACTGCCCGCGGCGCCCTCCCAATAGGTCGACGTCTGCCCGTCGTTGGCGTTCTCCGCGACATAGGTGTGGATCACCGAGGACGCGGTGATCGGCTTGCCCTCGGCCAGGTTCGTGCCGGCGCCCGCTCCTGGGCGGGTCACGGTGTTGCTGAAGGCCGAGACGTTCCCCGCCGCGTCGCGGGCGCGCACCGCGTAGGACACCGTGTCACCGGCGGCCCGCTCATCGGTGTACGTCGTGACGTCGCCGCCGAGGGTCCTGAGCGGCTTGCCGTCGGCGTAGACGTCGTACGCCGTGACCTTCACGTTGTCCGTGGAGGCGCCCCAGACCAGCTTGATCTCGCCACCGGAGGGCTGGGTGAAAGCGAGGTTCGCGGGTGCGGTGGGGGCCTGGGTGTCGCCCGAACTGCCCTTTCGTACAACGGAGTTGCTGTTCGGTGAGGCGTTGCCCGCCGCGTCGCGGGCCCGGACGTAGTAGGTGACGGTGGCGCTCGCGGGCTGCGTGTCCGTGTACGTACGCACGTCCCCGGCGACGCTGGTGCGCAGCTCCCCGTCGGCGTACACGTCGTAGGCGGTCACGCCCTTGTCGTCGGCGGCCGCGTCCCAGGTGAGCTTGGGCCGGCCGGGATCGGGCTCGGTGAGGGTGAGGTTCTTGGGCGCGGTGGGCGCCTGGGTGTCGCCGCTCGCCGGGCCGTAGATCTCCAGCTCGGACAACTGCCCCGCGTTCTGGGCCGTGTTGGCGCTGATCAGGACGCGCACGTAACGGGTGGTGGTGGTGTCGAAGGAGAGTGTGGCGGAGTAGTCTGTCGCGTCGCTGAAGGCGTAGTCCTTCGCCACGGCCAGGTCGGTGAAGTCCGTGCCGTTGCCGCTGCCCTGGAGCTTCAGGGTCTGGCTACGGGTGTTCCAGCCGACGGGCACACGCAGCACCACCTGGTCGACGCGGGACGAGGCGCCGAGGTCGGCCTGGATCCACTGCGGCAGCGTGCCGTTCTCGCTCTCCCAATAGGTGTCACGATTGCCGTCGTTGGCGTGCGCGGCGACGTGGTCCCCCGTGTGGCCGGAGGCCTTGAGGGTCTTGCCCCGCGCCAGGTTCTGGGAGGCGTCCTGCGCCGCGTGCACCCGCAGGCCGGAGAGCTGGGCCGCGGGCCAGCCGGTGTTGGCGGTGATGTGCAGGCGGACGAAGCGGGTCTGTGCGGCGGGAAAGCGGACCGTCACCGCGTTGCCGCTGCCGGGCTCGAAGGAGTGCGATGCCGACGCGGCAAGTGTGCTGAACCCGGTGCCGTCCGGGCTGCCCTGGACCGCGAGCGTCTGCTTGCGGGCCTCCCAGGCCGGGGGCAGTTCGAGGACCACCTCGTCGACGCGAGCCGTGCGGCCGAGGTCCACCTGCACCCACTGCGGCAAGTCGCTGCCCGAACTCTCCCAGTAGGTGGCCGGGTTGCCGTCGGTGATGTTCGCCGCCCCGTACTCGGCCTTGCTGCTGCTCGCCTTGGCCGGCTTGCCCGCCGCCAGGTCGGGTCCGCCCGCCGCGGTGGCGGTCAGTGCGGGTAATCCCAGCAGGAGCAGGGTGGCGGCGAGGGAGGCGGCGAAGGACCGCCATCTCCGGCTGGTCGGCCGTTCCCCTCGGGGTCTTCGTGTCGGCGTCCTGCCCTGAGCGGGCCTGATGCGGCTCATGGGTCTCACAACTCCCTCACGTGGGTCGGCGCGCAAGATTTGGCGCGGAGAAGTTGGAGAGTTGCAGAGAACTGTCAATCTGGCCACAGCAGAAGCGGAACTTGTGACCGTGCTGCTCCGGCCCCGCTGTCCTGGCTGGTGGGGCCATGTGGCGCCGCGTCGGGGAGGGGTGGTGCCGGGTCACCCCTGGTCCGGCCCTGAGGGTGAACTGCCCTTGGTGGCAAGGGCGATCAGGGTTTTGCAATGTATGCGCGAGATATTGTGCTGGTCTGTCGCCGGTGGTTGAGTGTGCGCCGCACCCGACAGCCACAGCACCGCGGCGGACCGGCCGTGCCCGTCAGGGCCGACCGCGCGCCGCCGGCCCGGCGCGCCTTCGCGCCGTGGAGCACGACCCGGAGGGGGTCTCCCGATGTCATCCATGAGCAGCCGTACGCTCGCACTCGCCACCGTCACCGTTCTCGCGCTGGTCGCGACGTCCGCCTGCGGCACCAGCAGCGACGAATCCGACGCGGACTCGGGCGGCAGGGTGAAGCTCGACGTCAACGGGCAGCCGCCCAAGACCCAGGCCTTCGAGCGCACGCTCTTCGACCGGCACGTGGCGCGGTTCGAGAAGGCCAACCCGGACATCGACATCGTGCCGCACGAGGGCTTCATGGACCCGAAGACCTTCAACGCGAAGCTGGCGGGCGGCAAGTTGGAGGACGTCTTCTACGTCTACTTCACCGACACCCGGTCCCTGATCGAGAAGAAGCAGGTCGCGGACATCACCGACGCCGTCAAGGACATGCCGCGCCGCGGTGACATCCAGGACCCGCTGATGAAGATCTTCCAGGACGAGCAGGGCCACCAGTACGGCCTGCCGACGTCGAACTACTCGATGGGCCTCGTCTACAACCGCGCGCTCTTCGAAAAGGCCGGTCTCGACCCCGACCAGCCGCCGAAGACCTGGGCGGACGTCCGCAGGGCGGCCAAGAAGATCGCCGGTCTCGGCGACGACAACGTCGGCTACGCGGACTTCTCCAAGAACAACCAGGGCGGCTGGCACTTCACCGCGGAGCTGTACTCCCGCGGCGGCCGTATCGCCCAGGAGAGCGGGGGCACCTGGAAGGCGGCGTTCAACACCGCCGCGGGCAGGGCGACTCTCCAGGACCTGCACGACATGCGCTGGAAGGACGGCTCGATGGGCAGCAAGCAGCTGCTCCAGGTCGAGGACGTCCAGCGGATGATGGGGTCCGGCAAGCTCGGCATGTACGTCTCGGCGGCCGACAACATCACCGTCATCGCCAAGCAGTTCGGCGGGAAGTACGAGGACTACGCGCTCGCCCCGGTACCGGACGCGAAGGCCACGCTGCTCGGCGGCGAGGGCTACATGTTCAACGCCAAGGCGTCCCCGGCGAAGATCAAGGCCGGTGTCAAGTGGATCCAGTGGCGCTACCTCAACCCCGGCCTCATCGAGAAGAACGTCACGGACTACGCCGAAGCCAAGCTCCCCGTCGGCATCCCGATGCCCATGGTCCCCGACATCTTCGAGGGCTCCGTCCGCGACCGGATCGAAAAGGTCAAGCAGGACAACGCCAACATGCCGACCGGCAACTACCAGGCCTTCATGCAGGCCGCGCCGAAGGTGCCGGGCGTGATCGAACCCCCCAGGGCCCAAGAGGTCTACGCCGTCCTCGACTCCGTGATGCAGGCCGTCCTCACCAAGGAGGACGCAGACATCGACGCCCTCCTCGACCGCGCCGAGGACAAGGTCGACGCGATCTACGACGCCTCCTGATGAGCATGTCGCTCAAGGCCCCGCCCCGGGACGAGGCCGCGCCCGTGCCGCCGCCCGCCCCCCGAAGGCGCCTCGCCGCCCGGCGCCGCGCTCTGCGTGAGGACCTGACGGCGTACGGGTTCCTCTGCGCCGCCGTGGTGATCTTCGCGCTGTTCTCGTGGTGGCCGATCGTCCGGAACGTGATCCTCGGCTTCCAACACGTCAACTTCGTCACCGGGAACACCTGGGCCGGCCTCGCCAACTTCGAGAAGCTGTTCAACGATCCGCTCTTCCTCACCGCCTGGAAGAACACCGGCCTGTTCACCTTGTACGCGCTGCTGCTCGGCTTCGCCGTGCCGTTCCTGACGGCGGTGCTCCTCAACGAGTTCCGGCACGCGCGGGCGTACTTCCGGGTCCTGGTCTACCTGCCGGTGATGCTGCCGCCCGTGGTCGTGGCCCTGATGTGGAAGTGGTTCTACGACCCAGGACCCGGACTGCTCAACGAGATCCTCCGCACACTGCACCTGCCGACCTCGGCCTGGCTGGACTCCTCGTCCACCTCACTGATCTCCCTGGTCACCGTCTCGACCTGGGCGAACATGGGCACCACGACCCTGATCTACCTCGCCGCGCTGCAGACCATCCCCGGCGAGCTGTACGAGGCGGCCGAGCTGGACGGCGCCAGCGTATGGCAGCGCCTGCGCCACGTCACCGTCCCGCAGACCCGGTTCGTGCTCCTGGTCCTGCTGCTGCTCCAGATCGTCGCGACCATGCAGGTGTTCACCGAGCCGTACGTGATGACCGGCGGCGGCCCCGAGGACTCCACGGTGACCGTGATGTTCCTGGTCTACCGGTACGCCTTTGTCTACAACGACTTCGGCACCGCCAGCGCGCTCAGCCTGCTGCTCCTGCTCGTCCTGGCCGCCTTCTCCGCCCTCTACCTGCGGATCACCCGCGCCGCCGAGGAGTGACCGGATGCCCGCCTCGACGCGCACGCTCGTACGCCCCGCCGTCCTGCGGACCCGCAAGGGGCGACTCGTCTACTGGTCGCTGCTCGCCGTCACGCTCGCCCTGTTCACGCTGGCCTTCGTCGTACCGCTCTACTGGGCGGCGACCGGCGCCATGAAGTCCTCCACGGAACTGGCGCAGTCCCCGCCCACCTATGTACCGGAGTCCTGGCACCCGGAGAACTACGCCAAAGCCTGGCGGGAGATGGACCTGGCGGACTACTTCCTGAACACCGTCGTCCTGGCCGGCGGGGCCTGGCTGGTGCAGCTGGCGGTGCAGGTGCCCGCCGCGTACGCGCTCTCGAAGCTGCGCCCGCGGTTCGGGAACGTGGTGCTCGCGCTGATGCTGCTCACCCTGATGATGCCCGCCACCGCACTCCTCGTGCCGGTCTACCTCACCGTCGTCGACGTACCCCTGTTCCACCGCAACCTGATCAACAGCCCGAGCGCGGTCTGGCTCCCGGCCGCCGCCAACGCGTTCAACATCTACATCCTGAAGAACTTCTTCGACCGGATCCCCGACGAGATCCTCGACGCGGCGAAGATGGACGGCGCGGGACCGCTGACGACCCTGTGGCGCGTGGTGCTCCCGCTGTCCCGGCCGATCCTCGCCGTCGTCTCCATCCTCTCCATCGTCACGGCCTGGAAGGACTTCCTCTGGCCGCTCCTCGTGCTGCCGGACCCCGCCGAGCAACCGCTGAGCGTGTTCCTCCAGCGGGTGGCGTCGGACACCCCGCTCAACTCCCTGGTCGCGGGGCTCGTGATGGCCTCCCTGCCGCTGATCGCGCTCTTCCTCGTCTTCCAGCGCCAGATCATCGCGGGCCTGGGCGCCGGGAGCCTCAAGGGCTGAGCGGCGTCCGCCTCCCTCCGCACCCACCCCCCGCCCACAGGCCCGTACGCGTCTCGTACGAAAGGACACTCATTTGTCCAGCACGGAGTGGTGGCGCAGCGCTGCCATCTACCAGGTGTACGTCCGCTCCTTCGCCGACGGGAACGGCGACGGCACCGGCGATCTCGCCGGCGTCCGTGCCCGCCTGCCCTACCTGGCCGAACTGGGCGTGGACGCACTGTGGTTCACGCCGTGGTACCTGTCGCCGCTCGCGGACGGCGGCTACGACGTCGCCGACTACCGCGCCATCGACCCGGTCTTCGGCACCCTCGGCGAGGCCGAGAAGCTGATGACCGAGGCCCAGGAGCTGGGCCTGCGCTGCATCGTGGACATCGTCCCGAACCACGTCTCCGACCAGCACGCGTGGTTCAGGGCGGCCCTCGCGGCGGGCCCCGGCTCCCCGGAACGGGAGCTCTTCCACTTCCGGCCGTACTCCGAGGAGCCGCCCAACGACTGGGTCGGCGAGTTCGGCGGGGTGCCGTGGTCCCGCGCCCCGGACGGCGAGTGGTACCTCCACCTCTTCGCGCCCGAGCAGCCCGACCTCAACTGGAACCACCCCGAGGTCCGCAGGGAGCACGAGGAAGTGCTGCGGTTCTGGTTCGAGCGCGGCGCGGCCGGCGTGCGGATCGACTCCGCGGCGCTCCTCGCCAAGGCCGACGGGCTGCCCTCGATGGACCCCGCCCGTCCGCACCCCTTCCACGACCGGCCCGAGCTGCACGACATCTACCGCTCCTGGCGGCGGATCGCCGACGCGTACGGCGCCGCGCTCATCGGCGAGATCTGGCTGCCGGACGCGGAGCGGTTCACCCGCTACCTGCGCCCGGACGAGCTGCACACCGCGTTCAACTTCGACTTCCTCTCCCGCCCCTGGGACCCGGCGCAGCTGTGGGAGTCGATCGATCTCACCCTGAGCACCCACGCCCCGGTCGGTGCCCCGGCCACCTGGGTCCTCGCCAATCACGACGTCACCCGGACGGTCACCCGCTACGGCCGGGCCGAGGACACCGGCTTCGCCTTCGAACGCAAGCGGTTCGGAGTACCCACCGATCTGGAGCTCGGCACCCGCAGGGCCAGGGCCGCGGCCCTGCTCACCCTGGCGCTGCCCGGCTCCGTCTACCTCTACCAGGGTGAGGAGCTGGGGCTGCCGGAGGTGGAGATCCCCCGGGAGCTCGTCCAGGATCCGATGCACGCGCGCTCCGGCGGAGTCGACCCGGGCAGGGACGGCTGCCGGGTGCCGCTGCCCTGGGACGGCGCCCCGGCCCCGAGCTGGCTTCCCGTGCCGCCCGGCTGGTCCGGGCGCGCCGCCGAACGGCAGGCGCGGGACCCGGACTCGATGCTCTCCCTGTACCGGACGGCACTGCGGCGAAGGCGCTGCCTGGGGGAGGCGGGGCCGCTGCGCCGGCTGCGCACGGACGAGCCCGGGTTGCTCTGCTTCGCCCGCGCCTTCGAGCGCGACGAGAGTGACGAAAGTGACCTGAGTGACGGTGGTAACGGCTCCACCTGGGTCACGCTGGTCAACTTCGGCCCGGACGATGTGGCGCTGCCGGCCGACTCCGAACTCCTGCTGACCAGCGGCCCCTTGTCCGCGCGGGGGCTGCTGCCGCCCGACACAGCGGTATGGCTGCGCAGGAGGGGGTTCAAAGACAGTCACTGAGCAGCCGCTCGCGTCAGTGGGCGTTCTCCGTCGGGCGCAGGCTCTTGGGGATCTTCGCCCAGGTGAGCGCCGCGGCCACCAGCGGCAGCGCGGCCGCCATCAGGAACGTCGGCGTCATCCCCGAGGTGAACGCGTCGGAGGCCCGCGTCAGCAGGACGCTCCCGGCCGGTCCTGTGAGCTCGGAGGCCACCCGCGCCGCCTCGCCGATCGAGTCGCTCACGGCGGCCGTGGTGTCGGCGGGGAGACCCAGCTCGGGCAGGTTCACGCGGTACAGCGCGGTGGCGACGCTGCCGAGGATCGCGACGCCCATCGCCGCGCCGAGCTCGTAGCAGGTCTCCTCGACGGCCGCGGCACCGCTGACGTCCTCGGCCGGGGTGGCGGCCATCAGTGTCACGGACGCCGCGGTCGTCGCGACGCCGACCCCGCAGCCGAGCACCGCGAGCGCCACGGCGACCTCGCCGTAGCCCAGCGGCCCCGACAGCTGCAGCAGCCACGGAAGGGCGAGCCCCGCCGTCATCATCACCAGACCGCCGCCCATGACGTGCCGGATCGGCAGCCGGTGCATCAGTGCGGGCGTGACCAGCGAGGTGAGAACCAGGCCCAGCGGCGCAGGCAGCAGCCGGATGCCCGCCTCCAGCGGGGTGTAGCCCTGTCCGTACTGGAACCACTGGGTGATCAGGAACAGTGCGGAGCCCAGCGCGATCATGCCGAGGAAGATCGAGGCGGCGGCGATGGCGAAGGGCCGGGACGCGAAGAGGCGTACCCGCAGCAGCGGGTGGTCGAGGCGCAGCTGGCGGCGGACGAAGACTGTGAGCGTCGCGGCGGCGAGCACGAGGAGCGCCCAGGCCACCGGGTCGGCGGGCCCGCCCTTGCCGAGCTGCTTGATGCCGCCCGCGAGGGCGAGCATGCCGACGACGGACTGGCCGACGCCCCACCAGTCCCAGCGGCCCGCACGGGGCTGGTGGGACTCGGGCAGGATCCACAGGCCGAGCGCGATGATCACCAGCGCGACCGGGACGTTGACCAGGAACGCGGAGTGCCAGCCGTCGTGCTGGACCAGCAGGCCGCCGACGACCGGGCCGAGCGCCATGCCGCCACCGAAGACGGCGGACCACACGGCGTAGGCGAGGGCGCGCTCGCGGGCGTCGGTGAAGACCCGCCGCAGGATCGACAGGGTGGCCGGCATGATTGCCGCGCCGCCCGCGCCGAGCAGCGCACGGGCGGCGATGACCTGCCAGGCGGCGGTCGCGAAGACGGCGAGCAGGGAGGCCAGGGCGAAGACGCCGAAGCCGATCAGGAGCAGCCGCTTGCGGCCCCACCGGTCGCCGAGCGCGCCCGCGGTCACGAGGAGACCGGAGAGCACCAGGGCGTAGCTGTCGATGATCCACAGCTGCTGCACGGAGCTGGGCCGCAGATCGGCGACCAGGGACGGGAAGGCGACGTTCAGGATCGTGGTGTCCATGGCGATCAGCAGGAGGCTGCCGGAGAGGATCGCGAGGACGGCCCAGCGCCGTGGATCACGTTGCGGGGTCATGTGGTGTAACACCTCAATTTCGAATGAGACAGCAATGTCTCACATGAAACGTAAAGGTGTCTACTGGGGAACCTCGGCCCACTCCCGTCGCCCCACTCCTGTCACCCCACGCGCTGGAGTGCCTCCGGTGTGAGGTCCGCGAGGCTCGGGTAGCCGTCGACGGCCATCAGCAGGTCGGCCTCGGCGAGGAGCGAGCGCAGGACGTGGGTGACGCCGTCCGCCCCGCCGATCCCGAGACCGTACGCGTACGGGCGGCCGACGCCGACGGCGGTGGCGCCCAGCGCGACGGCCTTCACGATGTCCGCGCCGCCGCGCACCCCCGAGTCGAAGAGGACGGGCAGCCCGTCGGCGGCCTCGACGACCGCCGGGAGCACGTCGAGCGCGGGCAGCCCGCCGTTGGCCTGGCGGCCGCCGTGGTTGGAGCAGTAGATGCCGTCCACGCCGCCGTCCCTGGCCCGCCGCACGTCCTCGGGGTGGCACAGCCCCTTCACGATCAGCGGCAGCGACGTCAGGGAACGCAGCCACGGCAGGTCGTCCCAGGTCAGCGGGTTGCCGAAGACCTGCACCCACTTCAGGACCGCGGACTGTACGTCCTGTTCGGGTGCGGCGGGCAACTGGGCGCGGAAGACCGGGTCGCTCGTGTAGTTGGCCAGGCAGTGGCCGCGCAGCTGGGGGAAGTTGGCCGTGCTCAGGTCGCGGGGGCGCCAGCCCGTGATCCAGGTGTCCATGGTGACGACGATCGCCTTGAACCCGGACTTCTCCGCCCTGCGCACCAGACTCTCGGCGAGCGCCCGGTCGGTCGGCGTGTACAGCTGGAAGAAGCCGGGCGTCCCGCCGAGCTCGGCGGCGACCGACTCCATCGGATCGGCGGACAAGGTGGACGCGATCATGGGGACACCGGTCCGCGCGGCCGCCCGCGCGGTCGCCAGATCCCCGTGCCCGTCCTGCGCGCAGATGCCGAGGACCCCGATGGGCGCCATGAACAGGGGCGAGGGCAGCCTCATGCCGAACAGGTCGACGGACAGGTCGCGTTGCGAGGCCCCGACGAACATGCGCGGTATCAGCCCCCAGCGCTCGAACGCGGTGACGTTGGCGCGCTGGGTGAGCTCGTCGCCCGCGCCACCGGCGACGTACGAGACGACGGAGGGCGCCATCGCGGCCTGCGCGCGCGACTCCAACTCGTCGTACGACATGGGGTACGCGGGGACGACACCGCGTAGCCCGTCGAGGTAGATCTCGTCCTGATAGTCCTTGTAGGGGCGGGGCATCGGGTTCATGGGAGGGGAGCCGCCTTTCCCGGCGCGGAGTAAGGGCGGCCCAGTGTCGTTTGATGTTGACGACAGGGTCAATGCACGGTGCGTCAGAGCCCATGCGCGGTGAGGGAAGCGTCGGCGGGCGGATTGGGGATCAGTCTGCGAGGGCATCACCGTGGGGCAGGACCGTCGCGCACCGGATGCCGCGACCCCGGTGGCGACGTTGATCGCGGGTGGACGCCGGTTTGTCTTCTGGGAGGGGAGTGAGCTGCCATGCGTGCGCACCAGCGCGCCCATCGGCCCACGGAACGGGTGGAGTACGCGTTGCCGCCGGAGCTCGCGTCGGCGGGCCGGGCACGGAGGCTGGCCTCCACGTTTCTCGCCGGAACCCGGCGCCGCAAGACCGAGGTAGCCGCCGAGCGCGTGGATGACGCCACACTCGTCGTCTCCGAGCTCGTGTCCAACGCCGTGCGGTACGCGGACGGTGGCTGCCGCCTGAGCGTCGAGGTCACCGGCAACCGGGTGACCGTCCAGGTCACCGACGCAAGCCCGGAGCGTCCGCGCTTCCAGAAGGCGAGCGTCGACCGAGAGGGCGGCCGAGGCCTCACGATGGTGCGGGAACTCGCCCACCGCCTGGAGGTCGTGGGCGCACACCGGGGCGGAAAGACGGTGCGGGCCGTACTGGCCTGAAGTCGCCGCCCGGCCCCCGCCGGGGCCGGGCGCTCGGGCCGGAGTTCTTCACCCATTTCCTCGGACCCGCGGAGGACTCCGGTGCTCCGTGACCGTGCGGTCGCCACGTTCGCCGCGGCCGACCAACCTGAGGGCCCTTCTGACGGGCACCCAGACCCGCACTCCACGCCGGGCCCGTACGCATGACGCCCGGCGGCCCGGCCCTTACGGAGAAACTCCCTTGCGAGCGGGCTCCCCGCCACCGGACAGTGGAGCCATGTCCACCTCCCTCGTACCGCCCCCCGGCCTGACCGTGCGCCCCGCGACGCTCGGCGACGCGGCCGCGGTGTGCGCGCTGCTGAACGAAGTCGATCTGCTGGAGGTGGGCCGCGCCGACACCGAACTGTCCGCCGTCGAGAGCGACTTGACCCGCCCCGAGGTGGACCTGGAGCGCGACTCCTGGCTGCTCTTCGACGGCGGTCTGCTCGTCGGGTACGGGCTGGTGTGGGACGAGTCCGCGGGCGAGCGCGTCGACATCGACCACTACGTCCTGCCCGGCCGCCCGGCGGGGGCCCTGCACCTGCTGGAGCTGATGGAGGCCCGCGCGGGCGAGCGCGCCGTGGCCAACGGCGCGGCCCGCGCGGTGGTGCACCTCCACCTGACCACCGAGCCCACCACGGACCCCCAGGCGCTGCGCGCGCGGGGCTGGCGCACCGTGCGCCGTTACAACGTGATGAGCCGTCGACTCCGGCCGGAAGGCGACCGGATACCCGTGCCGCCTCCCGGCGTGACCCTGCGCCCCTGCCTGGCCGATGAGGACCGCCGACGCGCCCACGCCCTGTTGCAGGAGACCTTCCAGGAGCACTTCGACCACCAGCCGCGCACCTACGCGCAGTGGCTGGGCGACATCGACGCCGCACGCGTCGACTGGTCCCTGATGTGGGTCGCCCACCTCGACGGCGTGGGCGACGCGGCCGTCCTGCACACCCACGACAACCGCCCGTCGATGGGCTGGATCGGCAGCCTCGGCGTCCTGGCCGCGGCCCGCGGGCGCGGCCTCGGCAGCCACCTCCTGCGCCACGCCTTCGGGCACTACGCGGCACTGGGCCGCGACCGGATCGGCCTGGGCGTGGACACCGACAACAGCAGCGGCGCGCTGTCCCTGTACGAACGGCACGGCATGACGCTCGACCACGCCGTCGACACATGGGAGCTGATACGCCCGGTCTGAGGACCCGGACGAGGCCCCGGACGGCCCTTTGCCGCGTCTACTGCGGCACGTTCAGGACGAAGTCGAAGTCCGCCTCCTTCGCGTTGCCGACGGACCGTACGTTCATGAGCAGCCGGGCGTCGAAGATCGGGTCCGTGTTGTTGCGCGGCTCGCCGGGGAAGTACAGCTGCGTGGTGAGGATCGGGCGGCCCGGTGCCTGCACCTTGACGTGCAGGTGGCGGGTGCGGCCGGGGTAGAGGCCTGGCACGACCGTGGTGAGCTTGAACGCGCCGTTGGCGTCGGTGAACTGGTGCCCGCGGAAACGGAATCCCGTGTTGTCGTACGTTCCGTAGGCGTCCGCCTGCCAGAAGTCCAGCAGGGTCCGGGCTATCGGCTTGCAGCCGAGCCCGAAGACGTAGCCGGTGACGGTGAGCCGCACGCCCGGGGTGCCGGGCTGGACGAGCGAGGTGCGCTGCGGGGAGTTGGGCTTGAAGTACGGGCCCTCCATCTGCGGGATCGTCGGGTCGTCGCCGTCGTCACAGGTCGGCGTCGCCTCCAGGGCCTCGCCGCGCTCGTGGATGGTCCGCGCCAGGGCGGGCCCGCCCATGAGGGTCACGGGCAGGGCCATGCCCATCGCGGCGGCGGCCCGCAGGACCGTCTTGCGGCTGGGGCCTCTGCTGCCGTTGACCGGGCCGGGGGTGCCGTCTTCGTCGGGGGCGCCGTCGGCTGTGCCGGGGGTGCCGATCTCGTGGTCCATCGCTCCTCCTGAGCCTGAAAGGGGTGGGCGGGTTCCGGATCGGCTATGAAGCTATGCGGGGGAGGAGGGCCCGGCGATGGACTCCAGCCGGTGGTCGTGGTGAATATCGCCGCCGCCGCGGCGGAAGCTCCCCGGGCTCGCGCCGGTCTCGCGGCGGAAGAAGCGGCAGAAGTAGGCCGGGTCACCGAACCCGACCCGGTCGGCGACCTGACGTACCGACAACTCCGTGCGCAGCAGGAGCCGTTTGGCCTCGTGCACGCGGGTCTGGCGGATCAGTTCGCCGGGGGTGCGCCCGGTGGACGCCTTCACCGCCTCGCTGAGATAGCTCACCGAGACACCGAGCCGTTCCGCGCACGAGCGCACCGACTGCAGGGCGCCTTCGGAGGAGCCGAGCAGCGTCACGAACTCCTCGGTCACCGTGACGGGGCGGGAGCGCGGGAGCGCGACCGGTGCGTCCGCGTGGGGCGACGCGAGCGGCACCGCCGCCGCTCGGGGCGCGGGGAGCCGGGCCGCCCGCACCACGAGGACGTGCAGCAGGGCCCGCAGGACGCTCTGGAACCCGTGGGCCCCCGACCGGTACTCGCCGTCCAGATCGGCGACGAGGTGCGCCGTCCATCCTGCCGCGTCCTCGGGCAGGTCGATCCAGGAGCGCCGGGCGAGCGTGCGCAGGACGTACCGGTCGGCGGGGTGGTCCACGAGGAAGTCGTCGGTGAAGAGGATGACCTGGCCCTCCAGACCGGTGACGTCCTCCCACTGGTGGACCTGGCCGGGCGCGATGAAGCACAGGTTCGGCGGCCGCAGCGTGAACCGGCTCAGGTCGACGACGTGCCCGCCGGTGCCGCCGGTGACGTGGACGATCTCGTGGAAGGTGTGCCGGTGCGGGAAGGACGCGCGTGACATGGGCCCGATGGTGTCGAACGTGCCGATGGCGAACGGCAGGGCATTGGGCATCGGCACCTGCAGCCGGTGGGTCGGCATGCCGTCCTCGCCCGGCTCCCCGTTGTTCCCCTCACCCGGCAGAACCGTTGTGCCGCGCATGCGCAGTGCTCCTCATCGGCCGAAGGCTGGTCCGGACCATCCGGCTCCCCACCATGGCATGCGGGACCCGGACGGACAGGACTGCGATTGCGCCGAAACCACGGAGGGAACGCGTACGCGGCCAGGAAGTCGGCGCCGCCCGACCGGTGCTGCAGGTGGGCGCACCGGCAGCCTAGCGGCGCGCCGCCTCAGTGCCGCGTGCCGCCGGGACGCCCCGGGAGCGGTAGACGATGTAGGGGCGGGCCAGGTAGCCGAGCGGGGCGGTGAAGGCATGGACGAGCCGGCTGAACGGCCACAGGGCGAACAGGGCCATGCCGAGCAGCGCGTGCACCTGGTAGGCGAGGGGCGCGTCGGCCATGGCCGTCACGTCGGGGTCGAGGGCGAACAGGGAGCGGAACCAGACGGAGACGCCGAGCCGGTAGTCGTAGGAGTGGGGCCGCAGGGTGGTGGCCGTGGCGGTGAGGCCGGCCAGGATCACGCAGAGCAGGACCGGGTGGACGGCGCGGTCGCTGCGGCTGGTCGCGGCGCGCACGGCGGGCACGCGCAGCCGCCGCAGGAGCAGGATCACGAGCCCGGCGAGGGTGGCGAGGCCCGCGGCGCCGCCCACGAGCAGGGCGTTGGCGTGGTAGAGCCACTCGTGGACGTGCGCCTTCTCGGTGAGCGACTCGGGCACAAGGAGTCCGATGGCGTGCCCGGCCACCACGAAGAGGAGGCCGTAGTGGAACAGCGGGCCGCCGACGCTCAGCAGACGGTGTTCGTGCAGTTGGCTGGAGCGGGTGGTGAAACCGAAGCGGTCGTAGCGGTAGCGCCAGGCCGTGCCGGTGATCAGCACGACGAGGACGAGATAGGGCAGCACGCCCCACAGGGCGATGTGCAGGTGCTTCACCGGGCAGCCTCCTGCGCGTGCGGAGCGTCGGGTACCGGTCGGAGCCGGGGGAAGGGCAGCGGAACGAGACCGACCGACTCGGCGGGCGGCCCCGTGCGGGCAAGGCGCAGGGCAGCCTCGCGGGTGGCCGGGCCGGTCCCCGGCAAGGTGTCGCAGACCGCCTGGACGACGTCGGCGTACGGGCTGCGGTGCGCCGTCAGGCCGAAGCGCAGCAGTTCCAGGGCGGCCCGGTGCTCGGCGAGCAGCCGCGTTCCGGCGTCCGGGACGCGGGCGGCGAACTCCAGCATCAGGGGCAGGAAGTCGGGCAGTTCGTCCTCGGGCGGCCGCCAGCCGTGCTCGCGGTACAGGGCTTTGAGCCCGGCCAGGGTGGGCCCGCGCCTGCGGGTGTCGCCGTCGGTGTAGTACGTCAGATACAGACAGCGCCGGCGGCTGCGGTCGAACGTGGCGACGTACCGGGCGGCGAGCGCGAGCGGGTCCGTGTCGCCGACCTGTTCGCAGAACCGCTCCAGGAGACGGATCCCGGTCCCCGGCACGGGCTCCAGCGCCGTACGGACGGTGTGCAGCCGCCGCGGCCAGTCCAGGTCGGGGTAGCCGAGCAGCAGAGACGCGGCTTGACGGACGACGGCGCGGCTCACTCGGCGCCGCCCTCGGTGCGCGGGAACAGCCCGTCGGGGCGCCCGCGGCCGTTCCAGTTGAGGAGGTTGACCCGGTCGCGCAGCGATGTCCCGGCATGTTCCGGCTCCCTGCCGGGGGAGCCGGGGGAGCCGGGGGAGCCGGGGACGGTGTGGAACGCGTCCGCCTCGTACATGCCGGGCCCGCCGTAGCCGTCCAGGCTGCAGCCCGCGTCGAGGTCGTCGGCGGGGGTCCTGGCCGTGTAGCTGGTGGGGACGACGTAGCGCTCGTCGTACTTGGCGAGGGCGAGCAGCCGGTACATCGCCTCGATCCCGTCGGCGTCCATGCCGACCGCGCGGGCGATGGCGGGATCCTGCTCCTCGCCGAGGTTGACGCGCCGCATGTGGGAACGCATCGCGGCCAGGCGGCAGAGCGCCGCCTCCACCGGCGCCGGATCGCCCGCGGTGAACAGTTCCGCGAGGTAGGCGACGGGGATGCGCAGCGAGTCGATGGCCGCGAAGAGCTTCGCCGGGTCCTCTCCGTCGTGCCCGCTGGCGGTCAGGGACTCGACGACGGGGGACAGCGGGGGGACGTACCAGACCATGGGCATGGTGCGGTACTCCGGGTGCAGCGGGAGCGCCACCCTGTACGTGCTGATCAGGGCGTGCACGGGGGAGCGACGGGCGGCGGTGATCCAGTCGTGCGGGATGCCGGAGGCCTCGGCGGCCCGCGCCACCTCGGGGTCGCCGGGGTCGAGGAAGCACTCCAACTGGGCTTCGTACAGGTCCTGTTCGTTCTCGGTGGCGGCGGCCTCGCCGACCTTGTCGGCGTCGTAGAGGATCACGCCGAGATAGCGAAGACGCCCCACGCAGGTCTCGGAGCAGACGGTCGGCTGGCCCGCCTCGACGCGGGGATAGCAGAACGTGCACTTCTCGGCCTTGCCGGACCGGTGGTTGAAGTAGACCTTCTTGTACGGGCAGCCGCTGACGCACATGCGCCAGCCCCGGCAGCGGTCCTGGTCGACGAGGACGATGCCGTCCTCGATGCGCTTGTACATGGCGCCGGACGGGCACACCGCCACGCACGAGGGGTTGAGGCAGTGCTCGCAGATCCGCGGCAGGTAGAACATGAACGCCTGCTCGTACTCCAGGCGCACCTGCTCGTTCATCTTCTTCAGCATCGGATCGCCCGCGATGTGCGCGGGCCCGCCGCCGAGGTCGTCGTCCCAGTTCGGCCCCCACGTCACCGCGGTGGGCTCGCCGTCGATCTGGGAGCGGGGCCGCGCGGTGGGGACGTCGTCACCGAGCGGCGCGGAGATGAGGGTCTCGTAGTCGTACGTCCACGGCTCGTAGTAGTCGCCGAGCGAGGGCAGCTCGGGGTTGGCGAAGAGCCGGGCCAGGCGGCGGGCGCGGCCCCCGCTGCGGGGCACCAGGCGGCCGTGCTTGAGCTGCCAGCCGCCCCGCCACTTGTCCTGGTCCTCGTAACCGCGCGGGTAGCCCTGGCCGGGGCGGGTCTCGACGTTGTTGAACCAGACGTACTCAGTGCCCGAGCGGTTGGTCCAGGTCTGTTTGCAGGTGACCGAGCAGGTGTGGCAGCCGATGCACTTGTCGAGGTTCATGACCATCGCCACTTGTGCCATGACCCGTCCGATGGTGGCTCCGTCACGGGGCATCAGTACTGAACCTCCTGGGCGCGGCGCCGGATCACGGTGACCGCGTCGCGCTGGTTGCCGGTGGGACCGTAGTAGTTGGGGGCGAAGGAGAGCTGGGCGTGGCCGCCGATCAGGTGGGTCGGCTTGATCAGGAGTCTGGTGAGGGCGTTGTGGACGCCGCCGCGCCGTCCTGTGGCCTCGGACTTCGGCACGTTCACCAGCCGTTCCTGGACGTGGTACATGAAGACCGTGCCGGGCGGCATGCGGTGCGAGACGACGGCGCGGGCCACGACCACGCCGTTGTTGTTCCGCGCCTCGATCCAGTCGTTGTCCGCCACGCCGATCGCCTCGGCGTCGGCCACCCCGAGCCAGATGACCGGGCCGCCGCGGGCCAGCGTCTGCATCAGCAGGTTCTCCTGGTACTCGGAGTGGATGGACCACTTCGAGTGCGGGGTCAGATACCGCACGGTCACCGACCGCCCCCCGCCGTCCGCGGCCGGCTGCTCGCCGAGCTCCGCGAGGTCCAACGGCGGCCTGTACACGGGCAGTTGCTCGCCGTACTCGGCGATCCAGGGGTGGTCGAGGTAGAAGTGCTGGCGGCCGGTGAGGGTGTGCCAGGGCTTGAAGTGCTCCGTGTTGATCGTGAACGGCGCGTAGCGGCGCTCCGGGCCCTCCTTGCCCGACCACTCGAAGCTCGCCCCGACCTGCACAGGCCGCGCCTGCGTGTCCGAGAACGTGATGCGCCGCTCGGCCACCGACGCCGCAAGCTCGCCGAGCCCCGTGTCGGCGCCGCAGCGCTCGGCGAGGCGCTCGAAGCCCTCGGCGGCGAGGCGGCCGTTGGTCGTGCCCGAAAGGGCAAGGATCGCCTCGCACATCTTGACGTCCGTGTCGAGGAGGGGCAGCCCGCGCACCGGCGCGCGGTGCGCCGTGCCGCAGCGGCCCGCCAGCCAGTCGATCTCCGGCTGCGGGCGCACGGTCACCCCCTTGACCGTCATGCCCTGCTGCCCGGTCAGCGGCCCGAGCGCGGCCATCTTGTCGCCGATGGCGGTGTAGTCCCGCTCCACGAGGGTGAACTGCGGTCCGGTGGGCCCGTCGGGCGGGGCCTCACCGGGGGTGTCGTGCAGCAGCGGGGCGGCGACGAGGTCGTGGGCCACGCCGAGGCGGCCCTCGGCGAGCCGGCTGACCTCGGCGGCCAGACCGTGGAAGATCTCGAAGTCGGTGCGGGCCTGCCACGGCGGGTTGATCGCGGGGGAGAAGGCGTGCACGTAGGGGTGCATGTCGGTGCTGGACAGGTCGTGCTTCTCGTACCAGGTCGCCGCGGGCAGCACCAGATCGGCGAAGAGCCCGGTGGACGTCATGCGGAAGTCGAGGGAGAGCAGCAGGTCGATCTTGCCGCGCGGCGCCTCGTCCCGCCAGGTCACCTCGCGCGGCCGCTGCTCCGGCAGGGCCTCCTCGGCGCTCGCGTTGTCGGACGCTCCGAGCAGGTGCCGCAGGAAGAACTCGTTGCCCTTGGCGGACGAGCCGATCAGGTTGGCCCGCCACACGGTGAGCACCCTGGGCCAGTTGGCGGGGTCGTCGGGGTCCTCGCAGGCGTACGACAGGCTCCCGGCGTCGCGTTCGGCGGCCACCCACTCGGCGGGGTCGGCGCCGGCCTCGTGCACGCGCCGCCCGAGGTCGAGCGGGTTGGCGCCGAACGTCGGGTACGAGGGCATCCAGCCCTGCCGCACGGAACGGGACACCAGGTCCGCGGTGTGCAGGCCCGCGAGGCCGCCGGGCGCGGTGGGCGCGGCGAGGGTGTCCGCGGTGAACTTCTCGTAGCGCCACTGGTCGGTGTGGAGGTACCAGTACGGCGTCCCGGCCATCTGCCGCGACGGGCGCACCCAGTCCGACGCCGTGGCCAGCTGCTGCCAGCCCGCGTACGGGCGCACCTTCTCCTGCCCCACGTAGTGCGCCCAGCCCCCGCCGTTGACGCCCTGACAGCCGGTGAGCAGCAGCAGGGACAGGAACGACCGGTAGATGGTGTCCGAATGGAACCAGTGGTTGGTGCCCGCCCCCATCACGATCATGCAGCGGCCCCGCGTCTGCTCCGCGGTACGGGCGAACTCCCGCGCCGCGCGCACCACCGCCTGCGCCGGGACCGAGGTGACCGCCTCCTGCCAGGCCGGGGTGCAGGGCGTGGCCGCGTCCTCGTACGACACGACCGCCGCCGCCCCCAACCCGGCCCGGGCGACGCTGTACTGAGCCAGCATCAGGTCGAAGACGGTGGTCACCAGGCGCCCCTCGACCTGCAGCGCCGGAACCGTGCGCCGCACCGTCGCCCCTTCCTCGTCGAAGCGGGGCAGCACCACCTCGGCCGTCTCGGCACGGGGGTGGCCGTAGAGGGTCAGGAGGGGGTCGATGTCGCCGAGGCCGAGGTTCCAGCGGCCTTCGCCGTCCTTGCCCCAGCGGTCGCCCAGGGTGCCGTTGGGCACGACCGGCCGGTCGGTGGCCGTGTCGTAAAGGACGGGCATCCAGCGCCGCGACTCCGGCGCGGCCTCCTTGGCCAGGTCCAGATCGCGGGCGGTGACGAACGCGCCGGGCGCGCGGGCACCCGTGCCGCGCTCGTCGAGCGCGACGAGGAAGGGCAGGTCGGTGAAGCGTTTGACGTAGTCCGTGAAGTACGGCACCTGCCGCTCCACGAAGCACTCCCGCAGGATCACGTGCCCCATGGCCATCGCGAGGGCGCCGTCGGTGCCCGGGTGCGGATGCAGCCACTCGTCGGCGAACTTCGTCGCGTCCGCGTAGTCCGGCGAGACCACGACGACCTTCTGGCCCCGGTAGCGCGCCTCGGCCATCCAGTGGGCGTCGGGCGTACGGGTGACGGGGACGTTCGAGCCCCACAGCATCAGATACGCGGCGTCCCACCAGTCGCCCGACTCCGGTACGTCGGTCTGGTCGCCGAACACCTGCGGGGAGGCGATCGGGAGGTCCGCGTACCAGTCGTAGAAGGAGAGCATCGGGGCGCCGATGAGTGAGTGGAAGCGGGCGCCGACGGCGTGCGAGGCCATCGACATCGCCGGGATCGGCGAGAACCCGGCGATGCGGTCGGGCCCGTACTCCTTGAGGGTGTGCACGTGCGCGGCGGCCGCGATCTCCAGGGCCTCGTCCCAGCCGATGCGCACCAGGCCGCCCTTGCCGCGGGCCGACTGGTAGCGGCGCCGCTTGTCCGGGTCGCCGGTGATCTCCGCCCAGGCGGCCACCGGGTCGCCGCCGAGCCGGCGCTTCGCGTCCCGGAACAGCTCCACGAGGACGCCGCGCGCGTGCGGGTAGCGGACGCGCGTGGGGGAGTACGTGTACCAGGAGAACGAGGCGCCGCGCGGGCAGCCCCGTGGCTCGTAGTCCGGCCGGTCCGCTCCCGCCGAGGGGTAGTCGGTCGCCTGTGTCTCCCAGGTGATCAGGCCGTCCTTGACGTATACGTGCCAGGAACACGAGCCGGTGCAGTTCACTCCGTGGGTGGAGCGCACCACCTTGTCGTGTGCCCAACGCTCCCGGTACGGCTGGTCGTTGACGCGCTGGTCGGTGCGGAACACCGCCCGGCTCCCGGGCGTGGTCGGCGCCCTCTGCATCAATTGCCCGGCGGCAAAAAGGCGTTCGGCGGCATCCGCCGCGATCCGCTCCGCCTTTGCCCTGCCACGTCCCATGCCACGGACTCCCCTCGGGGACCGGCCTGCCGGAACGGTCACCTCCGGCACGCGCCTCTCGACGAACGAGGATCAGACTCCTCTCGCCCGGCGCGTGATGTGGATCTCAATCGGGCCAGTTGGTTGTACCTAGAAGTTATTTTTCTTGCTCTTGACAATGGGCGTTGCGGTACGAGGCCGGACTAGCACGGTTCCTTTACCCCAGGGGCTCCGTGCCGCGGCCCGCCGGAACCCGTCACGCCGAGCACCGGAGGTACGCACCCCTTGAACACCGGCAGCTACTTCGAGCCCATCGACGACCACCGCTACAAGCCCACTTCGCACGCGGGCGGCGCCTGGGCCACCGACGAGTACCACTTCAGCCCGGTCGGCGGCCTCCTCGTCCACGCCATCGAGCGGCATCTCGACGCACGGCCCGCCACCGGCCTGGTCCTCTCCCGGATCAGCTTCGACATCCTCGGCCGCCTCGCCCTCGACGAGTGCGAGATCCGGGTCGAGACCATCAGGCCCGGCCGCACCATCGAACTCGTCGAGGCCGTCGCCCTCATCGCAGGCCGCCCCGTCGTACGGGCCCGGGCCTGGCTGCTCGCCTCGTGCGACACCGGGGCCGTGGCGGGCGGCGACCCCGAACGGCTCCCCGCGCCCGAGGGGCTGACGCCCTGGGACATGGGCGCCGTGTGGCCGGGCGGGTACATCGCCTCCCTGGACGTCCGCCCGGTGACGCCCCCGCGGCCGGGCCGCGGGACGGCGTGGATCTCCACCCCGCTCGACCTCGTCGCCGGACGGAGCGCGGGCCCGCTGGCGTCCTACATCGCGCTCGTCGACACCGCCAACGGCATCGCCGCGCGCCAGTCGCCCACCGCCTGGATGTTCCCCAACGTCGACCTCACCGTCCACCTCCACCGGCAGCCCGAAGGCGGCTGGACGGGGCTCGACACCACGGTCACCTTCGGCCCCACCGGGCAGGGCATCACCAGCACGGTCCTGCACGACGTCACCGGGCCGGTCGGCCACGCGCAGCAGATGCTCACCGTCCGCCCGATGCCGAAGCAGGGCTGACGGCCGGTCAGGCAGGCTCGGTGGCGAAGCGGCTCATCGCCTGGATGCCGGCCTCCGGGGCCATCGGCTCGCCGCCCTCCAGCGCGTCCCGCAGATCCCGGAAGTACTGCACGTACAGATCCGGTGTGAACGTGCTGAGCATGACGGCGGGCTGGCCGGTCACGTTGGCGAAGGTGTGCGGGGCGCCCGCCGGGACCATCACGAACGTGCCCGGCGTGGCGTCGTGCTCGTCCCGCCCGACCGTGAAGCGCACCGATCCGGTGATGACGTAGAAGCCCTCGTCGTGCTGGGCATGGCGGTGCTGCGCAGGCCCCGGCGTGTGCGGCGCGAGGACGGACTCGGCCATCCCGAGGCGATGCCCGGTGTTGCTGCCGTCCTCCAGAACGCGCATGCGGGTGGTGCCGAGGACGATCGTCTCGCCCTCGCCCGGACGGACCACGGACACGGCGGGGCGGGCGCTTCCGGTGTTCCCGCTGTTCCCGGTCTTCCCGCTGTTCCCGCTGTTCCCGCTGTTCCCGGTGTTCTCGGTCTCGGTGTTCCTGCTCTCGTGAGTCATGCCCCGATTCCACCGCCGGAGCTGGCCGGCCGTCCAAGACCTGTTCCGGGGCGTCGATACCGCATGGGTATCGTGACGGCATGGAGCTGCGCGCGCTGCACTACTTCGTGGCTGTCGCCGAGGAACTCCACTTCGGCCGGGCCGCCACCCGGCTGCACATGAGCCAGCCGCCCCTGAGCCGGGCGATCAAACGGCTGGAGACCGAACTCGGCGCCACCCTGTTCCACCGCTCACCGGCCGGCGTCACCCTCACCCCCGTGGGAGCCGTCCTGCTCGACGAGGCGCGCGCCCTGCTCGACCGCGCCGAGCGGGTACGCCTGCGCGTGGCCGCCGCGGCCGGCAGCGTGACCGTCACCGTCGGCGTCCTGGGCGGCGCCACCGACCCGGGCGTGGCCCGGCTGGCCGCCGCCTACCACCGGCTGCACCCGCGGGTGGAGGTCCGCGTCCGCGAGAGCGACCTGACCGACCCCGCCTGCGGCCTGCGCGCCGGACGCGTCGACGTCGCCCTCACCCGCGGGCCGTTCGACACGACCGGGCTCACCGTGCGCGAGCTGAGCGCCGACCCGGTGGGAGCACTGCTGCGCACCGACGACCCGCTGGCCCGCCGCGACGCCCTGCCCCTGGCCGACCTCGCCGACCGCCGCTGGTTCGTTTTCCCCGAGGGCACCGACCCCGCCTGGCAGTCGTACTGGAGCGGCGGCGCACCCCGCACAGGACCGGTCGTGCGAGCCGTCCAGGAATGCCGGCAGGCCGTCCTGTGGAACGGCACGGTCGGCATGACCCTCCTGGCCGACGAGCCCGCGGACGGGCTCACGGTGGTGCCGCTGCTCGACATGGCGCCGAGCCGCATGGTGGTGGCGTGGGCCGAGGGCGACGCGAACCCGTTGATCCGCTCATTCGTCCGGACCGCGATCGCCGCGTACCGCGCGTGAGCGGGGCCGGGGCGCAGGCGGAGGGTCCCAGGCGGGGCCCGAAGACAGGCTCTGAGGTGGACGACGCCCCGTGTGACAGGTGACCGGCGGGGTACCCGCTGCGTGCGGCGCGCCGGTTCACCCATCGGGTCCGTCCAGTGTGTGGCGCGTCGTGAACTGCGTGAACCTGTGAGAGGGACCCGTACGAAGGAGCGCCGCGCACCATGACCGTCCACTTCCGCCGCATCCGCCCGCACCGCAGCAGCGCCCTTCTCCAGGCCCGGAGCGGCGTGTGAACGCCGGGCGCGCCGCACGCGCGGCGCTGTTCGACGTCGACGGAACCCTCGTGGACACCAACCACCTGCATGTGACGACCTGGTGGGAGGCGTTCCGCCAGGCAGGTCACCGGGTGTCCACGCACGCCATCCACCGGTCGATCGGACTCGGCTCCGGCGATCTCATCGAGCACCTGCTCGGAGAGGACCGCGACAAGGAGCAGGACGAGGGGATCAGCTCCGCCCACAAGGCGCTGTACGGCGCCTACTCCGACCGCCTCGCCCCGCTCGACGGGGCACACGATCTCCTGCACGCTCTGGCGGACCGCGGCTGGCGCAACGTCCTCGCCACCTCCGCCGGAGGCCGCGAGCTCGACGCCCTGCGCCGGGCGATCGACGCGGACGAGGTGATCGTGGGGACGGCGAGCGCGGACGACGTGGCCGAGGGCAAACCGGCCCCGGACCCCGTGCACCGGGCGCTCGAACTGGCCCAAGTGGCCCCCGGCGACGCCGTCTTCGTCGGGGACACGGTCTGGGACATGCGGGCCGCGGCGCGGGCCGGCGTCCGTCCCGTCGCCCTCCTGTCGGGCGGTATCCCGCGCGCCGACCTGGCGGAGGCCGGCGCGCTGGCGGTCTACCGGGACCCCGCCGATCTCCTCGCGCGGCTCGACGACAGCGTCTTCGTCCCACTGGAAAGCGACTGACCGGGTACGCCCGTACGAAGGAGCCCGTACGAAGGAGGCGGTGACATGAGCCCCACCCGTGAGCTGCGGGTCGGCCGGCGCACGGTCGAAGTGAAGCGGGCCGGGAAGGAGCTCTTCCCTCGCGACGGCATCACCAAGGCCGACCTCGCCGAGTACTACCGCCGGGTGGCCCCGCGGATGCTGCCCGAGCTGCGCGGCAGACCCCTCATGCTCGAACGGATGCCGGACGGGATCGAAGGGGACCGCTTCTACCAGAAGGAGATCTCCGACTATTTCCCCGACTGGGTCCACCGCGCGCCAGTGGCCAAGGAGGGCGGTGAGGTCACCCATGTGCTGTGCGACGACACCGCGACCCTGGTGTACCTCGCCGCTCAGGCGTGCATCACCCCGCACCGCTGGCTGAGCCGCGCCGACCGGCCGCGCAGCCCCGACCGTCTGGTGTTCGACCTGGACCCGCCCACCGACGGCTTCGAGCCCGTACGCCGCGCGGCGCACCGGCTGCGCGAGCTCCTCGACGAGCTTGACCTCCCCGCGGGCCTGATGACGACGGGCTCGCGCGGTCTGCACGTCGTCGTACCACTGAACCGGCGTGACGACGTCGACGACGTGCTCGCCTTCGCCCGCGCCGTCGCGGACACGCTCGCGGCGCGGTACCCGGAGCAGCTGACGACCGAACCGCGCAAGGACGCCCGCAAGGGCCGGCTGTACCTGGACGTCGCGCGCAACGGCTACGCCCAGACCGCGGTCGCCCCCTTCGCCGTCCGGTCCAGGCCGGGCGCCCCCGTCGCCGTACCGCTGGACTGGGACGAGCTGGACGCCGCGGAGCTGACCGCCCGGCGCTGGACGGTGACCGACCTCGGCGACCGGCTGGAGAAGGACCCCTGGGCGGGCCTCGCGCGCCGCGGGCGCGGGGTGGCCCCGGCCTCCCGGCGCCTGGCGCGCCTGGAGCGCGCGCCGGGCGGCGAGAGCAGGGCGGCCCTGGGGACATGAGCAAGAGCGCGGTCATCGTCATCGACATGATCAACACGTACGAGCACCGCGACGCGGACGTGCTCCTGCCCGCGGTCCGCAAGGCGGTGCCCGCCATGGTCCGGCTGCTGGAGCGGGCGAGGGCCGCGGGCGTCCCCGTGATCTACGCCAACGACAACTTCGGCGAATGGCGCTCGCACCACGGCGAGCTGGTCGAGACCGCACTCTCGGGGCCGCACGCCGACCTGATCGAGCCGGTCCGGCCCGACGAGGACTCGCTCTTCGTGGTCAAGGCCCGGCACTCGATCTTCTTCGAGACGCCCCTGTCGTACCTGCTCTCCCAACTGGGCGTACGGCAGGTGATCCTCTGCGGCCAGGTCACCGAGCAGTGTGTGCTCTATTCGGCGCTGGACGCCCACATCAGGCATCTCGACGTGGTGGTCGTCGAGGACGCCGTCGCGTCCATCGACGCCGGTCTCGCGGACGCGGCACTGCGGATGATGCGGCGCAACATGGACGCGGAGGTCGCGCCCGAGGGGCGGATCGAACTGTGAGCGTCCGGAGCCGGGATCAGGATGTCGCCTTGTGCCTGCGTGCGCCCCGCAGGGCCGCGACGAGTTCTTCCCGGTTCATGGAGGAGCGACCGGGGACCCCCGCGTCCGTGGCCCGTTCGTAGAGCTCCGCCTTGGTCAGGGCGTCGAGCGACCGTCCTCGCGCGCTTGCCTTCCGGTCGCCGGCCTTCCGGCCCGTGGCTCCCCGGGACTTGCCGGGGGCCTTCCGGTTCCTGGTCCCCGTGGCCCGGCGCCTGGCGGCGGCGTCGCGGATGTCGGTCGGCGGCGCGGCGCTGTCGTCGCCGCCCTTCTCGCCGCCGCTTTTCGAGGGGTTCTTCGCCCGGTCGACGCTCGCCCGCAGCGCGTCCATGAGGTCGACGACATTGGTGGACTCGGCGGGCGGAGCCGCCTTCTCGACCGACTCGCCCGTGCGTTTGGCCTCGATGAGAGAGGCGACCTGCTCCTGGTAGGTGTCGTGGAAGTCCTCGGGCTTCCACTCGATACGGAGGGTGTCCACGAGTTGCCGCGCCATCTTCAGCTCACGGGCGGTGACCTCGGTCTTCTCCGGGAGGTCGTCGATCTCGGCGCGCGGGTCACGGATCTCGTCGGCCCAGTGGAGGGTGTGCAGCGTCAGGAGGCCGCCCTCGGCCTTCACCGCGACCAGGTACTGGTGATTGCGCATCACGAACGTCGCGATCCCGACGCGGTCCGCCTCGGCGAGGGCCTTCTCCAGCAAGGCGTAGATCTTGGCGTACTCCTTGCCCTTCGGACCGAGGTAGTACGTCTTGTCGAAGAAGATCGGCTCGACGTCCTTCAGGTCCACGAACCCCGAGATCTCCAGCGTCTTGGAGCGGCCGGGGGCGATGTCCGCCAGTTCGTCGGGCTCGACCAGTACGTACTCGTCGCCGGCGTCGAAGGCCTTGACGATCTCGTCGAGGGGCACTTCCTCGCCGGTGCGCTCGTTCACCCGTTTGTTGCGGACCCGGTCGGACGTACCGCGCTGCAGCTGGTGGAAGCGGACGGTGTGGCTCTCCGTGGCGGTGAACATCTGGACGGGCAGGGACACGAGCCCGAAGGTCACGGTGCCGCTCCACACGGGACGCGCCATGGCGGTGCCACCCTTTCCTGTCTCGTCTCCTCGACAGTGTCCGTCGAGGCGCTGAGGTCGGCGACTCCGTGGCGGCCGTTCCGATGGCGCCGAGGCCCGCCGGTCAGTCGATGCCCTCGATGATGCGGAAGTCGCGCTCGACGCCGTCGGGGAGGGCCACCAGCGCCTTCTGGTACGCCTCGCTCTCGTATGCCGCGACGGCCTGTTCAAAGCTGTCGAACTCGATCAGAACGACGCGTTGCGTGCTTCCGGCCTCGTGGGCGACGACTCGACCGCCACGGGACGGGATCCGGGACAGGACGCGCCCGCCCCCAGCCTGGACGGCCGGACCGGCCAGCTCGTCGTAGGCAGTCAGCCGCTCAGGGGAAACGGCGGGGTAGACACTGACCCAGTAGCCCTTAGCCATGGAAACCTCCTGTGTTGGGCCGGACACGTCCGACCGCGGATTGACACTCGGATCGATCGATTCCGGCGACGGGTACTGCGGTCAGTTGAACCGTCATACGCGCAGGTTAGGGCGCAATGTGCGGGCGAGGGAAAGACCGGTACGGGATAGGCTCAGAACGGATCGTTATCAATCGGCAGGGAGGGCGCGTGGCGCCGGATACGGTGAGCCTGCGGTACTTCCTGGTGCTGGCGCAGGAGTTGAACTTCACCCGCGCGGCCGCACGGATCGGTATCGCACAGCCCGCACTCAGCGCCCGGATGCGCCGGTTGGAGGCGGAACTCGGTACGGCCCTGCTGGTCCGCAACACGCGTAGCGTCGTATTGACCACGGCCGGTGCGGCGTTGGCGGAATCCGCGCCGCCCGCGCTGGCGGCGCTGGACCGGGCATGGGACACCGCCCGGAGCGCGGCGGCCGGTGAACTGGGCACGCTGCGCATCGGATACAGCCTCAGCGCCGGGGCCGAGACGGCACCGGCCCTGGTGGACAGGCTGATCCGCGGCAACAGCGGACTCCAGGTCGGCGCGGTCCCGATGGCGACACCGGAGATCACCCCCGCGGTCGCCGACGGCCGCATCGATGCCGGGATCACCCGCGGTGAACAGCCGGGCCGTGGCGTGCGCCGGTTCCTGCTGCGGCGTGCGCGCGTCGGGGTCCAGCTGGCGCAGCACCATCCGCTGGCCGAACACCCGGAGATCGAGATCGCCGACGCGGCCGCGTATCCGCTGCGCCTCCCGGACCGTGCGGCCAACCCCGCGATCCACGATCAGCTGTCCGCACTGTTCCGGGACGCCCGGCCACACCCCCGATTCCACACGCCCGCAGTCTCTTTCGACATGTCTCAGCGTGACCTGCGCGACGGGGTCACCCTCGCCCCGGCCGGAGAAGCCGCGGCCACGGCACAACCGGCCGGTCTCACCTGGCGACCGCTGCGGGGTGCGCCCGGCCTGACGATCCACCTGGTCCTCCCACGCGAGCAGTCGCCGCTGCACCGCCGCGTCCGTGCCGTCGCCAAAACCCTGGCGCACGAGCTGCACTGGCTGACGGACTGACGCGCGTTCTGAGACCCCGCACGTCTGGCCCGACGCTGTCCCGGCTCCTCGGCCCTACCGCGCGTTCACCACGAAGCGCGCTCCGTCGGGGTCCCTCAGGACCGCCTCCGCCGAGCCCTCGTCGCGGAGCAGGACGCTGCCCCCGTGGGCGCGCGCGGCCCGGACGCAGGCCTCCACGTCGTCGACGGTGAAGTGGATCTGCCAGCGGGGCCGGATCGCGGGGTCGGGTGCGCAGTCCACGGCGCCCGAGTGGATGCGGGCCACCACGTCTCCCCGGCTGCGCAGGACGACCTCCTCGTCCTCGTAGTCGACCTGGCAGGCGCCGGGCTCCGCGGTCGCCCAGCCGAGCACCTCGCCGTAGAAGATGGCCGCGTCGAAGGCATTGCGGGTGTGCAGTTCCGCGAAGGTCGGTGCCGCGCCGCGCCATTTCTCCCAGCCGACCACGAGCTCGCCCTCCCAGATGCCGAAGACGGCTCCGTCCCGGTCGGCGAGCAGGGCCGCCCGGCCCGGCGGGAAGGAGAGCGGCCCCACGGCGGTCGTCCCGCCGCGCTCCTGGCTGCGGCTGACCGTCCGGTCCGCGTCCGACACGGCGAAGTACGGGGTCCAGGCGACGGCCATCTGGCCCAGGCTGTCCATGGCCGAGACGCCCGCCACCGGCACCCCGCGCACGCTGGCGAACCTGTACTCGTCGCCCAGCTTGCCCGCACGCCACTCCCACCCCAGCACGGCCTCGTAGAACCGCTCCGCGGTCCGCAGATCACGTGCGGTCAGGCTCACCCAGCAGGGCGCGCCGAACACCGAGTCGCTGGCCGCGACCTCACTTGCGAGTGCTCCGTGGCTGTTCATCGCCGTTCCGTCCCGAGATATCCGTACCGTCCTGGCGTCGTGAACGCCCGAAAAACCATGATCGCCGCAGGTCAGAGGGATGACGGCAGAGGCGAGGGCTCAGGTCCCGGGTCCGGGGAGGGGTCCGGTCCCGGGGTCGGGACGGGGCCGGGGCCCGGGTGCGGTCCAGGTCCCGGTCCGCCCGGCCCGCCGGGGCCCGGCGGCGGTGCGGGGTGCGTATCGGGGTCGGGCGGGACAGGCACGCTCATGGCGCTCTTCCTCTCAGCGATGTCACCTCGGGCAGGACGCGGTCCGTGACCGAAGCACCGGGTCCTCTCATGGTCTCCGCGTTTCCCCGCGCCCGCGAGCGCGCGCCCCGGAACGGCACGAAGGATCAGCCCTAAGGGGCGGTCCGAGGAGCCGGGCCCGAGGAGCCGAGCCCGAGGAATCGGTACGAGCCAGTCGGGCATGAATCATTTTAGGGGTTTTTGTCGCTTATGTTCCGGGTATGTCGACACTCATGATCACGGCAAGGGGCGAACTGTACGACCTGGCTGCCTCCGACGCGGTTCTCGGCACGATCGGCGCCTTCGTAGGCGGTCTCGTCGTCGTCGGCGTGCTGCTCTGGGCCTTCAGGCTGGGCAAGCGGGTCCGGGACCGGGAGCCCGCGCCGCCGCGCCCGGATGAGCAGCCGAAGCTGCCCGAGTCCGGCCCGGTCCACGAGATCCGGGAGATGCGGGAGCCGGACGAGGTCCCGCACGCCCAGGAGGAGAGCGAGCGGCTCAGGCCGGAGAACATGCACCACGGCGACAAGCGGAGCGACGACCAGGACCCGCCCCGCTGGACACCCGGGTCCAGCGGCTCCTTCGGGAGCGGCGGTCCCGGCAAGGGCTGACGCCGCCCGGACCGACATGGCGCGCCGCGCACAGGCATGGCGGCGCGCTTCGGGGACACCCGGAGCGAACCGAGCGCCACTGCGACAGGAGGAGACCCCGGATGCGCGCACTCACTTGGCACGGCAAGCGGGACGTACGGGTGGAGAGCGTCCCCGACCCCGAGCTGAAGGACGCGACCGACGTCATCGTTCGGGTGACTTCCAGCGGTATCTGCGGATCCGACCTGCACCTGTACGAGGTCCTCGGTCCCTACCTCGATCCCGGCGACATCCTGGGCCACGAACCGATGGGCATCGTCGAGGAGGTCGGCAGGGACGTCACCGAGCTGGCGGCCGGCGACCGTGTGGTGGTGCCCTTCAACGTCTCCTGCGGGCACTGCTACATGTGCGACAGGGGCCTGCACTCGCAGTGCGAGACCACCCAGGTCAGGGAGCGTGGCTCCGGCGCCGCGCTCTTCGGGTTCACCAAGCTCTACGGCCAGGTGCCCGGCGGGCAGGCCGAGCTCCTGAGGGTGCCGTTCGGCAACACCCTGCCCATCAAGGTGCCCGAGGGGCCCCCGGACGA
Organism: Streptomyces sp. NPDC058308; assembly: GCF_042880275.1. NCBI lineage: Bacteria > Bacillati > Actinomycetota > Actinomycetes > Kitasatosporales > Streptomycetaceae > Streptomyces > Streptomyces sp. NPDC058308. The sequence goes on from NZ_JBHVZA010000016.1 coordinate 63,838, forward strand.
CCGCTTCGTCTTCCTCTCCGACGTGCTGCCCACCGCCTGGCAGGCCGTCGAGTACGCCGACATCCCGCCCGGCGGCACGGTGACCGTCCTGGGCCTCGGGCCGATCGGTGCCATGGCGGCGCGCATCGCGCTCCACCGGGGCGCGAGCCTCGTCGTGGGGGTCGATCTGGTGCCCGAACGGCTGAGCCGCGCGCACAAGGACGGCGTCAAGGCCTTCGACCTGCGCCGTTACGGCAAGGACCTGGGCGACGCGATCCGTGACCTCACCGACGGGCGCGGCACGGACGCCGTCATCGACGCCGTGGGCATGGAGGCGCACGGGGCGCCGCTGGCCAAGGCGGCCCAGTGGGGCGTGGGGCTGCTGCCCGACGCCATGGCCGAGAAGCTCATGGACCGCGTCGCCGTCGACCGGCTCACCGCCCTCTACTCGGCCATCGACATCGTCCGGCGCGGGGGCACCGTCTCGATCTCCGGTGTCTACGGCGGCGCGATCGACCCGATGCCGATGCTGACCATGTTCGACAAGCAGATCCAGCTGCGGATGGGGCAGGCGAACGTGAAGCACTGGGTGGACGACATCCTGCCGCTCCTCACCGACGAGGATCCGCTCGGCGTCGACGACTTCGCCACCCATCACCTGCCGCTGGAAGACGGTCCTGAGGCGTACCGGATGTTCAAGGACAAGGAAGACGGGATGATCAAGACGCTGCTCAGGCCCTGAGTGCGGCGGAGGACGCGACCGACGGGGACGGCCGAAAGGGAAGGGGCGTCAGCATGCACATGTCGCACTCCACGGAGTCGTTGTCGGGGGCGGCAGCGCTGGTCACCGGTGGCTCCCGGGGCCTCGGTCTGCTCATGGCCGACCGGCTCGCCGCACGGGGCGCCGCGGTGGTCGTCGCCGCCCGCGACGCCGACGAACTCGCCGCGGCCCAGCGGAAGTTGCTCCACCGCCACCCCGGCGCCACGGTCCACACGGCCGTGTGCGACGTACGGGACCAGGAGTCGGTGCACCGGATGTTCCGGGCGGCCCACGAGACCTGCGGCGGTCCCGACCTCGTCATCGCCAACGCGGGGATCATCCAGGTGGCCCCGGTGGAGTCCATCGGCGCCACCGAGTTCAGGGACGCCATGGACACCCTGTTCATGGGCGCCGTGCACACCTCCCTGGAGGCGCTCCCGTACCTCAGGGACAGCGAGTGGGGCGGGCGCCTCGGGCTGATCTCCTCGGTGGGCGGGCTGCTTGGTGTGCCGCACCTGCTTCCCTACGCGAGCGCGAAGGCCGCGACCGGCATCCTGGCCGAGGGGCTGAACGCGGAAGCGGGCCCCAGCGGCGTGAGCGTCACCGCGGTCTATCCCGGCCTGATGCGCACCGGGTCGCACCTCCACGCGCAGTTCGGCGGCGACCGCAGCAGCGAGTTCGGCTGGTTCTCCGCCCTGGCGGGCGCGCCCGTGGTGTCGATGAACGCCCAGCGGGCGGCCGAACGCATCGTCAAGGCTGTGGTCCGGCGCCGCACCCGGCTGGTCCTGACGCCCGCGGCCCGCGCCGCGGACCTGGCCCACGGCCTGGCGCCCGCGGCGACGACCCGGCTGGGCGGCGTCATGGCCCGGCTGCTGCCCGGGGCGCCCGGGGGCCGCGGGGCCATGCGGCGCGGCGCCGACATCGCACCGCCCGACTCCGCTGCGGGCAGCAGATTCCAGGCGTGGGGCAGCGCCCTGAACGACAAGGCGGCCGACGCCTACAACGCGCGCCGGCGGTGAGCGGACCGTTTGTGGAGACGAACGTGGGGAAGTCAATGAAGCCATACCACTTCCATTGACAGGAGCACGGGCCATACTGGTCGGGCCCTGATCACTCACAGAACGACTCCATGACCAAGAACAGCACCCCATCGGCCACTGTCCCCGACACCGCGTGGCTCGCGCGCGGTCGCCACCTCGGAGCCGAACCCGAGCAGGACGTCCGGCGTAACCTCATCGCCCTCAAGGCGGCCGGGGTGCTCGACGACTTCCTGGACCTCGACCCCGTCGAGGCGGCGCGCTCCACCGTCCTGTACCCGCGGGACGAGGCGGCGGACCCGGGCCCCTCGGCCCGCCGCCTCTTCGAGGCCCGCTGGCGCGTCGCCGACGACGTCACCGTGCGCGCTCAGCTGACCACGTACGGCCCCGAGGCCCGCCGCAAGGAGGGTGAGGGAGCCGACTGGATCATCGCCGCCGAGGCGGAACGGGCCTGGGACCCGCACTGGCCCTCGCCCGCCACCATGTTCTGGCCGGACAGCGACCGCATCGCCTGGGACCACGACACGGTGCCGGGCGTGCTCCTGCGGTCGGCCAACCACCTGCCGAAGGACGACGACGAACTGCGCCACAGGCTGCGGGACTGCACCCGGCAGAGCTGGTACATCCATGTCGTCGTGCACGAGGCGATGACGCCGGACGCGAAGGGGCAGCGGCCCATCTCGGTCTACCTGCCGCCGAGCCTGCGCCACCAGGTGGTCGAGCACCGGGGCACGCCGGAGCAGGCACAGATCGTCGACTTCGCGATGAAGCGAGAGCTGAGCGTACGGATGCCGCGCGGCGGCGGTGTCGTCCTGCCCGCCGGGCCGAAGGATCCGCAGTACGACGCGGACCGCTTCACGGTGCGCAGCGTCTTTCTCGACGGTTCGGAACCGACCGAACTCCTCGACACGATCAAGGAGTTCGCCGCGCTGCCGCGACCGATGCGGCCCGAGGCCGAGCAGGCCCTGGCACGGCTGCGCCAGGGCTGGCACCTGCTCACCCCGGACGAGGAACTCGCCCACGCGCAGGGCATGGTCACCAAGTACGCCGAGGCGCTGGAGGCCATGACGAACTCCTGCGACCTGTACCGGGAGGCCGCCGAGGCGGCGCAGGCGGCGCTGGCCGAGGCGGGTGGCGGCGACGGGCCCCCCGGCCCGCTCAAGCTGATGGCGCCCAAGGCGGAAGGCTCCATCCTGAGCACCCTCACGAAACCGTTCGGGCGCTTCCGGGACCCGCACGGCAAGTAGCCGCACCCTCGCTGCGTGCCGCACCGCCCTCGCAGGCGGGGTTCAAAGCCTGGGAAGAATTCGATCTTCATGCCTGTTCTGCATCAGCAGTGAACAACTCGGAGTGTTGAACAGAAGGGTGGGGCTGTGTCGGCAACGTTTAACGAGGGGACGCGCGAACTGCTGGACGGGAGGAACTTCGCCACTGTCGCGACGCTGAACCGGGACGGTGGGCCGCAGACCTCGGTGGTCTGGATCACAAGGGACGGAGACACGGTGCTCTTCTCCACTACGGCAGGGCGCCAGAAGGCCAGGAATCTCGCCCGGGACCCACGGGTCAGCCTCACCGTCTTCGATACCGAGAACCCGTACCGGTCCGTAGACATCCGGGGCACCGCCGAGCTGATCGAGGACCGGGAGAAGTCGCTGCCTCGCACGCTCTCGCAGAAGTACCTCGGTGAGAACCCTCCGGCCGAGCCGGAGGAAGTACTCCGGCTTGTCGTGCGGGTGACACCGAACAAGATCACGGGCTTCTCCGCCTGACGGACTGCCCCGCGATGCTCTTGGCCACGCGATCATGTGCTCGTGGATCGGGCAGGTAGCGTCACCCGGTCGAGGGTGTACCTGGCATTCTCGTACGGATGAACGAGACAAACGAGCGCCGGGACGTCCCGAAGGACCGTTGGGTCTTCGGCCTGGAGGAGATTCCTGCGACCGACACGGACGAGGACGGGGCATCCCATTACGTTGCCTCCGCCTTCGACACCACCGTCATCAGCGCACCCGAAGGCACGCCCCAGGCGCTGTGCTGGGCGGCAGAGGAGATCGTTTCCCAATGCGGGCCGGACTGGGCAGTGTCGTCGGTTCTCCTGCAGTGGCTCAGGATCGAAGCCGGCGATGAGCTTCGGCTGGGAGTGGAGAGCTGCCATCTGGAGCGCGTCTCCGGCGATCAAGTTCGCCTGGAGGCCCATTACAACCAGTGGGACGACCTACTGGTGCCCATTGCGGATGTTCGCCGCATGCTGATCGACATGATGCGCTTCCTCACCGAGGAGGCCCGTCACCCCCTGCCGAGCTGGCGGATCCTGCGCCTCAGGGAACGGGACTGGACGCGGAAGCGCACCTCCGAGTAGCTGGGCCTGGCCCGCACGCCGTCGCCCCGCACCCTGAGTCTCCAGGTGCGGGGCGACGGCGTCAGGGCGGGCTCGCGAGGCCCGGGGCCCAGCTTGTGGACACGACCTAGGACTGCGGCGGCTGGTCCTGGTCCCGGCCGAACTGGTCCCTCAGCTTGTCCTGGGCGGTGTCGACCTGGCTGCTGTACTTGCCCTGGGTCCTGTCGTCGACGAAGTCGCCCGCCTTGTCGACGCCCTTGCCGGCCTGGTCCTCATGGCCCTTGAGCATCTGCTTGAGCTTGTCCATGACTGACATGCGGTTGCCTGCCTCTCTGCGTCTGGCGCCCCCACGTCCAGGCTTGCAGTGCGCGGCCCGGTTCGCATCCGCTGGCGCGTCGACGGTATAGAAATCGAACGTATGAGCGAAAGCAACGCTCTGGGCCGTGCCCTCTTCGCACGCGTAACTGCTGGCAGGAGAGGCGCAGTTGGTATGGGAAGCTGTCGACTGCCGTCGGCGGACACGGGGCCGCGGCGGTTTTCGAGAGGAGCGCTGCGTGCGACAGGACGGTTTTCCCGCCGAGACGATAGACACCAGTAGGCCGCACCCTGCCCGGATCTACGACTACTTGCTCGGCGGCAAGGACAACTACGAGGTGGACCAGGAAGCCGCCGACGCCCTCGCCGCCGTGGCGCCCGAGGTGCGGATCGGCGTGCGGGCCAACCGCGCGTTCCTGCAGCGCGCCGTCCGCTACGTGGTCGGCAGCGGCGTGCGTCAGATCCTCGACGTCGGCACCGGGCTGCCCACCTCGCCGAACGTGCACGAGACCGCGCAGGAAGTGGCCCCGGACGTGCGCGTCGCGTACGTCGACAACGACCCGATCGTGAAGTCGCACGCCGACGCGCTGCTCAGCCGCTCCGGTGCGACCAGCATCGTCCTCGGCGACCTGCGCGACCCGCGCGCCGTGGTGGACCACCCCGACGTGCGAAGGATCGTCGACTTCGACGAGCCGGTCGCCCTGCTCCTCGTCGCGGTCCTGCACTTCCTCACTGACGCGGAGCGGCCCGACCGGGTCGTCGCCGAGCTGCGCGACGCGCTGCCGGCCGGCAGCTTCCTGGTGCTCTCGCACGCCACGGGCGACTTCGCCGATCGCAGCGAGGCCCAGGCCGTCTACAAGAAGGCCACCGCCACGCTGAACCTGCGGACCCGCGCCGAGGTCGAGCGGCTCTTCGACGGCTTCGAGCTCGTCGAGCCGGGCCTGGCCCAAGTCCCGTTCTGGCGCCCGGACGCGCCGCCCGCGGAGCGGTCACGGGAGATCGGCTTCTACGGGGGAGTGGCGCGAAAGCCCCGTTGACGGCGGCGTCGCACCCGGTGACCGCACCGCTCAGGGGTCGAGGCGACGGTGGTCCTCGTCGTCCCACGCGCGGGTGTCGCGAGGCTGGACGTACGGCTCCTGATCGGCCGGGAGGCCACCTGCGACGGCACGCTGTCGGACCAGCTCCGCGTCGAATTCGAGCCCCAGCAGGATCGCGAGGTTCGTGATCCACAGCCACACGAGGAAGACGATCACGCCGGCGAACGTGCCGTACGTCTTGTTGTACGAGGCGAAGTTGGCGACGTACAGCGCGAACCCGGCGGAGGAGAGCATCCAGATCACCAGCGCCAGGAAGCTCCCCGGTGTGATCCAGCGGAACCCGCGGACCTTCGCGTTCGGCGTCGCCCAGTACAGCAGCGCGATCATGACCGTGACGAGGACCAGGAGCACCGGCCACTTCGCGATCGACCACACCGTCAGGGCCGTGTCCCCGAACCCCAGCAGGCTGCCGGCCTCCTTGGCCAGACCGCCGGTGAACACGACGATCAGCGCACTGACCACCGCGAGGACCATCAGCACCACGGTCACGCCGAGCCGGAGCGGCAGAACCTTCCACACCGGCCGTCCTTCCGGCATGTCGTAGACGGCGTTGGCGCTCCGGATGAAGGCCGCGACGTAGCCGGACGCCGACCACACCGCGAGCACCAGGCCGACGATCGCCATGAGCGACCCGGTCCCGGCATTGCCCTGCAACTGTTTTACGGCACTGCTGAGGATGTCCCGCACGGCGCCAGGGGCGAGGTCCTGGATGCTGTCGAGGACCTCGCGGCTCGCCGACCTGCCGATGATCCCGAGCATCGAGACGAGTGCCAGCAGCGCAGGGAACAGCGACAGGATCCCGTAATAGGTCAGCGTCGCGGCCCGGTCGGACAGCTCATCGTCCTTGAACTCTTTGGCGGTGCCCTTGAGCACCGCCCACCAGGAGTGCTTGAGCACGTGGGCGGGGGAGTCCGGTGCCCGCCGCTCCACCTGCTCGTCGAGTCCGGCGTCGTCCCGGCCGTGCTCGCCGGGTGTCCCGTGTGCTCCGCGTGCGTCGTGCGCGTCGTGTCGTTTCGGTGTCCCTACCATTCCACCCGAGTATCCGGACTGGCGCCGTCCATCCCTCCGCTGTGGGGCGCACTCCTGTGCTTCAGGGACGCCGGTGGGCCGCATTTCGGCCAGAGTCGCGCCTGTGTGGAGCTTCCTGTGCGAGTCGAGCGGACAATGCGCCTGAGTACGCCCCGCTTTCCGGCAGGGAACCGGGCGACAGCCGGATTCCCCGGCACTCCATGAATCGAAGGAGGGCAGCACCCTCATGCAACGGTTCACACGACTCTGTGCCGCGATGGGACTCGCGACGGCCGGAATACTGGCCGCTGTTCCCACCGCCCAGGCCTCCACGGCTCCGACGGAGGCGGGCGTGGCCATCACCGCGTACCAGGACTGCCCGGTCGGCTGGTTCTGCGTCTGGGAGGACGCCGGCGGCTGGGGCCGGATGGCGCGCTTCCAAGTGGGCTCCGACGATCTGCGCGACTTCAATCTGAACGACCAGATCTCCTCGGTCTGGAACAGGACCGGCAGGACGTGGTGCACGTGGCTGAACATCAACCGCGACGGTGCCACGTGGCCCGTGGGGAACTGGCAGGGAAACACCTCCCAGTACAACCGGAACGACAACATCAGCTCCCTGCGAGTGGGCCCTTGCTGATCTAGAACCGACTCATGGACGACGAGAACCACGAGAACGCCGATAAGAACGTCGACAAGAACGTCGACAAGAACGTCGACAAGAACGTCGATAAGAACGACAAGAACGACGAGGGCGACGAGCAGCGTCTTCCCGGCGGCAGGACGGTGGGTGCGGTGCGCCGCGGTGGCGCGGTCCACCGGCCTGTCCAGCCGTGGACGCCCGCGGTGCACGCGGTGCTGCGTCACCTGGAGGCGCTCGGTTTCGAGGGCGCGCCGCGGGTCCTGGGCATGGACGGCCGTGGACGCGAGGTGCTGACCCACCTCGACGGCGAGACGGTGGGCGAGGAGCTGCCCTGGCCCGGCTGGGTGTACTCGGAGCCCGTGCTGGAGGACGTGGGCCGGTGGGCCCGGAAGCTGCACGACGCGACCCGGTCCTTCGTCCCGCCACAGGACGCGCGCTGGCTCGCCGGGCAGTCGTGGCGGCCCGGCCTGGTCATCGGCCACCATGACGCCGCCCCGTGGAACGCGGTCCGGCGCGACGGACGCCTGGCGGGCTTCTTCGACTGGGACACGGCAGGCCCGTCGACGCGCGAGTTCGACCTGGCCTTCATGGCCCTGACCTGGGTCCCCCTGCACGCGCGCGCTTTCGCCGAGCGGACCGGCTTCACCGCCTTCGACGACCGCTCCCGGCGACTGCGTCTGCTGCTCGACGCTTACGGTTACGAGGGCGACCGCCCGGCGTTCGGCGCCGTGGTGGCCGCGCGGGCCCGGACCAACGCGGACGTCATCCGCCGTATGGCCGCCGGCGGAGACCCGGTCTACACGGCACTGGAGCCGGTCGCCGCCGAGCTGGATCAGGCGGCCCGCGAAGTCGACGCGCTGCCCGTCTCCTTCTGGCTCGGCCAGCGCGCCCGCTGAGCCGCCTCACTCGTATGAATTGCCGCCGCAGCTCCCATTTGGGGCATGCATAGTTGCACATGTTGCAACCAACCATTATTTGACCGGCAGTTCGGACAGTTTTCTCATTGGAGCTATTGCGTCACCCCTCTCTCGCTGGGCTACTGTCGTGATCGATCATCGTTCGATGCATCTTCAACTTCCTTTGTGCACCGACCTGTTGGAGGAGTGCGACCATGCGAGAGACAAACAAGGCAGAAAAGGCAAACAGTGTGAACAAGGCGGAGGCGTCGAAGCGGGACAGACCCCTGGGGCGAAGATCCCTGCTCTCCGGAGCCGCCGCCGTCGCCGGTGGAGCGGCCCTCACCACCGCGCTGCCCGCGAGCGCCGAGGCCGCCGCCCGCCCCGGCGCCGCCGCCGCGACCGCTGCCGTCACCGGCACGCAGACCACCGTCGGCACGCCCGACTACATCACCGTCACCCCGGGCGACCCCCGCTTCCCCGACCTGGTGCGCGGCATCAACCAGCGCTGGGTCGCCACCCCTGACTACGTCCGGCTGGTCACGACCACCTCGCAGGCCGTGCGGGCCGTGCAGGAGGCCGTCTCCGCCGGCAAGCGGCTCACCGTGCGCAGCGGCGGCCACTGCTACGAGGACTTCGTCTTCAACAAGGACGTCCAGGTCGTCATCGACATGTCCGGGATGACGCAGGTCTACTACGACAGCGGACGGAACGCCTTCGCGGTCGAGGGCGGCGCGTCCAACCTCCAGGTCTACGAGACGCTCTACAAGCTGTACGGCGTCACGCTCCCCGCGGGATCCTGCGCGTCCGTCGGCGTGGGCGGCCACATATCGGGCGGCGGCTACGGCCTGCTGTCCCGCCTCCAGGGCCTGACCGTCGACCACCTCTACGGAGTCGAGGTCGTCACGGTCGACAAGAACGGCACCGCCAAGGCGGTCGTCGCCACCCGCGACTCCACCGACGCCGCGCTCAAGGACCTGTGGTGGGCGCACACCGGCGGCGGAGGCGGCAACTTCGGCCTGATCACCCGCTACTGGCTGCGCTCGCCGGGCGCGACCGGCACCGACCCGGCCAAGCTGCTGCCCAAGCCGCCGTCCGAGGTCTTCGTGCACGCCACCGCGTTCCCCTGGAAGGACATGACCGAGGCGTCCTTCACCCGGCTGCTGCAGAACTGGGGCGCCTGGCACGAGAAGAACAGCGCGCCGGACTCCAAGTACAACTCGCTGTTCGGCCTGCTCAAGCTGAACCACATCTCCAACGGCTCGATCGTCCTGCTCACGCAGATGGACGCCACCGTGCCCGGTGCCCAGGCGCTCCTGGACGACTACCTGGCCGCCGTCACCGACGGGGTCGGCGTGACCCGGCGAGCGATGACCGAGCGGTCGGGCGAGCACGCGGCCATGCCGCAGTTCGCCGCCCCGCGCAAGCTCCCCTGGTACATCGCGACCGACTATCTCAGCGGCGGCAACCCCACGCTGTATGGCAAGTACAAGTCGGCCTACGCCCGCAAGGGCTTCTCCGCCACGCAGATCAAGGCGATGTACAAGCACCTGTCCCGGACCGACTACAGCAACCCCGACGCCCTGGTCCAGGTCGACTCGTACGGCGGCCGCATCAACGCCGTCAAGCCCGGCGACACCGCGGTGCCGCAGCGCGACTCGGTGCTCAAGCTCCAGTACCAGACCTACTGGACCGACCCGGCCGACGAGGCCAGGCACCTGAAGTGGATCAGGGAGTTCTACCAGGACGTGTACGCCGAGACCGGTGGCGTCCCCGTACCGAACGAGGCCAACGACGGCTGCTACGTCAACTACCCCGACAAGGACCTGGGCGAGGCCGCCTGGAACACCTCGTCGACGGCGTGGAACAGCCTCTACTACAAGGACAACTACGCCCGGCTCCAGAAGGCGAAGGCGGCCTGGGACCCGAAGGACGTCTTCCGGCACGCGCAGTCGGTCCGCCTGCCGTAGCTCCGTAGACCGTTACTCCGTAGTCCCGTAGTCCCGTAGTCCCGTAGACCGGGAGCGCGGCAGAACCGTGCGGCCGCCGCCACCTTCCCGTGGACGGTGGCCGCACGGACCTGGCGCTCCACGGCCATTGCGGGCCGATACCCGACGGCCGTGTGAGCTTCGGGATCCGCCGGGGAAGACGTGCTGTCCGGGGCCCACGGGCCAAAAGCACGCCGCGGACGGAGACAGGCATGGCAACCACGGGCGAGGACCGCGCGGGCACAGGGCCCAGGAGCATCCGGCTGCCGGGCATCATCCTCGGGGTGGGCCTCGGCGGCTTCGTCGACGGCATCCTCCTGCACCAGCTCCTGCAGTGGCACCACATGCTCACCAGTACCAATCACGACCGCATCGGCGTCAAGTACTACAGCCCCCACACCGTCTCCGGCCTGGAGATGAACACCGTGTGGGACGGCGTCTTCCACGCCGTCTGCTGGCTCGCCGTCCTCCTGGGCCTGGCCGTCCTGTACTCCCGCGTCACCCACGACCGGCGCCGCGTGTGGACCTCCCGGGTGCTGTGGGGATGGATCCTGGCCGGCTGGGGCCTGTTCAACCTCGTCGAAGGACTCCTGGACCACCAGATCCTCGGCATCCACCACGTCCACGGCGGCCCCCACCAGGCATGGTGGGACGCCGGTTTCCTCGTCCTCGGCGCCCTTCTCCTCGTCGGCGGCTACCTGCTCCAGCGCGGCGGAAAGGGGTTCGACCCCGATGCCCCCGTCGGCGGTCGTGAGGTCCGGAGCATGTGATGCACCACGAGACGCCCATGGACGGCCACACCGCCCCCGCCAACCCGCTGGAGGCGATGTGGCCCGCCCTCGCACTGCTGCTCGTCGCGGCCGCCTACCTCCTGCTGGCCCACCGGGCCCGTCGCCGCAACCCGGTCCAGGGCTGGTCCCCGTGGCGGGCCGTCGTCTTCCTGACCGGGCTCGTCCTGCTGGCCGTGGCCCTGCTGCCGCCCCTCGCGCCGTTCGCCCACGACGACTTCCGCGGCCACATGGCCCAGCACATGCTCATCGGCATGTACGCGCCCCTCGCACTCGTCCTCGGCGCACCCGTCACGCTGCTCCTGCGGACCCTGCCTGCCGCCCGCGGCCGACGGCTCACCACGGTCCTGCACAGCCGGCCCGCCCGGCTGCTCGCCCGGCCCGACGTCGCGCTGCTGCTGTCCACGGGCAGCCTCGTCCCGCTCTACTTCACCCCGCTGTACGACGCGACCGCGGGCCACCCGGCGGGACACTGGCTGCTGCACGCCCACTTCCTGCTGTCCGGGTGTCTGTTCGCCCACGTCATCGCGGGCCCCGACCCGGCGCCCGCACGCCCCGGGGTGCCGGCCCGGCTGGTCTGTCTCGGCGTCGCCATCGCCGCGCACGCCGTGATCTCCCAGCTGATGTACGGCGGCTTCTGGACCGACATCCACGCTCCTGTCGAGGAGGTGCGGGGCGGCGCGGAGATCATGTACTACGGCGGCGACATCGCCGAACTCCTCCTGGCCGCCGCCCTGGTGGCCACCTGGCGCCCGGCGCCCCGGCTCCGCCCCCGCCCGGTGGCCGCCGGTAGCGTCCGCTCGTATGGACGCCGTTGAACTGAGCGTTCTGATGAGGGACTTCGGACCCCTGATCGCCTGCGTGGAGGAGAGCGGTGAGCGGCTCGCCGTCATCGACGACGGCGAGCACATGTACGAGCTCATCTGGTACACCCCGGGCGAGCCGCCGTTCGTCCCGGACGCACCGCTGTCCTACCTCAACCCGCACATCCGTCGCGGGGAAGAGGCGACTGACTGGACGGCCTGCGTCCCGCTCCTCGACGGGCGGACTGAGAAGAGCGGACGCGGGCGCGTGTCAGGCCGTGCCGCCGGGCGGGGCCGCGCCGCCGGCGCCGCCCGTGAGGCCGCTGAGGAGGCCGCCCAGAAGGCCGCCCACGAGGCTGTTCAGGAGGCCGCCGAGGGGGTCCTGGTTGTTGTTCTTGGCGGGGGTGGTGGGGCTGTCGCCGCCGGGGGGCGGGGCAACGTCGGTCACGGTGTTGGGGGGTGCGGGGGGTGCCTGGGGCCGGGCGGCCGCGGCGCCCGCGCCGCCGAGTACGGCCGTGGCGGTGAGCATCACTGTGACGAGTGCGGTACGAGTGCGCATGAAGTTCCTTTGGACGGGTCGGTTGAACGGATCAGTCGTTCCCTGAATCCATTCACCCGGGCGACCCGCCCGACCGCATCCGTTCGACACCCATCTGGCGGGTGGGCCCCCGGATCAGCGGGCTGAGACCTTGTGGACGGTGGTGTCGTCGGGGCTCAGCCGGCGCCCGTCCGCGGACAGCACCTCCAGTGCGCGCAGGTGCTGCCCCTGCCGGCGGTCGACCAACTCCGAGTGGGGTTCGCCGGGGGCGAAGAAGTTCTGCTCGCCCCACTGTCGCAGCGCCACGATGACCGGGAAGAGCGCCGTGCCCTTCGGCGTCAGTACGTACTCGCGGTAGGCGCTGCCGTCCGAGGCGGGGACGGATTCGAGGATGCCGCCCGCGACGAGGGAGCGCAGGCGCGCGGTGAGGATGTTCTTCGCCACGCCGAGGCTGCGCTGGAACTCCCCGAAGCGCCGGCTCCCGTCGAAGGCGTCCCGCACGATCAGCAGGGACCACCAGTCGCCGATCGCGTCCACCGACCGGGCGACGGGGCATTCGCTGGCGTCGAAGCGCGTCCTGGTCACCATGCCGTCCCTCACTCCTCACGATGGTTGCAACATGCTACCAAGAAAGCTACGGTCGCGATTGGTGGCAAGTTGAAACCAGGATGCGAGGGGAGCCGATGCCATGCCCGGCAACTGCGAGGCCGTGACGCGACCGGCGAAGGGCCGATGCCGAAGCGGGACGGAGGCCGCGTCCGTCCTGTCCCGTGGCGTCGTCGTCCTGTTCGCCGTCGCCGCCGGGGCCGCTGTGGCCAACGTCTACCTGTCCCAGCCGCTCCTGGTGACCATGGGCCGCGACCTCGCCATGAGCCCGGCACTCGTCGGCGGCGTGGTCACCCTCACGCACGTCGGATACGGGCTCGGGCTCTTCTTCCTCGTGCCGCTGGGCGACGTGGCCGACCGCCGGCGGCTCATCGTGGTCCAACTGCTGCTCCTCGTAGCCGCGTTGAGCGTGGTGGCCGTCGCGCCCACGGCAGCGGTCCTGCTCGCGGGCATGGCGGCGACGGGACTTCTCGCGGTCGTCACACAGACGTTGGTCGCCTTCGCGGCGTCACTGGCCCCGCCCGCCGAGCGCGGCCGGGTCGTCGGTCTGGTCACCAGCGGCGTGGTCATCGGGATCCTGCTCGCCCGCACCGCGTCCGGCCTCATGGCCGACCTCGCGGGCTGGCGCGCCGTCTATCTCGCCTCGGCATCGCTCACGGCGCTGCTCGCCCTGGTCCTGTACCGAGTCCTGCCGCGCCGCGGTGCTGCCCCGTCGACGGCGACTCTGCGCTACGGGCAGCTCCTGCGCTCCACGCTCAGCCTGTTCGCGCGAGAACGACTGCTGCGGCTCCGGGCCCTGTTCGGGCTGCTGGTCTTCGCCGCCTTCAGCACGCTGTGGAGCAGCGTCGCGCTGCCGCTCAGCGAGGCCCCGTACTTCTTCTCCCACAGCGCGATCGGCGCGCTGGGCCTGATCGGCGTCGCGGGCGCCCTGGCCGCGACGGCGGCGGGTCGCCTGAACGACCGCGGGCTCTCCCGGCGGACCACCGGCATCGCCCTGGCCCTGCTCGCCGTCTCGTGGCTGCCCCTGGCCTTCACCCGCAGCTCGCTCTGGGCCCTGTGCGTCGGCGTGGTCCTGCTCGACCTCGCCGTGCAGGCGGTCCATGTCACCAACCAGACCCTGATCTACGCGCTGCACCCGGCCGCGGGCAGTCGGCTGATCGGCGGATACATGGTCTTCTACTCGATCGGCAGCGCCCTCGGCGCCATCGCCGCGACCTCCCTCTACACGGCGGCGGGCTGGGGCGCCGTGTGCGCACTGGGTGGCGCGTTCAGCTGTGCCGGACTCGTGCTGTGGGCGTGCACGCGAGGTGTGGACGAGGAAGGTCGGTGAGCGCTGGGGCCAGGGGCCTCCGGTGTCTGACCGGCGACGTGGTGCCGGACCCCCACCGGCCGACCTACGCGTCGACGCCACCGCGCACCGCCGCGGCACGGGACACTCGCGCACCGCCGCGGCACGGGACACTCGTGGCAGGGAGTCCGGACGCCTTGACCGCGCTCCTCGCCCACCTCGACCGCAGCGAGGACCGGAGGTCCCGATGAACTCGTCCACCACCCGGCCACCCGACGGGGACGACCTGCTCGACGCGGCCCGTCGGCTCCTGCCCGGCCTCGTCGACCTGCGCCGCGCCCTGCACCGTGCCCCGGAGCTCGGCCTCCGCCTCCCGGCCACCCAGCGCACCGTACTCACCGCCCTCGACGGCCTGCCCCTGACGCGGGCCACCGGCCGGCAGCTCGACTCCGTCACCGCCACCCTCGACGGCGCCCGCCCCGGACCGACGATCCTGTTGCGCGCCGACATGGATGCCCTGCCCCAACAGGAGGACAGTGGCCTCGACTTCGCCTCCCAGGTGCCGGGGGCCATGCACGCCTGCGGCCACGACCTGCACACCGCCATGCTGGTCGGCGCCGCCCGGCTGCTCGCCGAGCGGCGCGAACTCCTCGCGGGCCGCGTGGTGTTCATGTTCCAGCCCGGCGAAGAGTGGGGTGGCGGCGCCGCGCGCATGATCGACGAAGGAATCCTCGACGCCGGAGTCGAGGGCGGCGCCGTGGAGGCGGCCTTCGCCCTGCACGTCATGACCCGGATGGAGCCGGGAACGGTCCACCTGCGCCCGGGACCGGCCTTCGCCGCCTCCGACATGCTGCACGTGACCGTCCGGGGACGCGGCGGCCACGCCTCCGCCCCGCACCTCGCGCTCGACCCGATCCCGGTGGCCTGCGAGATCGTGCAGGCCCTGCAGGCGATGGTGACCCGCACGGTGAGCGTCTTCGATCCGGCCGTGGTGACCGTGGCCCGTATCGACGCGGGTACCACGACCAACATCATCCCGGAGACCGCCGAGATCCGCGGCACCTGCCGCACCCTGACTCCCGCCACCCGCACGGCGGTTCGTGACGGCATCACCCGCGTCGCCCACCACGTCGCTGCCGCCCACGGCGCCACCGCCGAGGTGGAACTCGTCGAGGGGTACCCACCCGTGCGCAACGACCCGGCCTTCACCGCGCAGGTCACGGACACCGCCACCGGCCTGCTCGGCCCCGGCCGCGTCCACCACTTGCCCGACCCCATCATGGGCGCCGAGGACTTCTCGTACGTCCTCGAACGGGTCCCCGGCACCATGGCCCTGCTCGGCGCCCGCCCCCGAGGCGCGCCGCCCGGCCCGGTCCCCGACTGCCACTCCAACCGCGTCGTCTTCGACGAGACCGTCCTGGCCGAGGGCAGCGCCCTGCACGCGGCTGTCGCCCTGAGCCACCTTGCCGCGCCCTGACATCTGGGGCCGCACATCAGGGGAACCACATGTCAGGGGGGGCACTCGGATGCCGTGCCCGGCACGCGCCCCGTTCCCGTGCGGGTGATGCTGATCGGACCTGTCCCTTTCGCGGGAGGCTCCGTGATTCACATCAGCGAGACCTTTGCCCTGCACTCAGTCGAGGAGTTCCTCACCGACGAGGAGATCTCCCAGCTCAACAAGATCGTCGACAACGACGCGGTGCGTCCGCCCGGTGAGACGGGATCGCGCTACGAACACGCCCCCGACGCCGCCCAGGCGATGCTCCAGCAGGCGTTCGCGCGGGCGCTGCCGTCGCTGCGCGATGTCATGCCGAACGTGGCGGGCACCGGGCAGTGGGCGTACGCGGAGGTCGCCGAAGGGGACTGCATTCCCGTGCACGTCGACGGCATCCCCGACCCGTCGGCGCGCCCGCGGCGCATCGGCCGCATCGGCATCGTGATCCGTGCCGCCGACGCGGGCGGACAGTTCTACGTGGCCACCACGTCGAGCCCGGCGCTGTGGAGCGGTGCCGAACTGGGCGAGGCGGACGGTTTTGCGGCCGGGACCCGGCAGACGCGGAGCATGCCGCACGAGATGAGCCCCTCGCCGAGCGTCCATGCCGCGCCGAACTGGGCACAGGACATGCCCCAGACCCGCTGGACGACCGACGCGCCCGCGGGCACCGCGGTGGCCTACGGCGCACAGCTCCTGCACGGCGTCGCCCCCGTCACCCGCGGTGTCGTCCGCAAGTTCGTCACCGACCTGCTGGACATGGACACCTCGCTCTGATGACCCGCGAGGCAAGGAGCGGTCCTCGCGCCGGCCGCCGGACGTCGCGTTGACAGCAGAACTCGAAGGCCGGGTGGCGCTGGTCAGCGGCGCCGCCGGAGGGATCGGCGCGGCCGTGGCGCGGCTCCTCGCCGAACGCGGCGCCAGCGTCGTGGCCACCGATGCGACACCTGCCGTACGGCAATCGGCAGGCCCCGGTCCGCAGGGCCGCGCCCTCGACGTCACGGACAGCGCCGCGGTCGACACCGCCGTCGACAGCATCGCCCGGGACCACGGCGGCAGACTGGACATCCTCGTCAACGCGGCCGGGGTGCTGCGTCCGTCGAGCGGCATCGCGACCACCGACGAGGGCACCGCGCGGCTCTACGCCGGAGCCGGCATCGTCGCCGGTTCCCGCCCCTGGGCGGAGACCGCGGAGACGGAGACCAAGTTCACCGCCCCGATGCAGGCCATCGGCGCCCGGCTGTGAGCACGTGCCGCTGCACGTGCGGACAGGGCGCGTACCAGCATGCTCGTCTCCGGGGATTCAAAGACAGGCTCTCAAGGACGGGCGGCCCGGCCCGTCGGCGCGCGGCAGGTTCAGCGAAGGGTGAGCTCGCCGTGGAAGTTCTGCGGCACGGGCGCGAAGCGGTACGCCATGGTGACCTGCTCGGCGGCGGGCACCACGAGGCGGTATCGGGTGCACATCAGGTGGCACAGCGCGATCAGCTGGACCGTGCCGATGTCGGCGCCGACGCACTTCTTGGGCGCCCAGCCGAAGGGCACGTAGTGGCCCCTGCCGAGAGGGCCGTGCGGGGCTCCGGGCAGGAAGCGGTCCGGGTCGAAGACGTCCGCGGCGTGCCAGAACCGGTGATCACGGTGGATCATGTGCGGGCTCAGCACATAGCCGCGCCCCTCCTCCAGCGTGGTGCCGCCGAGGTCGAACGAGGTCCGGGCGCGCCGCACGAGCAGCAGCGGCGGACTCCACATGCGCAGCACTTCCTTGACGAAACGGTGGGTGACCGGCGCCGCCTTCACCGGGGCGGCGCGGAACTCGTCCGGATCGGCCCCCGCGAGTTCGACGGTCAGCCGGCGGGCCCACTCCGGCCGGCGGGCCAGCTCGTACAGGACGCTCGCGGCCGCCGCGCCGGGCGGCCCGCCGATCGCGGTGAGCACCGCGGTGACCACGTCGACCGCACGGTCCATGCCGAGTTCCGGCAGCAGGCCGACGAACGGATCCGCGAGGTCGCGCTCCCGTGCGCGGAGTCCGGCGGCCCGTTCGCGCAGCACCCGCCGTACCACGAGCCCGGTCCGGAACTGCACGGCGGCGAAGTGGAGTTGGTGCCGGACCCCGCTCCCCGGAGAGCGGTCGATCAGTCGCATCAGCTGCTGGTCGAGGTCCTGGACGACGGCGGCGCCCTCGCGCGCGGTGAGCCCCGACAGCGCGATGGGCAGCAGGGCCCGCACGGCGACGTCCTGTGCGAGCAGGACCAGATCGACGTCGTCGCCGAGACGCGCGTCGATGATCCGTTCCATCCGTGTGATCAGGCCGACGTGGTGCTCGGCGGTGGCGAGCGAGTGCAACTGGGTGCGCCACTCGGCGCGTACGCGGGACCACGGCACCCGGGTGCTGCCGCGCCGCCGGACCATGTCGACGAAGCGGTCGCTCATGAGGAGGCCCTGCCAGTTCGCGGCGCTGACCCTGCGCGCCGCGTCCGGTTCGAAGACCGCGAGTGTGTCGTCGTTGATCCAGAAGACGCCGCCCTCGGCCTCGCTGCGGGTGCGCAGGTCGTGCAGGAAGTCGGTGGGATGGTGCGGAGTGGTCATGGCGTCGCCTCTCGCGCAGCGCGGGAAGCCGCCCGTCGCAGGCGACTTCCCGCACCCGGCCGGATCAGATGTGGTGGTAGAGGTACCAGAAGTGATGGATCCCGCCGTAGCCGGACCGGATGTTGAGGGCCGACTTGGCAGAGCGGTAGAGCTTCCTCATGCTGTTCACCTCCCCCCGGGTGAATCGGTGCGGTCGCTCAGCCGCGCGGTGAAACGCGGCGGAGCCAGCGCGGGGCCCAGATGGGGACCGCTCCCCGCGGCTGTGACCGAGAGACGAAAGTCGCTGGTGATGATGCGGACCAGGTCCTCAAGCAGCGCCATCGTCACCGTCGCGCCCGCGCAGCTGTGTGGCCCGTACCCGAAGGGAATGAACGCCGGATCGCCCGGAGGCGCCGCCCACCGGCCCGGCACGAACTCGTCGGGACGGTCCCAGTGCAGGGGGTGCCGGTGCGTCAAGTAGGAGCACACGTCCACGTCGTCGTCCGGGCCGACCGCGACTCCGGCCAGATCGTGCGCGCCGCTCGGCTTGCGCGTGAACAGCCATGCCACCGGCCACAGTCGCAGCGCCTCCCGGACGATCCACTCCGGCTCCGCCTTCTCGGTGCCCGGGTGCGTGCCGACGAGGTGGACCGCCCAGCCCAGCGCGAAGCCGACCGAGCCCACCGTGGCGAACAGGAACGACAGATAGACCTCGGCGAGATCGCCCGGCGGGGCCGTCGGGCCGCCGCCGGAAACGACGACGTCCAGCAGGTCGTGCGGCTCGTCCGCACGGGCCGCACGGCGCGCCCGGATCTCCGTGGCCAGGACGCGCATGACCCGTCGGCGGAACAGGAGCCGGGAGGCCGTCGAATGGCGGTCGCGCGCGCCCGCGAGGACCGCGCGCTCCACCACCGCGTCGACCGCCCGCCGCAGCGGCTCCGGCGCGTCCGGGCGCAGCAGTACGTCCGCCAGGTGGGCGCGGACCAGCAGGTTGCCCGCGTCCGGCCACCTGCTGACCGGCACCAGCCGATCCCGGACGAGGCCGGGCAGCCCGGCCCGCCCCGCGTCGAGCCGACGGCGCATCAGCGCGCGTGCGCCGCGGCCGATGTCGACCTGCGCGGCGCGCGGCCCGAAGACCCCGGCACGGGTGTGGAAGAAGTCCGAGGTCTCGACGAACATGCCCCGCCGGTTCCCCAGCACTTCGCGTACGGCATCCGGGCCGACCACGCACAGGCGCCCGGACGCGGAGCGCCACAGCTCCCGCGTGCCGTCGAACTCCGCGCCCAGATACGCCAGCGGGTCCCGGCGGAAGGAGGCCGCGCCGCGTCGGCCCTGGGCGGGCCGCCCCGCGGCCGCGCCGGTCGACGACTCCATGAGCGTCCCCCTCCACTGCGCAGGGGGAGGCCGTGCGCGGCATCACCGCATCCGACCGACGTAACCGTTCCCCCGCTGCCGGACGGCCAGCCTCCTCCGGCGAAGGCCGTCTGTCACGCCCCGCGCCGCCCCCGCCGCACCCCGGCCGGCGAACACCCGCCGCGCGGAGACGCGGTCGAAACGCCTCCGAGCCCATGAGCTGCACGACTGCCCGGCGCGCAGCCATGGAGTATCGCCCCCGCCGTCCGCCCGCCCTCCGGCACCGGATGACTCCCGTTCGGCCTGGCTATGTAGTGGACCGGACCACGGATGGCCTACGCGGGGGCGGCCGCCGGACGGCCCGAGTCCCGCTTGAGGTAAGGGTCCTAGGCTGGCTGTGCTCGCTACCGTCCACGCAAGGAGCCGATCACATGAGTGACCTCATCCGCCTGCCGGGGCAGGGACACAAGCTGGTCACCAAGGCGCAGGAAGTGACGTTCAAGGCCACGGGAGCACAGGGTTCGTCGGCGTCCATCTTCGAGGTGGTCGTTCCGCCCGGGTTCGACACCGGCGGCCACTACCACGAGCAGTCGGAGGAGTTCTTCTACATCCTGGAGGGCGAGTTGGAGCTGCTGGCTTTCGAGCCCGCCGAACGTACGGATGACTGGCTGGACTGGGAATCCGCCGACGGCGACAGAGTCGTACGGGCTCCCGCGGGCAGCAGCATGTTCGTCCCGCCCAACACCCCGCACGCCTTCAGGAACGCCACGGACCAACCGGTGCGCATGCTGTTCCAGAGCTCCCCGTCACCGGAGCACGAGCACTACTTCGAAGAGATCGCGGAGATCTGGTCGGCCGGCGACTCGGTCGACCCCGAAGCGGTGAAGCGGATGCGGAGCCGTTACGACGTCAAGCAGATCACGCCCATGCGCTTCGAGCCGCCCGTCGCACGGACGACGGCCTCGACCGCTCGCTGACCATCCCCGTGTCCTGGGCGCCGAGCCGCCCAGCGAGGACGGTCGCCGCCGAGTCGCAGCCGTCCGGGGCATTCGCCGCCTGTGAAAAGCCGGACCGGGTATACGGCCCCGCGTGAAAGATCCCCGCACGAGCCCCGAGCCCGCAAAAGCTCCGGCACCGCTCAAGAAGGCCCTGACCACCCCGCTGCTCTACTTCTTCATCCTGGGCGACGTCCTCGGCGCCGGCGTGTACGTCCTGGTGGGCCAGGTCGCCGCCGACGCCGGTGGCGCCGTATGGGTGCCGCTCCTCGTGGCGCTGTGCCTGGCCCTGCTGACAGCGACGTCGTACGCGGAGCTGGTCACCAAGTACCCGCGCGCGGGCGGCGCCTCCCACTACGCGACGTTGGCGTTCGGCCCCTTCGCGGGGTTCCTCGCCGGGTTCTGCATGCTCGCCGCAGGCATCGTCTCCGTCGCGGCACTGGCGCGCGGGTTCGGCGGTGACTACCTGTCCGAATTCATCACGCTGCCGGTGGTCCTCGTGACGGTCGTCTTCCTTGCCGTGCTGGCGCTGCTGAACGCGCGGGGCATCAGCGAGTCGACGCGCGCCAACGCCGTCGCCACGGTCATCGAGGTGAGCGGGCTGCTGCTCGTGGCCGGGCTCGGGGTCTGGATCGTCGTACGCGGCGACGGGGACGTGGGACGGCTGACGCAGCTGGGCACCGAGAGCAAGGGTCCCGCCGCCGCCGCCGTGCTGAGCGGTGCCGTGCTCGCGTACTACTCGTTCGTCGGGTTCGAGACGTCCGTCAACGTGGCCGAGGAGACCCGGGACCCCAGGCGCTCATACCCCCGCGCGCTCTTCGGCGCCCTGGTCACCGCCGGTGCGGTGTACGCCCTGGTGGGTGCGGCCGCCGCCGCGGCCGTGCCGACCCGCAAGCTCGCCCTGTCGAGCGGACCGCTGCTCGAAGTCGTGCACGAGGCGGGCGGGGTTCCCGCGGAGCTCTTCAGCGCCATCGCCCTGGTGGCCGTCGCCAACGGCGCGCTCCTGACGGGCATCATGTCGTCGCGGCTCGCCTACGGCATGGCGCGGGACGGTCTGCTGCCGCGGTTCCTGACGAAGGTGCTGCCCCGCCGGCGCACGCCGTGGGCCTCGATCGCCGTCACCACGGCGCTCTCGCTGCTCCTCGCCCTCACCGGCGACGTGGCCACCCTCGCCTCCACCCTGGTCCTGCTGCTCCTGGTCGTCTTCTTCCTCGTCAACACCGCGGCCCTCGTACTGCGCCGCGACACCTCCTCCCAGGACCACTTCGCGGCGCCGGCCGTCGTACCGCTCCTGGGGGCCTCGTCCTGCGTACTGCTCGCGACCCAGATCGAACGTGACGTCTGGTTGCGGGGCCTCGTCGTCCTTGCGGTGGGCGCGACTCTGGGCGTGGTCGCAGCCTTGCGGGTACGTCGCGGACGGTGAGCGGCATCACCAGTACGGGATCACTTCGAGCCACCGTTGACCGCGACAGACCCGGCTCTCACGGCGCCATAGGGTTCGAGCGCCTGTCGCAGGCTTTCGGGGACGCGGGTCGGCGTGGCTTGGTCCCCCTCGCCGCGCATGCACGCGACACGCTGTCGGCCTTTTGCGACCAGGTGCTCGGTCCGGTCCGTCTCGTCGATCTTGACGTAGGCGAACTCGAACTCGATCTGGGTCTGGGTGAGGTCAACGAGCGTCATGCGGATGGACAGTTGATCGAATGCCGTCAATTCGGCGAAGTACTCGCATGCGCACTTGATGGTGAACAGCTTGAGACCGTGTGCGATCTCGTGCAGGACTCCCGGCGCCTTCTCCTTGAGGAACGTCTCCCTGCACCTGCCCTGCCAGCGAAAGTAGTGCACGAAGTAGACGTTGCCGACGAGGTTGGTCTCCTCGAAGCCGACGAGGTGGGGGATGTCGAAGCTCGGCACGGTTCAGCCCTTCTCGGTCACGGCGATCACGATGACCTCGTTCGGGGTGGGCGCCGCCAGCGTGGCGGCGAACGTCCACACCAGGTCGCGCCCGTGACGCAGCACGAGCCAGCCCTTGTCGTGGGCTCGCTCATCCAGGATCAACTTGGGCTGCGTCACGGTCACACCGAGCTTCATGACAGCCTCGCGGGCGCTCCAGACCCTGGTGGCGGCGGTGGCGAACGGCTCGTCACCCGCGGTGCCGCACATCTCCGCCAGCGCGACGCCGGACAGCCCGAGGAGTCCGCGCCACTGCTCCAGGGTGCGTTCCCTGACCGCTTCGATGTCGCAGCCGACGGGACGGGAAGAAGCGACGGCGGCGGTGATGCCGGGGCCGTGGGTGGCGCTCATCGGTTCGGTCGTCTCGGGCCGGCCGTCAGGGCGATGCCGCAACGCCACCGGGTGTCCGAACGCGGCAGCCAGCGCGCGTTCCGTGATGGCCCGGCGACTCGGTGTGCGCCGCCCGCTGCCGGGACCGGCGTTCGTCCCGCTTGCGCGCAGCGATTCCGGGGAGGCCGCGGGGCGATCGCGAACGACCGCGAGACGCAGCGGTTCAGGGAGCACACCGTCGAGATGACGCTGTAGGTACGGACCGAGCAGCTCGGGTGTCCACGCGCGGCCCGTGTGAGGCGACGGGACGGCGGTCAGTTCGAGTGACTCCCAGATCGCGACCAGCGCACCTTGTGCGTCGCGGACTACGACGTCGTAGACGTAGGTGTTCCCGTCGTGGGCGCGTTCGGCCGCCACCAGGGTGAGTTCCCCGGCCTTCTGCCGCTGGGGGAACGACCGCACTCGGCCGATCCTGGACGGCAGCAGGGTGGCGTCGGGGACACACACTTGCAGCGCATGCATGAACGCGTCTCTCGCGGCCGGGTCTGCGAGCAGCAGCGCGCCCGGCAGGACGGGAGAGAACCAGCGGCTGTCGGAACAACGGATCCGCGCGACACATCGCCGTGCCGATATCAGGCGGAAGTCGGTTACCGAACGGAACCGGGGACCGTGAAACATGATCCGGTCATAGAAGTCGACTTCGATGTCCATCGTGGTCGGAGCGATGTCCGCGGCCCTGTCGGCAGCTTTGAGCAGCGGATCCCAGCGCTGCGTCCCGGCCGTCGGCCCCGACACCTCTTGGCGCCCGGTGGGAGCTGGGGCGGAATCGTCCCGGCGCAGGCACACTCCACGGAAGTGATCGACGTGGAACAGCGTTTCGGCCGATCGGATCGCGACCTGAACCTCATCGCCGTCCCGCAGCGCGGCGATCCGGATCGTCGTCGTCCCGTCCGGCGCGACCCCGATCGGACGGTTGAACTCGACGTCGCGGAACTCGACCGGGCTGTCGTCACCGAACAGCGCCGTCGCGACCTGAGCCATCGCCTCCATGCCCATGACCGCCGGGAACAGCGCCTGCCCGGACAGTCGGTGATCGTCGAGATACGGGTCGGCCGCCGAGGAGAGATCGGCCTCGACGATCAACTCGATACCGGGGAAGTGCAGCATCGGACGTTCGAGGAAGCGCAGCAACGGCAGCTCAGCCGGCGCGAAGGCGATGGTCGGGAGGCCGACGGCCCTTCCGAGCACCACCACGTTCGACGGGGCTGACCGAGTGCGCAGCAGATCCAGCAGGACGGCGACCCCGACGTCCGTGGGGATCGGCTCGATCCCTTCCCGGGTCAGTACGTCGAGCACGCCGAGTCGTTCGCCCATCCCCGTGCCCGACCACACCGACCACTCGATGTTCAGGCAGCGGCACCGCGGCAGTTGTCCGTCGAGCGTGTCGATCGTCGATCGCAGCCAGTCGTTGGCGGTGGCGTAGTGGCCTTCGCCGCGCAGCCCCGCGCGTCCGATGATGCTGCCGAATCCGATGACGAGCCGCAGACCGGAGGGGTCGACGTGGTTCAGGACATTGCGGAATCCGTCGACCTTGACGGCAACGGTGCTTGTCAGGTCGTCGTAGGTCAACGAACCAATGGGAACAGGCGTGTTGATGCCGGCGCCGTGCAGGATTCCGGTGATGTCTCCCAGTTCCTTCCGGATCGCCTCGGTGGCCGCGGCTACCTGCCGCACGTCGGTGACGTCGGCGGAGTAGTAGCTCACCTTGGTGCCCGAGTCGCGCAGCCGGGCGACGTTCGCCGCGACCTCCGCGTCGGCTGCGGCGTCGGCCCGCCCCATCAACGCCAGCGTGCAGCCCGTCTCGTGGGCCAGGGCGGCGGCGCACTCGACAGTGATGCCGCGGGCGCCCCCGGTGACGACGACGACGTCGCCGGCACCGACCGGATAGCCGTCGTGCCCGGTGGTCAGTTCACGGAGAACGGGCTCGGTCCGCCGGGCATCGTCGTCGTAGGAGACCTCGCGGAAGGTACGGGTGCCGGCCACCTCGGAGCAGACCAACCGCGCCGCCCGATCGGGCGCGAGGCGGTCGGCGAGGTCCACGATCGTCGTACGTACCGCCGACGCCTCCAGATGGACCGTCTTGGCCAGGGCGGAGGCACTGTGGCCACGGTTGACGACGACGAGCCGGGTACCGCGCTCGGCAGCCAGCCTCGCCGCGTCCACCATGCGGGCCGTCATGCCTGCGGGGGCCTCGTTCCCAAAAGCGCCGCTGATGAGCAGGATCCCATCGCCGACAGGGGCGGCCTCAAGCCGCTGCCGAACCGCGGGCGCGAGCGGTTCACCGGGGGGAGCGAACACCTCCCACGTGCCCGGCCGTTCCTCGTCCGAGCCGGGCGGCAGCGGGGTCGGGGCCTGCTCGACCACGAACGGCCGAACCCAGGTGCCGATGCCCGCCAGGTCGTCGGCGTCCTTGCTGTCCGCTCCGTCACCGGCTCTGTGAGCGAGGTCGTCGATCGCCTCCGCCAGCTCCGCGACGGTGGCGGTCGCCACGCTGGTGCTCGGCTCGGGGACCGGTGCGCCGAACGTCTTGAGGACTTCGCTCATCAGCTGGGTGATCGTGATGCTGTTCAGGTGCAGATCGTCGAGGGGGCGCGTCCCGGGTTGAATCTCGGCGACCGGAAGCTCGACACGTTCGGCTATCAGGTGTCGCAGGGTGTCCAGTGGACTCCGTACGTCGGCAGGGACGTCCGTGCGGTCGGCCTCGGCCCGGGGAGGCCGGACCGAGGACCGAGGGACATGCGAGACGTCCGGCGCCTGTTCGCAAGGGCTCTCGATGAAGGTGAAGTGCTTGTCCAACGAGATGGGCCGGTGGAATCGCTCGGCCGCGAGGGCCACCAGATCAGGACCGGCGCCCAGCACGTAGCAGCCTGCGAGCGTGCGCAGGACGGCGGCGACCGACCCGTCGTCGGTGTCCATCGAGACCACCGGAACGGCCGGACACACCTCGGCCGCGAGGCCGGACAGGATCGTGCCCGGCCCCACCTCGATGAGCAGGTCACATGTCTCAGCGAGCCGTTCGAGAGCGTCGGCGAACCGCACCGGTGCCACGACTTGCCGTTCCAGGAGATCGGCGACGTTCGATCCGGGCTCCACCGGTTCCGCCGTGACCGTCGAGAACAGTCCCGCCCGTTTGACCTCGCCGACGCGGGTCTCGTCGAGGTACCCGCGCAACTTGTGTGCGGCCGGGGCGACCAGCGGTGTGTGGAAGGCATGGGAGACAGCGAGCCTGGCGCCGTGCTGCCCGGCCCCCCTCGCCGCGTCGACCACCGCGTCGACGGCGTTCACGGGGCCCGCGATGACAGTCTGAGTCGGGCCGTTGTAGCCGACGACGGTGACCTGCGTTCCGGTGAGCAATGGTTCGACCTGGGCCGCGGAGGCGCGGAGGGACGCCATCGTCCCGGTCTCGTGCGGCGCCTGTCCGGACGTGGTTCCCTCGGGTCCTGAGGTCGCCTTGTGCATCGCCTCGCCGCGGAAGGCCGCGGTCCCGACGACCGACCTCTCGTCGAAGACCCCCGCCCAGTACAGGCCGGTGAGTTCGCCGAGGCTGTGTCCGACACAGCCGGAAGCCGACACCCCTGCCCGGTCGAGGATCCGCAGCCCGGCAAGGGAAGCGGTGACGATGCGCGGTTGTGCGTCCTCGGTCGCGGCGCCCGGGGGCCGCGTGCCCACCTGCCGGTAGAGGTCCTGGACGACCTCGAACCTGTGCGCCGGTCCTCCGCCGTCCCCACGCCCTGGGGCGCCCTGGCCCGGGAACAGGAACCCGATCCGGGGGGCTTTCGCGCAGTGGGCCAGGAACTGACCGCGACGAGGTGCGAACACCTGCGTCTCACCCGCCGCGATGGCGTCAGCGAGCGCGCGCAGACTCGATGCCGCCGCTGCGGGCTCGGATGCGACCACCGCTGCCTTGAAGGCGAAATCGCAGTCGGTGCGCGTGAGTTCGGCGGCCAGGTCGCCGAGTTCGGCGTAGGAGCACGCAGCCGCGACGTCTGCGGTGCGACGGAGCCCGCCCTCGAGGTCCTCGAAGCCGGCTGCCGAAAGGACCAGCAGTTCGGCGTCCTGTGGCGTGTGTATCAGATGCCGGTGGAGAGCCGCGGGAAGCGCTTCCGCCGACCGGGCGGACTCCAGGGCAACGTGGGCGTTGATCCCCCCGAACCCCAGCGACGACGTGCCCGCGCGGCGCGGCGGATCACCGGCTCCGTCGCCCGGCGGGCTCGCGGGCCGCCGGGTCGGCCACGGCTGCGGCGTGCGGGGAAGCCGCAGCCGCGAGTCGGGGATCTCGAGTATCGGGTGCGCCTCGCTGTTGCCGGCCACAGGCGGGATCGTGCCGTGGTACAGGGCAAGGGTGGCCTTGATCAGGCCGGCGATGCCGGCGGCGGCCTTCGTGTGCCCGATGTTGCCTTTGATCGTGCCGATGTAGACGGGCTCGGCGCCGGCCGGCCGGTCCGCGCTCACGCGGTGGAACACTTCGAGCTCGGTCCGGTCGCCCAACGCCGTACCGGTTCCGTGCCCCTCGAAGTAGTCGACGGTCTCGGCACCGAAGCCGGCCATCTGATAGGCCCGTTCCATGGCGAGCAGGTGGCCGCCCGCCTCAGGCCGGGAGATACCGCCGTGGCCGTCGGAGGACACTCCCCAGCCCGCGATGGTCGCGTAGGTGCGCATGCCGCGTGCGATCGCGTCCTCCTCGCGGACGAGCACCAGGATGCCGCAGCCTTCGCCCGGCCAGAAGCCGTTCGACTTTCGGTCGTAGACCTTCATCTGCGAGGTCGCGAGGGCCCCGGTCTTGGCGAAGCCGACGAGTTCGAACGGGTCGATGGACGTGTCGACTCCGCCGACGACGGCGGTGTCGATCTGCCCTGCGGACAGGGCGTTACCGGCGCTCGCCACGGCCAGCAGGGACGACGAGCAGGCTCCGTCCACGATGAAGCCGCCACCGCCGAAATCGAAGTGGTTGCAGATGCGTCCCGCGATGGTGTTCGCCAGGCCACCGGCCAGGCTGTCTTCGTTGATCCCGGGGTACGGAGCCTTGTACTGGGTCTCGTATGCGTCGAGGAACTCGGCGATGTCGTCGACCGTCCAGTCCCTGTCCTCCAGCGCCTTCGCCAAGGTACGCCGTACGTAGGGCCACCTGAGCCTCATGCCGGTGGCCCGAGTCATGTCTCCGGTCAGGGTGTTGCCGAGGATGACGCCGGTGCGGGCACGGTCGAGCCGCTCGCCTTCGGCGAAACCGGCGTCCTCCAGCGCTGCCGCGGCGGTGTCCAGGGCCAGCCAGTGCGCGATGTCGGTGGACCGGTACACGCTCGCGGCGACGCGGTGCTTCGTCCGGTCGAATTCCCAGCCCTCGATGACCGCGGCATGAGTGGCGTAGTGCCGGTCCGGTGCGGCCGGATCGGCGGCGTAGTAGTCCGCCGTGCTCAGCCGCACGTCCGGCACGCGCCGAAATGCCCGGCGTCCGGCAAGAACGTTCTCCCAGAGCTGCCTCGGGGTCTTGGCGTCGGGGAACGTGCAGGCCATCCCGACGATCGCTATACGGGTCATGGACTAGGCCTCCTGCGCGCCTCGCCGACGGTTCGGGGCCGCGGACGACTCGGTCACGGACCTGCGCTTGGCGATGAGTACGCCGATCCACACGGAGATTCCGCGGATGGCGCACACGATCGTGAGAGCGAAGAACAGCGTGTAGACCAAGTTGAACAACATCAGCAGTCCGTAGACCATCGCGGCCGAGGCGCCGAACATGAATTGGGCCCGTGGCTTGACCGGTGTGGTACCGGGGTCGGTGATCATGTAGTTGGTGAAGAGGAGGAAGGCCGTGCCGGTCATGGTGCCGAGCGCGGCCATCAGCGCGACGTCGAACAGCTCATGGCGCAGGACCGCCTGGATCACGAATCCGCCGAGCCAGCCGACGATCAACGGAATCTTGCCGGTGAGCTTCGCGTTCAACACCGTGCCGGCGGTGGCGAGGATGACGGGGATCGCGATCCGGAACAGCGAGTTGATGTTCTCACCGAACTGATACGGCGGCGCGACGCTGACCCAGGAGCCGAAGCACAGCAGCGCGACGCTGATGCCGAGGTTCGACGGGTTCATGTAGTGGCGCATGCGGCCACCGATCGGAGCCTGGAACACGTACTTGCCGGTGACGGCGACGGAGATGCCGAAGAGGACCGGCCAGAACTGGTTGTTCGCGTACAGCAGCATGTTGACCGCGAGCGCCGTGATGTGCGCGGGAAGCAAGAACTCGTAGACGCCGCGCATGCCTCGGCCGCGGAAGCGGGGTGCCCGGCGTTGTGCCCACGCGCTGAGTGTCTCGAAGGCGAGATCGATCGTGTACGCGCTGGCTACCGCCAGGATCGGCCATAAGGGCGGCTGTTCGAACCCAAGGAGGGTGTAGCCGAGGATGTTGAAGACCGAGATGGAGAGGGCGAAGTTCCGCAGGGCCAGGTAGCGCGGATCCTTCCCGGCTGCCTGGGCGGTCGGCGGCTTCGAGTCGGCGCGGAGCGGCGTGGCGGGCGATGACGTGGGTGATGGTGAGGTCGTTTCCGGGAGAGGAGACCGTTCGCGGACGTTCCGGTCGACGGGCTTGGGACTCTGGGTCGTCACGGGGCGCTGACCTCCTCGGCCGTGTCGGTGAGCATGAAGGTGTGCGTGCCCGGGGTGAGCCGGATGGTCTGCCGGTGGCGCTCGCCCTGGTTGTCGAGCCATGCGATGGTGGCGCTCACCGGCCGGTCCTCGGTGCCCAGGCCGAAGTGCACGTCGAAGCCCCGCTTGCCGCTGTGCCCGCTACCGCCGTCGAGTTGGCCCTGCATCGTGCGGCCGTCGGCCGTTCGTACGGTGACTTTCGCGTTGTAGGCGGGTGTTCCGGCTGCTGACAGGTCGCCGCTGTCCTTTTTGCCGGAGGGCCTGTACAGCTGGAGTTCGAGGTAGCGGCCCATATCCGGTGAATCGTTCCGGTAGAAGGCCGGCGGACCCCATTGCCGGGCGACGGCGAAGTCCAACGTCCCGTTTCCACGGGTGTCGCCGACGGCGATCCCGCGGGTCGGGGTCTTGGAGTCGATGCCGACCTGATCGGCGATGTCGACGTACTCGCCGGAGCCGGTCGGTGCGTACACCGCCATCGGCTGGTGGCCCGCGATGTCGTCGTCGGGGCCGACCTTGGGCCACATGCCGGGCTCGCGCAGGAGAACGTCGTTGCTGGTGGCAAGCTCCTGCAGCCACGGCCAGCGGTTGTGCTTGGCGCCCTGGACGAACCCGGCGGTCTGCAGGACGTCGAGCTTGCCGGAGTTCTGCAGATCGGCACCCTTGATGTCCCAGGCCCATCCGGTCCAGGCCAGGCCGGCCTCTTGGGCCTGCTGGGAGAAGGGGGCGTGCCCGGCGCCGAGTTCGGACGCCATCTTCTTCGGGGTGCGGGCGTCGTTGCGCCACACGTAGTTGCTCTCCTCGAGGCCCCACGCCGTTGTGATGTTGCTGGCGATCATGTCGAACTTGCCGCGGCCGTAGAGGTCGACGAAGTCCACACCCATCCCTTTGAAGGAGTCGTTGCCCAGGACGAATGACTTGGGTGTGGTCCAGCCGCGATCGCCGGCCGCGGTGCTGAACCGGATCTCGCCGGGCTTCGACTTGTTGTAGAACAGGTGGTCGTGTCCGAAGTCGTTGGCCGCGTAGACCTCGGGCAGAAGATCGTCAGTGAGGTCTCCACCGGCCAGGGCGAGGGTCCACCCGGTCGCGTCGTCGTACGGGATGGCCTTCTTGTCCTCCACATACACCGGGTGCCCGCCGTCGTTGCGCACCCAGCGCAGCATCCGTATGCCGCCGCCGTTCCGCGCGTTCGACATGGAGTCGTTCATGACGACGTCGTCCTGGCCGTGCGGGTCGAGGACGGAGGAGTTCGGGAAGTAGTTTCCGACCATCAGGTCGGGGTGGCCGTCCCCGTCGTAGTCGGCGACCGACATGGCGTTGGTGTTCCACTGTTCGCCCGTGTACCTGTCCACGTCCTTGGCCGACGGGACCAGTTCGGTCGGGCGATACGCCGGTGAGCGACCGGGTGCGGATTTGTCCGCCATGAACAGAATCGGTGTGCGTCCCCAGTAGTAGACCAGCAGGTCCATCCGCCCGTCGCCGTCGAAGTCGCCGGGCGCACAGCCCATCGGCGCCATCGTCGAGTCGACGTGGAGAGGCGCGGCGTCGAGGGTGAACGGAGTGAATCGGTCGGCTGCCGGAGCGGTCGGAGTGTGGGTGACGACCACCGAGTCCGTGCGGGTGTCCACGAGACACACGCCACTGGCCCGTCCGTGCCCGGTCAGGTCGTTGATGGCGACGCCGGCGCCCACGGACGAGATCCACGAACGGATCTTGTGGTAGGCGGGGTTGACCTCGCGGACCTTCTTCTTAGGAAGCTTCTCGTAACCGGGCGGCATCGGGATCGACATGGCTGCGAACTTGTAGTCCGGTGCGACCTCCGACGCATCCGGCGCTGCGACCGCTGCTCGGGTCACCACGAACAGGGACGCGGCGAGCAGGACCGCGCAGAGGGCAGGCGTGAGTGTGCGGATGCGTTCTCTCATGAGCCGTCCCTCACCCCGTCGGCGTGGGGTTGTCGGGATGTCGAGAGGGAACCCGTCCCGTCGGCCGCTGTGCCGTCGCCGACGTCCTCGACGGCTGCCCTCGGCTGTGCCGGCGAGCTGAGCGGGGAGTCGAGGCTGAAACGTGTTTCGGTGGCCCAGCGCAGCATGATGCGGCGACGCCACACCTCGAACGACACCTGCCCGTCCACCGTGTGTCCCGACGGACGGCTCTGGGTGGCGATGGCGGCCGCCTCGGTGACGTGAAGCCCCGTGATCGCCCGGACTGCGGTCTCGGTGTGCGGCTGTGCGATGTGCGCACGTGTACGTGCTTCGGCGGCGAACACCGACCCCTGCGCGAGGGCGGGCCGGTGTTCGCCCGCCCGCTCGGCGAGTTCTTCGAGCTCGTCGGGGGGCGCACCGCCCGCGTAGGTCGCGGCCAGCCCGAGCCCGGCGAAGAGATCCTCGTGCCGCCGCGGTGAGAACGCCTCGATCAGCCGTACCGCTCGGTTCGGATCGGCACCCGCGACGAACCAGAGGGCTCGTCCGATTCCCTGGTCGATCGCGTGAGTGGCGTACCCGGGATGGTGGTTCGTCGGCAGGGGCGGATCGGCGTCGATGTACTGCCGTTCCACGTACTTGTCCGTGTGGAAGAAGGCTTGGTGGAAGCCGTAGCCGTCCAGGGCCAGCCACGTGAGGGTGGGGTCGGTCAGGCCGCCCGCCGCCGCCCGCCACAGAGGCCGGGGCAGCCGGGCGAACGACCAGCCGACCCCGACGTGGATCATGTAGGTGTGGTCGTCGGCCGCTTCGAGGAGGTCGCCGACGTGGTGGCGGTGGCCCAGCGGCAGAGCGTCGCGGATGGCCATGGCCATGGCCGCGCCCTCGAAGGCGAATCCTCGCCGGATGCCGTCGATCCTCGACAGCGTGACCGTGGCCTCAACGGCAGTCGGACTCTGGGCTGCGACGCCGAACCCTTCGATGAACGAGCCGCCGGCCATCTCCAGGGACGCCTTCGCGTGGGCGTCGCGCTCGGGGAAGCCACGTGTGCGTAATAAAGCCTGATTCGCGCCGGGAGTGAGCAGTATGCGACGAATGTGTCCTATCCACGAAACCATGCCAGCACCTCGCGTCCGACTACGCCACGTCGTCACGAGACTGGCATCGAACAGGCGTCGAGCGTTTCTCTCTCATTGCTCAATTGAAAAAAGATTAGTAATCTCTGCTTCCTCGCGGTCGTTGACGGGCCAGTGCAGGGACCGATGCCGGCGCCTGGTCAGTGACGGCTCGCGTGGCCGCGTTACGAGGGAGTCGCGCAGGGGGGCGACCGGCGCGTGGTTCAGGGGGGATGTGGATTCCCTGGTTCCTTTTCCGGCAGGGTCAGCCGACTGACCCGGGCTGTGGGGCGCCCGCAAGCCGCCCCTCATTGCGCACGTGATTAGGCCGGACGGATACCGAGTTTCCCCATCACGCTGAACCGTGCGTCAGGCTCTGCCTCACCCGGTGGGACTCCACCTCATGGAGGGAGGCCGGTAGCCGCCACTGACGCGTAACGCAGAACGGGGGACGGTTTATGTCAGCAGGACCCCATTCAACCGGACGTCTGCTATTTCCGCGGGCAGGTGGGCCCGGACGTGTTTCCCATGGGTGACGCAGTCGCCTGACCTGCTCGACGATCATCGAGACCCAGAGCATCGTTCCCCTGGCCATTATTCGATCACGAGATCGGAGGCAGCCATGTCTGATCCAGTTGGGGACAGCATGATCTACATGTGGGAAAACTGCGGACACCCACTGAGTCTCGGTGACATCGCGGCGTTCGTCAGGTACAGCAAGTTTCATTTCGCCCGGAAGTTCAGGAGAGAAGCGGGGTGCTCACCTGGAAGCTTTCTTTGCGCGGTCCGGATGGCACGAAGCAAACAGCTTCTGTCGACAAGCGTGGCAAATGTGTCCGACATCGCGTCTTCGGTCGGATACCGGAGCCTGGGGACCTTCACCACTCGGTTCACCGAAATTGTCGGGCTCCCCCCGTCCCAATACAGGCGCTCGTCTCGCGCCGATCTCACGCTCTTCGATCTGGTCGTTCCAGGTGTCGTACCCGATGTCAACCCTCGTGGCTGCGTCATGGGCCGGCTGATCGGTACTCCACGAAATCGGGGGACGCGCATCCACGTGAGCGTGTTCTCGAGTACGAGGCCGCTGATGCCGCCGATCGCCGCCAGGTTCGTGGACCCCGAGGAGGGCTTCTTCTTCGGCGGCCTGCCGCCCGGTAAATGGCTGATGCGGGCGATCGCCGTCGAGAGGGGATCCGAGGACTCACTGGCGGAAGTGCTTGTCGGTGTGAGCGAAGAGTTCGACGTCCGGCCGGCCGACCAGATCAGCGCCGACGTCGTGCTCCAGGAGCCCACGAGGGGGATGGTGCCCTCACTGCTCGCGGTCCCGGGGCTCGACCGGTACCTCTCCAGCCTTCTGTGGAGCAGCACGCGAGCCTGTTCGTGAGGTGAGCTGAACGCGCTGTGCCGACGCACCCGGGGGCGCTGCGCGTCGACCGGGGCTCGGCCTTGACTGACATGTAAGCCCACACTAACGTAATAATTCGCTAGGGAGCTGTCCTTGGCCGTTCTGCTGAGGTGCAAGACAGGAGCAGAGTGATGCAGCCAGCACGAGACACATTTCCCAAACAGCAGGTGGTCTGGACGATCGCGCTTGCTGCCCTCACCAACTTCATGGTGAGTCTGGACAACCTGGTCGTGGCCACCGCTTTGCCGACACTGCACGAGGACCTCGGCGGGGATGCGGGCAACCTCAGCTGGGCGGTCAACGCGTACACGTTGGCCTTCGCATCACTGATCCTCACGGGTACGACCCTGGCCGACCGCTTCGGTCGCCTGCGGGTCTTCTCGATCGGTCTGACGGTGTTCACGGTCGGCTCCATCCTGTGTGCCGTCAGTCCGTCGATGGGGTTCCTCATCGGCGCGCGGGTCGTGCAGGGCATCGGTGGCGGGATCGTGCTCCCGCTGACCCTCGCGCTCATCACCTCGGTGACCCCACCCGAGGAGCGAGGGAAAGCCATCGGAATCTGGGGTGGCGTCATCGGCATCGCCGTGGCGTCCGGACCGGTCGTCGGTGGCGCGATCATCCAAGGCTTCAGCTGGCATTGGATCTTCTGGCTCAACGTACCCATCGGGGTCGGCGTCATCGCGTTCGCTCGCCTGCACGTGCCCGAGTCCTTCGGCGGCGCGAGGAAGATCGACCCGGCCGGCCTCCTCATGGCCACCTCCGCGGTCCTGCTCATCGTGCAGGCGCTGATCCGCGGTCCGGAGCGGGGGTGGACCGATGCCACGATCCTCGGAGGGCTCATCGTCGGGCCGCTCCTGCTCGTGTGCTTCGTCCTGTGGGAACGCCGGGTGGCGGAGCCCATGATCAACATGAGCCTGTTCCGAAACCTGAGCCTGTCCGCGGGATGTGTATCCAACTTCATCCTCAACGCAGGAATGTTCGGTCCGGCGTTCCTCCTCACCCAATACATTCAGCTCGGGCTGCACAACGATCCCATCGAAGTCGGTGTGCGCCTGCTGCCGTGGACCGCGCTGACGCTGGTGATTTCCCCGTTTGTCGGCCAGCTGGCGGACAGGATTGGTGAGCGGTACCTGGTCACCGTCGGCCTGCTGTTGCCCGGGGTGGCATTCCTTTGGATTGGCGCGGAAATGTCTGATTCGGCAGTAGGGTACGGCAGCCTATGGCTTCCGCTCCTCATTGCCGGTGTGGGCACCGCGATCGCATTCCCCTCGGTGTCGTCCGCGGTGATGCGGTCGGCGACTCCCAAGCAAGCCGGGATGGCATCCGGATCCAGTGAGACGTTCGCGTACGTCGGCGCCGTATTCGGCGTCGCGATGGTAACCGCGTGGTTCGCCGCATTCGGCGACTACGGCACTGCTGCTAGTATGGCCGAAGGGGTTAGTCCCGCATTGGTCGGGATCGGCGTGCTCAGTATCATCGGAGCGATTGTCGCCGTACTAGTCATCCGACAGCAGAAGACGGCGGCGCCTGACCATGACGAGGCTCTCGAAACAGCCGGATGAAGCATCGACCATCGCGGTCCTGCGGGCGTTTTCGGACGAGAACCGCCGCATCATGCTCGAACTGGTGGCCACGAAGGAACTGTCCGCCGGTGAGATCGCGGGGCACTTCACGGTCACCCGCCAGGCCGTCTCGCAACACCTTCGAGTGCTCAGGGAGGCGGGACTAGTCGAGGAACGTCGCGCCGGAAGGAACCGGCTCTACCGCACGCGGGCCGACGGGATCGCGATACTGCACCAGTACTTCAGCGACCTCTGGTCCAACAGTCTCGCGCTTGCCAAGGAAATCGCGGAGGAAGCCGAGAGTGCCACGCACAGCGACAGCGACCACGGCGACGAATCGGCCAGTAACGGGAAAGGGATGCCGGTCTAGAGCACGGACGGTATCCTTGCGGCGTCGCGCACCGTTGCCGAACAACACCGAGGGCTAGGTTCATGAGCTCAGTAAACGCCGGGCACCCGAGTGTCGTAGCCGACCAGCATGTCGTGCGGGCGAGTGTCGTGGTGAATTGCAGTCAGGATTCGACATTCTCGACGTTCGTCGGCCGGGTCGCGGACTGGTGGCCGCTGCAGTCCTACTCGCTGGGGCGAGATCAGATCAAAGAAGTCGTTGTCGAGAAGCATGTCGGCGGCCGAATGTACGAGGTCCGGGCGGACGGTGAGTGCAATTGGGGTGTGATTACCAGTTGGAACCCGCCGCATGGGTTCGTGCTTCGTTGGGACGTAATCCCCGGCTCCGCGACCTATGTTGAACTGATTTTCCAAAAGGTGACCGACCATTCGACGCGCGTGTCAATCGAACACACCGGATGGGAGAATGTCGACCCATCCATGCTGCCCTCGGACTGCAGTTACGGGGAAGGGTGGCGCGTAACCCTGTCTCATTTCGCCGAGGAATGCGCGAAGCAGTCCGAACAGTAACTGCTCGTGCTTCAACTTTCTTCAGCCAACGGAATAGTGACCTGATCCCGGGGTGCTCGTTGATCCTTGTATGCCGACGCCCCGTACTCATGACGAACGCCTGGCTGCCGCCCGTCTCCGGCTTCGGCAGGAAGGGCAGATGTGGCTGTCGACAGGTGGGTGCTCCGGACCGCATCTGATTCCGGTCGCGTTCGTCGATGACGACGACGCCATCGTCACCGCGACCGGCGAGAGCAGCAAGACCGTCCGGAACCTCCGGGAGACCGGACGGGCACGCCTGGCGGTAGGCACCACGTGTGATGTGGTGATGGTCGATACCGTTCTCGACGGTTTCGTGCCGGTTCCCGAGGTCGCCACGGACGTCGCCGACCGCTTCGCCGCTGTCTCTCATGACCCGAGGAAGATGGAGGGTTACCTCTACATCCGACTGCTCCCTCGCCGCGTTCAAGTGTGGAACGGATTTCACGAGTTCCGTGGCCGGACAGTGATACTCAAAGGCCAGTGGCTGTCGGACCCGGTCGACTGAACCCGGCTCAGTGGTCTGCTGGCGAGGCGGCCTCGGTGGCCAGCAGCTCGTCGGTGATCTCCTCGACGCTTCGGTGCTTGGTCTCGGGCCCGAACCACAGGAACATCACGGCCGCCAGGAGCAGCGGCACGGCTCCGATGAGCGCGGTCGCGGCGATCGAGGGGACGGTTGTGCTGGCGACGACAACTGCGATGATCAGGACTCCGCCGAGCTTGGTCATGCCGGCCGCGAGGCCCGAGCCGCGCGAGCGCAGCATCGTGGGATAGACCTCGGCGGCGTACGCCGAGACGACCGCCGTCACCGAACTGACCGCGGAGAGCGGCACGATGAGCAGCAACGAGAGCGCGAGGCGGTGGTCGGCCAGCGAGTCGCCCGCCACCACGAAGCCGCCCAGCGACAGCGCCGACACCACCGAGAGCGTGACGATCGTCTTGCGGCTTCCCCACCAGCCGTAGGCCACCGCCACGAGCACGGTGAAGGGGAGCCCGAGCAGCGCCGCGTTGCGCACGACGTAGTCCGATTTCACCGCCGAGTATCCGAGGTGCTGCAGGTTGGTCGGCACCCAGAGCTGAAAGCCGAATGTGATGAGGCCCGCCCCGGCGGCGAGGACCAGGATCGCGAGGGTGGAACCGGCCAACGGGCGCCGGAAGAGCTGTTGGTAGCCGTGAAGGGCGGGTGTCTCCGGTGCCACGGGGTCGCTCGGGGCCTCTCGCACCTCCGCCCCGTACCTGGTCATGATCGCCTTTGCCTCCTCGTTCCGGCCGCGGGCGATCAGGTAGCGGGGCGATTCGGGGATCCAGTGGTTCAGCGCGATGAACAGCAGCCCCGTCGGTAAGCCGATGAGCCAGAGGATGCGCCAGCTGTAGGTCGGGGCCAGCCAGCCGGACAGCCAGCTCGTGATGAGGTACGCACCGGCGATGTCACCGCCGATCAGTACCATCAGCCAGCCGCGGTGGCGCGCGGGGATCGTCTCGGCCATCAGCGCGAAGGCGATCGGGATCATGCCGCCGACGCCGATCCCCATCATGAAGCACATCAGCAGATTCCACTTGAAGCCGGGCATCGCGCCGCAGATCGAGGTGGTGATGAAGAGTATTCCGGCCAGCAGAATCGAGGAGCGCCGGCCGATGCGGTCGCCCAGCCCACCCCATATCCACGAGCCGAGGACAGTTCCGGTGATCCCTGAGAGCGGGAGCCAGGAGACGGGAATGTCACCGTGCGGATTCGCCGGGGATTTGAGCCCGTACTCCTGGGCGACCCCGGGCGCGACGAACGCCAGCGTCGCGGGCTTCATGACGTCGATCGTGATCGCGATGGCGAGAACGACGAGCAGTGCGACGTGCTGACCTCGTATCGGGGCGTCGTC
Source organism: Streptomyces sp. NPDC058308 (assembly GCF_042880275.1). Lineage (NCBI taxonomy): Bacteria > Bacillati > Actinomycetota > Actinomycetes > Kitasatosporales > Streptomycetaceae > Streptomyces > Streptomyces sp. NPDC058308. The sequence goes on from NZ_JBHVZA010000016.1 coordinate 102,111, forward strand.
GATGGCGGTGACGCGCAGGGACCGCGCCGATTTCTTGATCTGGGCCCCACGTGGGGGCAGCACACCGTAGACGACCGCGACCAGGCCGACGGCGATGAGCGCCATCCCGGTGATCATGGCGCCATCCGGTCGCATCCCGGACATGACGTAGTTCATGTGGCGCGCCGAGAAGTACATCGGCAGGTGCAGCACGACGCCCGCGGTGCACGCCAGCACTCCGAGCCAGAATGCAGCCGGGTGTTCGAAATCCCCCCGGACGAGACTGATTTTCCTCATCGCCATGAGCAGCCCTCTCATCAGCCGAACGCCCTGATGAGGTTAGCGGGTTGCGGTGGCGAGCACCCCTTCTGGGTTTCCTCGATCGCATTTCAGCAATCGCGGAGAAGTCAGGGCCGACTGGAGGCCCCTGACGTGCAGACAAGAATGCTCAGCGGGCTCGGTGTCGCGATGATCTCGTCGAGTTGAAGATCGGCGTTTCCGAGGAGTCGGCGGAATTCGTCGGCCGTACGCTCTGCGCCGTTGAGGTTGATGAGCATGTTCAGGTCCTGGAACTTGCTCAAATCGGCTTCGTTCGCGGGTCGGACCACGCGAGTGATGATCAGTAGCCTCGCGCGGTCGACCATCGCGTCCCGGCAGGTGCGGAGCAGCTGCGTCGCGCGTTCGTCATCCCAATCGTGGAGGACCGATTTCATGATGTAGCAGTCGGCGCCGGACGGGATCGTGGAGAACATGTCTCCCGCTATCGCCTGGCAACGGTGCCCCAGTCCGTTCGCGACGAATTGGTCGCGGGCCTCGCGGGTCACCTCCGGTTGCTCGAAGAGGATGCCTTCGAGGTGCGGATACTTGTCGACGATCGCGGCCAGGAGGTTTCCCTGTCCGCCGGCGACGTCGACCACCGTGACGGCGCCCGAGAAGTCGTAGTTGTCGAGGATCGCGCGGACTTCGGCGGTGGAGAACGCGCTCATCGATGACTGGAACAAGGCGTGCGCGTCCGCATGCGTGGCGAGGTACTCCCACATCGACATCCCGAAGACGTGCTCGAACGCCGGCTTTCCCGTTCTGACCGTGTGACTCAGATTGCCGAGCGTGGGCCACTGCAGGTCCGAGCCCATCAGCCGCGCGACCGGCTGCAGCGACCCGGGGACGTCGGAGCGCAACAGCTCGCCGGTAGCAGTCAGTTCGAAGGAACCGTCGTCGCGTTCGTAGAACACCCCGATGCCGGCCAGAGCCCTCAGGAGCCGGTACATCGCTCGGGCATCGCACTGCGTGGCACGGGCGAGATCGGATGGTCGCTGTGGCGCCTCGTGCACGTGGTCGGCAATCCTCAGATCAGCGGCCACCGCGATGCATTGCGACGCGTAACAACCCATCAGCAGCGAGAACATCTGCTGTCGAGGGCTTGCGACAGGAGCGGCGTGACTGCCCGCGGGCGACGCCGAGGATGATCCCTTGTGGCCACCGAGCTCTGAGGTCATGGTTGTTCCGATCCCTGATCAGGTCGTCGTCACAGGCCCACAGACAGTTCGGGAACGAGCGGCCGCGCCCACATCGTCCCCGTCATGACGGGCAACCCGTGCCGGCGAGCTGCCGGCAGGGGCGACCGCGTCGGTCTCACTCGCCCGTCCTGGCGCTGGTGAGTCAAACAGAAGACCGATCCCACAGGCCGATGGTGTTTCCGTCCGGGTCGGTGAACGCCGCGACGTTGCCGAACCCGGGCAGCTCGGTCGGCTCCATGACCCTCGTGCCTCCCAGCTCCTCGGCCCGCTTCAGCGCGGCACCGAGATCAGGCGCGTGGAAGTACACCCGGACGCCGGGCTCGCCCATGGCCGGACCGATCCCGCCGATCACGGACCCTTCGCCGGACTGGGTGTCGACGAGGGCGTATCCGCCCATGTCCGGTAACTGGTTGACGTTCCAGCCGAACAGGCCGGCATAGAACGACTGAAGACGCTCGGCGTCCTCGGACGAGGTGATCTCGAAGTACGCCAGTCGCTGACCCATCCTGCGCTCCTCCCAAGTAGGTACTACTTCTTAAGTCAGTCTGAACTTACCTTAGGGCCTTTCGGGCCGTCAACGGTCCGCCCGGCCAGGGAGTGGGCGGGCTCGGGACCACTGTTCGCCTCACCGTGGATCTCGCTATCCAAAGTGGAAGGTGAATGATCGCTACTGGATGGACTCAGGGGGGTCAGCGTGAGCCGGCCGGAGTCCGCATCGGTGTCGACTCTGACTGTCTGGCCTGCTGTGACGCGTTCGGTGAGCACCAGCTCGGTCAGCGGATCCTCGATGAGTGTCTGGATCGCCCGACGCAGCTGCCGCGCCCCTTCCCTCGGGTTGTGCCCGTGGTCCGCCACGTGCTCGCGGGCGGCCGTGGTGACGTCGATCGAGATGCCGGTGGCGCTCAGCCGGTCGTCCAGGCCGTTCACCAGCAGTCCGACGATCGCCAGGATGTCGTCCCGCGACAGCTCGGGGAAGACGATGATGTCGTCGAGTCGGTTGAGGAACTCGGGCCTGAAGTGCTGTTTGAGTTCGGCGGTCACCACATGCTTCTGATGCTCGTACCGACGGTCGCTGTCGCTGTCGCCGTCGGTGAAGCCGAGGCGGCCTCTGGCCAGATCCCGCGAGCCGAGGTTGGTGGTCAGGATGATGACCGTGTTCGTGAAGTCCACCCGTCGGCCCGCGGAGTCCGTCAGATGCCCTTCGTCGAGCACCTGCAGCAGTGTGTTGAACACATCGATGTGGGCCTTCTCCACCTCGTCGAACAGCACGACCGAGAACGGCTTGCGGCGGACGCGTTCGGTCAGCTGTCCGCCCTCGTCGTGGCCCACGTATCCGGGCGGCGCACCGACGAGCCGTGCAGCCGTGTGGCTCTCGCCGAACTCGGACATGTCGAACCGCACCAGATTGTCCTGGTCATCGAAGAGGAACTCGGCCAACGCCTTGGCCAGCTCTGTCTTACCCACGCCTGTCGGGCCGGCGAATATGAACGAGCCGGCCGGCCGGCGCGGGTCCTGGATTCCCGTGCGGGTGCGTTTGATCGCTTTGCTGACGGCCTGGATCGCCTCGTCCATGCCGACGACACGCCGGTGCAGCCGATCTGCCATCTGTCCGAGCTTCTGCGACTCGTACCGGGACACCGTCGACACCGGCACGCCGGTCTGCTGCGACACGACCGCCGCCACGTCGGCGGCCGCCACATCGGTCGACGGCGAATCGAGTCGCAGCGCGACTTCCGCCGCGGCCTCGTCCATCAGGTCGATCGCTTTGTCGGGCAGGAACCGGGTGGGCAGATAGCGGCAGGACAAGTCGACGGCTGCCCGGATCGCCGCGTCAGCGATGGTCACTTGATGGTGCGCTTCGAACAGCGGCTTCAGCCCGTTCAGGATGGCGACGGCGTGGTCCGGGGTGGGTTCGTCCACGCTGATCCGCTGGAAACGACGGTCGAGAGCCGAGTCCTTCTCGAGCGACTTGCGGTACTCGTCGTGGGTGGTCGCGCCGATGAGCTTCATTTCGCCGCGGCTGAGCATGGGCTTGAGGATGTTCGCGGCATCGATCGACCCCTCCGCGGCACCTGCACCGACCAGCATGTGCACCTCATCGATGAACACGATGATGTCGCCGCGGCCCAGCACCTCCTTGAGGACGTCCTTGAGACGTTCCTCGAAGTCGCCTCGGTAGCGCGAACCAGCGACCATCGATGCCAGATCGATCGAGTAAAGCTGCTTGTTGGAAAGCGATGGGGGGACCGCACGGGCAACGATGTTGCGAGCCAGTCCTTCTACGATGGCTGTCTTCCCCACGCCGGCGTCCCCGAGAAGTACGGGATTGTTCTTCATGCGCCGCGAAAGCACTTGAGTCAGCCGTCGAATCTCCGCGTCACGGCCGATGACGGGGTCGAGTTTGCCTTCGGCGGCCTGCCGGGTGAGGTTGACACCGAACTGGTCCAGGAGCTGCGATCCCGCGGGCTTGAACGTGGCCGGCTCGACTGCGGTGGACTGGAGTTCAGTCGCTGCATCCGTCGCCATGGCCTTCAGAAGCTCGGAACGCAGATCCCCCGGGTCGAGTCCGAGGCTGAGCAGAATGTCGACGCTGAGATTGTCCGACGTCTGAGCGAGGAGGGCGAGCAAGATGTGCGCGGGCTCGACCGCGGGGTCACCACGGCGCTCGGCCTGACGAGCCGCGGCGCTGAGCACCTCGGTGGCCTGCGAGGTCGTCTGCAGCTCCGTTGCCGGACGAGGTTCGGATTCCCCGAGGATGAAATGGACCCGCTCATGGAGCGTCTCCACGGAAGCGCCGTGGTCCTGGAGAACACGTGCGGCTGCCCCTTGCGCGTGATCGGCCAGTCCGAGGAGCAGGTGCTCGGGGCCGACGTAGGGATGATTGAAGCGTTGCGCCTGCCCTTCGGCCAAGCTGAGCACCTGGTCGGCGGCGTCGCTGAACTTGTCGCGCATAGGTCTTCCCCGGCTACTGATCGATAAGGCTGGACATGATGTAAGGAGCGGCCTCAATCTGGAAGTCCATGTGGGGCGCCAACTCGTTGACAGTTCCCTCGAGCGCGATCAGGCACAGCAACGGAAACGTCATCTCGGGCTCGGCGTAATAGCCGTTGCTCTGCTGGATCTGAAACAGCCGCGCGGCAAAGCGGGGAACAGAGAAGTTCGCGACATCGAGTTCGGCGGACTCCTCCACGAGCCGAACGATCTCCGCCTGGAACCGATCCAGGTTCTGGTCGTGGTGGTCGACCCCTTTGGTCGTAGTGAGCAGGATCTCCGCGCACTCCTGCCCACGCCCGGTCACCATGCCGCCGAAGAAGCGGGTGAAACGCTCACGAGAGAATTCGCTGAGCACGTGCGCGAACCCGACGTCGAGCAGAACGAGCCGTCCGTCGGGGAGCAGGTAGGCGTTTCCCTGGTGCAAGTCGATATGCACGAAACCATGCACGAAGATGAGTTCGTACATGGCGCGGACCAGAGTGGTGATGCCCTCGTCGCGCAGGCTCGGCGGGGCGGTCGCGAACATCTGACGGTCCAGGCCGGTGACGAACTCCATGGCGAGCAGTTCCGAGTTGGAGTATTCGTCGACCGGCGCCGGAATGACGATGCGTGCTTCGTTCTCCAGGATCCCCCGAAGCCGGGTCAGCATGAGGCGTTCGCGGTCCAGATCGAGCTGGTTGAGCACGGCGGCGCACAGATCATCGACGATGGCAACGACCGGGCTGGAACGCATCCACGGCGTCTTCGCACACAGCCGCGCGAACCAGCGCAACATGGCCGTGTCGACAGGCACCGTCGCGGCTGCGTCGGGCCGCCGTATCTTCAACGCGACAGGAGCGCCGGGTTCGGGCTCCCACCGGTACACGCAGGCGATCGATCCGCTTGCCACGGGACCCTTCGCCACTGCCGCGTACGCGCTCGCCGGCAACGGCGGTTGCGAACGTTCGAGCACCGCAAGCGCATCAGCGATGCTCATCGGGGCGACGTCGTCCTGCAGCCGCGACAGCCGGCGTGCGAGTCGTGGACCGATGAGGTCGGATCGGGTGGCCAACAGCTGACCCACTTTGATGTAGGCCCCTCCGAGCGACTCGACGGCTCGAACGAGGGAATCGGCGGCCGCGTCCCCCGCCCGTCTCGGACGTGCGAGGGCGGCGCCGGCCACGCGTGCCGTCGCTGTCGCCACAGACACGAGTCGAGCCGTGGTACGCACGGTGTCTCGGCTTCGATTCGCTGCACGCTTCATGCCGGCCCCGTGTCGAAGAGTTGTCGATGTGCCTCGTCCAAGAGGGGAGTGGCGTCCTCGACGCCGGGATGCCGCGCCAACGCGGTCACCGGAGTGACCCGTTCGAAGACCGTCGGCTTCTTGACACCCGCTCGACCGACCTGAAGCCGCACGGGCATGCCGTGATCGGCTTCGCTTCCGAACTCCAGGACCCGCCAGGAACGTTCGAGCACGTCGTTCCGGCGCACAAGCCGAGCCACCGGTGTCGCCTGACCATCGACAAGGAACTCGGTCACCGACACGTCGGCCGCCCGGTACGTCACCTGGGCCGATGCGCCCAGCGACGTCGCCCACGACGACTCATCCGATGCCACCTCGACGCAGGTCGTGGGGAGCAGACTGGGGCTGATCGTGCGCATGAGGTCCAGATAACTGATGTCCGTCAGCGGGAGGCAGTCGAACATCTGCGGCCGGTCGATCTCCTTGGGGGCGCGCATCGTCGGAATGAAGGTACGGATCCGGCAGCCACCGGGCCGCGTCACGTCTTCCCAGATCGCCACCTCGGTACGGCTCAGGGTCTGCGGGGCGTCGATCCGCACCGCGGTCAGGAACCGGTGGCCGAGAGCGGCGCGAGCGAAGGTGTACCGCATCGCGCGATGACCTATCGAGGAGGAGACACCGAATGCGTACGCTGTGAGCGGGCCCGCGCCCAGGTTGACGCGGGCCCGTCCACGATCATTCACCGCCGGTTGCTCCCTGCTCAGGCGATGATGGTGGCGAACTCGACCGGGTTGGTCGCGTTCTTCACCGGGATGTGGTGCAGCAGTGCACCGATTTCGAGGTCCGCCGCCAAGAGCGTCCCGACCCGACGGTCGCCGTCGTACAGCGCGTACGACGTCGACGTCCGGGAGACGTCACCGATCGGCGGAACCATGTTGACGCGCGACTCGACATCGACGCGGACGTCGCCCGTGTCGATGATCGCGCCGAGGTTCTCGATGTCGAACCGCGGGTACAGCGCGGTCACGCAGTTTTTCATCGGGGTGATCTCGGGGTCCACCGGGCCAGGGACGAGGTTGGGCGACACAGTGGCGCCTTCACTCTTGGTCGGGCTGTTGGTCACCCTGATCTGCCCGAACACCTCGCTCTCGCCGACGACCTGCAGCGAGAGGAACTGTGCACCGATGGTTGCCGTGCGCCACGTGAGCTCGGTCTCGCCCTCGGCGCCGATTCGCGGCTCGTGCCGGCGGTAGACGCCGATGCCGTGAAGGTCGACCAGGTCCTCGCCGAGCCCGTCGATCGCAACGTGGATGCGCTCGCGGACGGTGAAGGCCTCAAGCGCGGCCGGACCCAGGGTGTAGGGACGGATGGTGTAGAGGTCGCCGCCCCACGCGAGTTCGTGCCCCTTGACTACTTCGGCATTGTGCAGCGCCGAGCCTTCAGCGCCCTTGACGGCCGCGCCCTCGCGCAGCTCGTTCATGAGGCTCATCAGATCCTCCTGTTGAAGTTTTCGCGGTCTGGTTGAACCTGTTGTGTTTTGTCTTGGGCCGAGCCCGGATCAGGACTTGCTCGACAGCGACTGCATCAAGCCCTCCAGGGCATCGATGACGTACGCGAAGTCGATGATCCGCTCAGGCAGTTTTGTCGAACTCGCGGTCCGGTCCCCGAGCTCGACCTCGAGTACGTCGATGAGCCGCTCAAGGTTGTTGTGCGAGATGGTCACCGGGAAGTAGCGGAGCTGCTCCGCGTACTTCGGGTCTGCCATCGGCGGGCCGGGCTCGATGCCGCGGTCGGGTCCGTAGGCGGCACGCCAGGCTTCCTGAACGGCCCTCTCGTACGTGAGGAAGGAGCCTCGGAAGTAGGGCAACCAGATCGCGCGCAGATCCCGCGCCGACATGCGGCCCCTGACGAATTCGGTGGCCGCGGGCACCACTTCGGAGCGGTACTCCTCGAGCAGCGCCGTCGTGTCGAGACTGCGAGGAGCGGCGAGGTCGGTCATGGCGGTTCCTTCCGCGAGTCGTCGGGCGGGCTGTGCCGCCATCGGAGGGCTGCACCACTGTGACTGCTCAGGACTGTTCGTACCGTGCAGTGGGGCGCGCTCGTCCGCCGTCGTCCGGTGGGCCTGTGCGGGCTGCGGTGGTGCGCGGTGCGGGCCTGCGGCGGGGGAGAGACAGCTGCGTATCACTCACTAGATCACTCTTTTTTTCTGTAGTCAATAGCCGACAGCTCACGAAATGTGCGGTGACTTGCGGTTGGTCGCCGAGCAGGCGGAGGCGACCGTGCGGGAGGGTTCTTCGAGGTTGCTGAACCCCTCCGGTGAGCCTTTCGCTCCCCGCCCGAGGGTTCCGATGACCGCGCGAAATCGGTAGAACATGCTGTAGCGACCGCTCGGGGCTGTCGCTTGTCCTGCTTCTGCGCACGGAACGGCTCCGCAACTGGGCGCGCGGTAGGCGAACTTAGCGCGTACGGGTAGGGCGAAGTCTTGACTCGGGCAGACAGCGGCATTACGATTTCGGTACTCAAACATGTAGCTACCTACGGTCGGGCAACTTCAGGCAGCCCTGTCGGCGTGCGCGCTTCCGCGACAAGGAGCGGGGTCAGGGTGGTCGGAGTTCCGGCAGAGCTCGGAGTGCTCAGATGACCGGCATCGCCGAGTCGACCAGGCAGAAGTTCGGTGAGATGAGCGCGCTCTTCGCCGACCCGTACCCGCTGTACCGTCACCTTCGTGACGAGGAGCCGGTCAAGTTCTCGCCCGAACTCAATGCCTGGGTGGTCAGCCGGTACAACGACGTCAAGGCGGTGTGCGGCGACCCGGAGACGTTCTCGTCGCAAGGGCTGACGCACCCCTTCGACGATCCGCATCCCGAGGTCGCCGAAGTGCTGGCGATGGGCTACCCGATGGTGCCGATCGCGATCAGTACGGATGGCGAGGCGCACGCACGATTCCGCTACCCGTACGTCCAGGCCATGGCCCAGACCCGGACCAACGAATTCGGCTCGGTCGTCGACGGCGTCGTCGACCGGCACCTGGACCGCGTCGTTCCGTTGGGAAAGTGCGATCTGATCGCGGATCTGGCCCGGCCCGTCACCGTCGAGGTCATCCTGCGCTTCATGGGCATCTCGGCGGACCACATCGAAGACGCGTCCCGGTGGAGCAGGGACCTCGTCTCGTTCCTGTTCGCGCCCGCCGAGCTGGACGAACGCTTGCGGCAAGCACGCAATCTGGTGGCGTTCCAGCACTTCATCGCCGACGAGATCGAGGAGCGTCGGGCCCGGCCCACATCCGACGTCATCAGCGTCATGGTCCACGAGCAACTCCCCGGCGCCGAACCCCTGTCGATGAACGAGATCGTCAGCGCGCTGTGCGGGCTGGTCATGGCAGGGCATAAAACGACCATCGATACCGTGGGCAACGGCATGGTCGTGCTTCTGTCGGAGCCCGCCCGTTGGGCACACCTGTGTGCCGACCCGTCGACCATCCCGACGGTCGTCGAAGAGATTCTGCGCTACGACGCCCCCCTGCAAGGTCTGTGGCGGACGACGACCCGGGACACCGTCCTTGGGGACGTGTCCCTGCCGGCCGGCTGCAGACTGTTCATCCTCTTCGGATCCGGCAACCGCGATGAGGATGCGTTCGACTCTCCCGACCAGGTGCGCGTCGACCGCATGCCGAATCGGCATCTGTCCTTCGGACACGGCGCGCACTTCTGCATCGGGGCGCCGCTGGCGAGGACCGAGGTGCAAAAGATCCTCGCGAGCCTCGCGGAAAGACTCCCGAATCTGTCGCTCTCGCCGGAGTTCACCGGCGAACGTCACACACCCGTCCTGGGGTTCCACGGATACACGCAAGTGCCGGTCGAATGGTAACGACCACCCGTCTGCCTACCAGGCTAGGAGCACGTGATGCCACACATCACCGTCGACGCCCGGATGCCCGGCATCTTCGGGCTGTTCAACTACCGCCCCGAAACCGCCAAACCACTCCTCGAGTTCTGCGAGGCACTGCTGCGCGACGACACCTCCCTCTCGCGGGGCGAGCGTGAGCTCATCGCCGGGCATGCGTCCAACCTCAACGCCAGTCCGTTCTGTGCCAACGGGCACTTCGCGATCGCGGCAGCCCAGCTGGACGACGGCGAGGCCATCGTCGACGGCGTCAGGTCACGATCGACCGACACCGCGATCAGCCCGAAGATGAGGGCGTTGCTCGACATCGCGACAAAGGTGACCGCCGACGGCAAGACCGTTCAGGACGCGGATGTCGCGAAGGCGCGCGAGGCGGGAGCCACGGAGCGCGACGTGCACGACGCGGTCCTCATCGCTGCCGCCTTCGCCATGTTCAACCGCTATGTCGACGGACTGGGCGCCGTGGTGCCCGAAGACCCGGAATTCTACAAATCCATGGCCGCGGGACTCGTCAGTCAGGGGTACGCCGCCGGCGTCCGCTCCAGGACCGATCGCGAGCCCGCCTGACCTCGTGGGAGATCATCGATGTGCGGAATCACCGGCTGGGTCTCGTTCGATTCAGGGTTCGGTGCCCGGCCGGCCGATGTCATCGAGTCCATGACAGCGGCCGTGTCGCGCCGCGGCCCCGATGCGACCGGAACGTTCGTACGCGCGAACGTCGCCCTCGGTCACCGGCGGCTGGCCGTGATAGATCCGGCAGGTGGCCGGCAGCCGATGGTGGCCACCGAGAGCGGCCATGAAGTGGCGCTCGTCTACAGCGGTGAGATTTACAACTACACCGAACTGCGGGCCGAACTCAGGGCGCGCGGCCGCCGATTCGAGACGAGGAGCGATACCGAAGTCCTGCTCCAGGGCTATCTGGAGTGGGGAGAGTCGGTCGTCGAACGACTCAACGGGATGTTCGCCTTCGCGATCTGGGACGAGCGGCGAGAGCGGTTGTTCCTCGCGCGGGACCGCTTCGGCATCAAGCCCCTGTATGTCTACCGCATACCCTCCGGGATCGTCTTCGGGTCCGAGCCGAAGGCGATCCTCGCGCATCCACTGGCCGACCGCACGGTCACCACCGACGGTCTGCGTGAACTGTTTGCGATGACCGGCCAGCCCGGCTGGTCGCTGTGGCGCGACATGGACCAGGTGCGGCCGGGCACGACACTCGCAGTCGACCGCAAGGGCATTACTCCGTACACCTACTGGAGTCTGCAGACCCGGCACCACAGCGACGACCTGCCCACCACGGTCGAGCGTGTGCGCGCACTGCTCGACGACATCGTCGAACGACAGCTCGTCTCTGACGTCCCCCTATGCGTACTGCTGTCCGGCGGTCTGGACTCGAGCGCCCTCACCGGACTCGCCACTGCGACCGAAGCGGCGAAACGCGGGGCGCTGCGGACCTTCTCCGTCGACTTCGAAGATCAGGAGTCGACGTTCGTACCCGATGAGATCCGCGATACGCCGGACGCCCCGTTCGTCCGGGAAGTCGTCGAGCTCCTCAAGACCAACCACCACCGCGTCGCTCTCGATCAAAACACCCTTTCGAGGCCCAGCGTTCGCCGTGCCGTCGTCAGCGCCCGTGATATCCCCGCCGGGCTCGGCGACATGGACAACTCGCTGTATCTGCTCTTCCGCGCGATTCGCGAACAGTCCACCGTCGCCCTTTCGGGAGAGTCCGCGGACGAGATCTTCGGGGGGTACATCTGGTTCCACCACCCGCAGTCCGTCAACGCGGACAACTTCCCCTGGCTGGCATTCCGCAGCGCCTTCACCGCCGACCGGTTCGCCCTGCTGAACCGCGACCTGAGGGCGAAGCTGGAGCTCGAGGATTTCATCGCCGACCAGTACGCCGTCTCCCGCAAGGAAGTGGAACAGCTCCCCGGGGACGACGACCACGAAAGGCGGATGCGGCGCATCAGCCACCAGCACCTCACCAGGTTCCTTCCCATGCTGCTCGACCGGAAGGACCGCGCCTCCATGGCTGTCGGGCTGGAAGTCCGCGTTCCGTACTGCGACCACCGCCTGGCCGAGTACGTCTACAACACGCCGTGGTCGTTCAAGACCTTCGACGGCCGCGAGAAGAGCCTTCTGCGCGAGGCCGCCGGCGCCGTAATGCCCCGGGCTGTCCGCGATCGCGTGAAGAGCCCCTACCCGACGAGCCAGGACCCCCGGTACGCCGCAAGCCTCGTCAGCCAGCTGTCCGAGATCCTCGCGCAACCCGACCACCCCGTCTTTGCGATCGTCGACCGGCGGTGGGCACAGGCGACCACCGAGATTCCGCCGGACAAGATGCCGGGGGACGTCCGGGCCGGACTGGACCGGATACTTGACGTGTATCACTGGCTCGACATGTACTCGCCCGACCTGCTGCTGTAGATCTCATCGAGGCGTGACCGGCTCGCTGTTCCCCAGGGGCCTTCGCCCGGCGTTGCGCACCATTCGCGCGAGAGCCGATGGGCCAAGGAGCGACGCGGGGGACTTCACCATGTTGGCCACGTCCCACAGCCTCGCCGCGATACTCGGGTCGTGCTGGCCCGCGACCACGCATTGGGTGACGTACCGATTGATCATCTTCGTCGGCCAGGGGCGGTGGCCGCGGGTCTCGGGATAGACGAAATCGGCTCCGGTAGCCGTCGTCCAGGCCGGTGACACCGCACGTGCGGACAGTCGGTAGAACGTGCGGGTGAACTCCGGGCCCATGACATCGGACCGCGCCAGGGCTTGCTGCAGGGCGACGACCTGAACCGCGGCAGAGGTCATGCCCTGCCCATACAGGGCGTTGAGGCTGCATACGGAATCGCCGACGCACACGAAGCCGCGCGGGTGGGCCGCGAGCCGGTGGAACAGCCGCCACTCGCTTCCCGGCAGCCGGAAGCGAACGGCCGCGCCGATGGGCCGCTCGTCTTCGATGATGGACGCTATTTTGGCGGTGGGCAGGGTGCGGGCCCAGCTGAGATATCCGGCCGGGTCGGTCGGCGCTCCCTCGCCGTGCAGCCCGGCGAGGGTGATGATCCACCGGTCGCCCTCGATCGGCATCGCCGTGCCGAACCGCCTCTTGGCCTGCGGGTCGCTGATGACGAAGTATCCGGCGGCGCCATCGGTCCGCACACTCGTCGACCGATGGAAGACACGGGTCGTGTAGCGCACGTCGGACTGGACCAGCTGGACGTCGGGGACGGGGTATCCGAGCCCGGTCAGCCAGTGGTCGGCACGTGACCGTCTTCCGGAACAGTCCACGACGAGGTCGGCGTTGATCACCGTCGATCCGCCGGACGGATCGCGCACGCGGACCCCGCCGACGGCGCCGTCGCCGCCGACCAGGCCGACCGTCTCACCGGTGCGGAGTTCGACGACTCCGTTGCTCCCGACGTGCTCACGCAGCAGGAACTCCAACAGCGGACGTGAGCAGGAGATGATGGGGGCCGCGTCGGTCACCGCCGCGCGGTAGCCCTTCTGCTGCCACCACCACACCCGGTCCATGGGCATCACGACCGCACCGTGCCGGATCAGGTCGTCCGTGATGCCGGGGCACAGGGTGTCGAGGATCTGCTCACCGCGGCGCAGGAGCGTATGAGGGTGCTTCGCCTGCGGGACGCCGCGCCGGACACCGCTGCTCGTCGTATCCAAGGTGTCGCGTTCGATGACGACGACCTCGTCGAACGCGGCCGAGAGCGCCTGTCCTGTCAGCAGGCCGGCGATGCTGCCGCCGATCACCACGGCTCTCTGCAAGGTGACCCCGCCTTCCGTGTCAACAACGCTCACGCGGCGGCAGACCGGCCAGATCCTCGGTGGTCTGGACGAAGTTCTGCCAGCTCAGCATGAAGGAGTCGAAACGGGAAAGATCCTGGAAGTTGGAGACCGGGCCGAGCGAGATCCGTAGCGCACCGCCGGTCTGAATGCCGACCTCGTGCCGATAGTGGTCCACCGTGTACGGGCCGTTGCTGAGCCGGCCGGCTCGTAGCAGGTCGTCCGTAGCGAGGCAGAACGCGGCCTCTCCGACGCCGGGGTTGCAGAAACAGCCGGTCCTCAACGCTATGTCCATGTCGACGGACCGGCTCTCGACCAGGCGCTCATCGACCACGCGGCCGTTCCTGTCCAGGACGTTGAACGCGATGGTGGGCCCCCTGTCGACGACATCGCCGGGGCCGTAGACGGCGCACATCGGCATGCCGTTGTCGTGCTCCAGTTCCGTCATCCGATGCAGCGCATACTGCAGCAGACTCGTCATGCGTGCCCGCGCCAGGTCCCGTTTGACGACGTTCGTGACGTAGTCCAGGCCGATGCCGACACCGACAGCGCCGAGGAAGTTCGGCGTGCCGTCCTCGAACCCCTCCGCTCCCGGCGCGAGCGCGTGCCAGCCTCCCATCGCGCTGGACGCGATCACGGTGCCGCCCGAGAACCAGGGGCGCCGCAAATCGGCCAGCGCCTCCTTCCTCGCGACGAGGCAGCCGATACCGGTCGGCCAGCCGAAGATCTTGTAGAAGGACATCGGCACGAAGTCGGGTTTGTGCTCGGCCAGGTCGAGGTCCTGCGACAGCACCAGCGCGGCCGCGTCGAGCAGCACCTTCCAGCCGTGGGCGTGAGCCACGTCGATCCAGTCGAGCGAATGGCGCACCCCGGAGAAGTTGCTCTGGGCCGGGTAAGCGAAGAGCGACGGGCCGTCCGTGCCGCCGGCAAGCACCCGGTTCGTCTCGTCGGCGTCGGCCCTCAAGTCCGCGCCGAGCGGTACGGTCGTCACCTCGGCGCCCAGCCGCTCGGCGTACTCACGAATGCCGAGCACGGAGTTGTGGTTGTCCTGGAGCAGACCGAGACGGGACGGCGCGGCGAAGGGGAACGCTTCGGCGACCAGTCGGATCGCGGCCGAGGCGTTCGCGCAGAACACCACGGTGTACTCGTCGGGTGAAGCGTTCAGGAAGTCGAGCACGGCCCGCCGCGCCGCTGTGATCGCTTCCGTCGAGCGCCGCGAGGGCAGGCTCGCCGAGTGCGGATTTCCCCAGATGTCGTCGCAGACGGAATCGCGGTATCTGTCCAGCTGGTATCGACCGGGAAGCGCACTTCCGGTGTAGTCCAAATACACCTGGCCGAGACGATCCAGTTGTGAGAAGTCCCGGGCACGAACCTCGTCGAGATGGTCCGCGGCAGCGTACTGCCAGTGATGGCTCGTGAAGTCCGCGAAACTCAGCTCGGTGGCCGACATGACGGGCTCCTCTCAGATCCAACTGGGCTCGGCAGGCAGCCACGAGTGATTAATACATAATTATTAAGCTATCCTCCGGCTTGGCGCATTGTCAAGATCGGAAAGAGATGACGTCCAAGCGGGCAGCTGGAGTCGAATGCCAGGTCGGCATGTATCCGAATCTCTCACTTCTGTGATTGAGGGTCTCCGGTGCGGCGGATGAACCGGAGCGAGGGCGGTTCGAGGTCGGTGCGAGCCGGCATTCCCGGTGGCGGGTCCGGGCATTGGCGCGCGAACAGCCAGGGCTGCATGATCGCGGCAGTATCGGTCTCGCTGACCGACGCGGCCGTGGCGAGGAACTGCGGCAGCGAGCCGTGCTGGTGGCGGTGGGCGGCGCACCACGTGCGCAGACAACTCATGAACGCGTCGTCGCCGATCGACCGGCGAAGAACATGAGTCGCCATCGCTCCGCGTTCATAGACCTGGGTGGAAAGGAGGTGGGCGGGTGAGGGGTCGCCGGGTGGGATCCGCCAGTAATCCGGGTCTGCGGCTCGAAGGTGATAGAAGCTGCTGAACAGCTCGTCCGTGGTGCCCTCGCCGTTCTTCTCCGACCACATCCATGAGAGGTAGGTGGAGATGCCTTCGCTGATCCAGATGTCTTTCCAGGTCGAGAGGCTGACCGAGTTGCCGAACCAGTGATGAGCCATCTCGTGTGCCACGACGTACGAGTCGAGGCCCTGGTGAAAGAAGCGGTCGCCGTAGATCGGATGGGTCTGCGTCTCCAGTGCGTGCGGGCCGGCCATGCGTGTCACCACTCCGCCGATGGCGTCGAACGGGTAGGGGCCGATGAGGGTTTCGAGCCAGGCGCGGACTGCCGGTGTGGTTTCGACGGAGGCCCGGGCCAGCGGTGCGTGGTCGTCGACCCCGTCGCCGTAGGCGGAGACCCATTGCGAGCCGCGCTCATCGAGAGTGTCGATCTCGATCCGCATCCTGTCGATGAGCAGCGAGTAGAGGTAAGAGGCGACGGGTTCGGCTGTCACCCAGCGGAAGCGATTCGCCTGTGAGGTGCGCGAGTGCTCGACGAGGCGGCCCGGGGCGATGGCGGCGAATCCGCGCGGCACGGTGATGGTGAGGTCGTAGGTCCCCTTGCGTGACGGATGGTCGTTGGTGGGAAACCAGAAGGCCGCCGCATGCGGTTCTCTCGCGGCGAGCGCACCAAGAGGCGTGTTCAGCCAGGACCGTTCGCCTCGGATCTCCACCTCCCCGGGCCGGCCCGCGTAAGTGATGTCGATGTGGTGACGGCCGGCGCCGAGACCGGTGTCGGGTTCGATGACGAGCTTCCCCGGGACCGCCTTGGGGGCCAGCGGGGAGCCGTCGACGACCACCTCACGGGCTGGTAGCCCGAAGTCGAGCGCTATCGCCGGTACGTCCGCACCGACGGCGATCTCCAGGCGCGCCAGCCCCTTGAGCACGCCACTGGTGATGTCGAAATCGACCTCCAGCGCGTGGTGGGTGATGGTGAACAAGTCGGAGCCGTCGACAGGGAAGTAGGGGTCTCCCACACCGGCCAGGTCCGAGCCGGCCAGCAGCGAGGAGCCG
The DNA here is from genome assembly GCF_042880275.1 of Streptomyces sp. NPDC058308. NCBI lineage: Bacteria > Bacillati > Actinomycetota > Actinomycetes > Kitasatosporales > Streptomycetaceae > Streptomyces > Streptomyces sp. NPDC058308. The sequence goes on from NZ_JBHVZA010000016.1 coordinate 118,552, forward strand.
GCGTGCCGGGCCGCTTCGGCCAGCACTCTGTCGAATTCCGTCCGGTCGGTCATGGCCGAGATCCCTTGATCGTGGCGGTCCGTGCCCGGCAGGTGCGTCCGACGTCATCGGTCACAGGCAGGCGACTGCGTCGATCGCGTTGTCGACGTCGGTTTCGGAGTTCTCGATGGTGGCGGCAAGCCGGGCGTACGACCGCGGGTACGGAGTCGTGGCCGATCGGATGTGCCGTGCCGTGAGCCCGGCCACGACTTCACGGGGGTCGAGCCCGTCGACCTCGAAGCACACGATGCCCGCACTCATGTGTTCCGGCAGGGGTGTGATCAGGCGGACTCCGGGGAGCGCGGCCAGCCCGTCCCGGAGTCGCGTATTCAGGCTGAGTACGCGTCGGCAGATCTCGGACTTCCCGATGCTCGTCAGGAAGTCGATCGCCGCGGGAACGGCGTACAGGTACTCGTAGGCGACAAAGCCGCCTGGCGAGACGAATGAGGCACGTGTCGGCGGCAGATGTTTTCGGCCGACCCAGGCGCCGAACACGTCCGCGTCGAGTTCGAAGGTTGGAATCGTGGGCTCCACATGCCGCCAGCTCGCGGTCTCACCCCAGATGAATCCCGTGCCGCGGGGGCCGTGCATCCACTTGTGGGCTCCTGACACGAAGAAGTCCACGCCCAACCTGTCGACCGGCTCGTCGAGGACCCCACAGCCATGGACGCCGTCGACCACGATCAACGGACTCGGACGTGCCCCGTACCAGGAGCGGATCGCATCTGCTGCCTTGCGTACGGGCATCCGCACCCCGCTGCCGGAATACACCCAGGTCAGTCCGACGACGCGGGTACGCGTGGTGAGTGCGCCGAGTACGCGATCGATCAGTTCGTCCTCGGTTACCGCGGCGCCGTCCTCATAGAGCGACACGAATCGCGGGACGGCACCGCATTTCTCGGCCTTGCGCCGGGCTGCCTCGTGATGGGAGTAGTGGTCGTGCTCGGAGAGCAGGATCTCGTCGCCCGGGTGGAGTTGCAGGCCGGCGTACAGCAGGCCCAATCCGGCCGTGGTGCTCTGCACGAGTGCGAACTCGTCAGGCCGTGCCCCCACGTAATGGGCGATCGCGGATTTCACCTGGAAGATCATGTTCGCTTCGCCGGGTGCCAGTGCGGCGAGTTCGGCCCACTCCGGCCGCGCGTCTATTCGATCGGCCAGCTCCGCGATCGCCTTGCGAACCGGTTTCGGATGCGAGGACAGCATGAATGACGTGAAGTCGGCCCAGCCCGGCTGGAGTCTGAAATTCGCCCGCACCTCCGCCCAATTGATGCCATCCGTGGAGGCTTGCCCAGTGAGGTCGGTGTGCTTCTGCATAGGCGGATCGTTCCTCCGCGAGCACGAGGCTTGGTGGGTCACTATATGTTGGATATAGTGGCATGCTGGCGGTGTCGCCTGCAAGACATGGGAGGGTGCTGGGAGTGAGTGACCAGTCGACCGAACCGAGCGCGGACACATCCGATGCCGAGCGGGCGCGGGCTGCTTCAGCAGCGGATGTCCGCGACCACGTCACCCGTCTTGATGCGGCTCTGGGGTTCATGGCGACGACACTGCCGCCCGCGTCACCCCGGCCGGCGGCGCCTTTCACGGGCGAGCCGCTGCTGGTCAAGGATCTCGACCTCAAGCTGGCCGATGCGCCGTTGTGGCGCGGTAACCACGTCTTGCGCGAGCACGGCGTCGTCTCGAACCACGACGACCCCATGGGGCGGCGGCTGCGGGAGCTCGGGTTCGACATCGTCGGGCGGACCAAGTCCGCCGAATTCGGGCTTGCGGTGACCACCGAGCCGCTTGCCTACGGGCCGGTGCACAACCCGTGGGATCTGGATCGCAGCGCCGGAGGGTCGTCCGGCGGCTCGGCGTGCGCCGTGGCCGCGAGAGCGGTGCGGATCGCGCACGGGACGGACTTGGGCGGGTCTCTGCGCATTCCGGCGGCTCATTGTGGAGTCTTCGCGTTGAAGCCCGGTCTCGTGCGGCTCGCGACGACGCCGACGTTCGCGGCTTGGAACCAGCACGGGTTCCTCGCGAGCAGGGTCGACGACCTGCGCCGAATGCTCCCGGTGCTGGGCCGGGACATGGCGTCCGAAGCCGGCCGTTCCGGTACGGAGGGTCCGACCCGGCGGCTCCGGGTCGGCGTACTCGCGTCGGCTGTGAGTTCCGCGATCGACCTGGGTGGCGGCTCCGTCGAGGCGGTCGAACGGATGGCGGACAAGCTCAGTGACCAAGGCCATCATGTGCTCCCGGCCCATCCCCGGGTTCTCGAGCAGTTCGATCAGTTCGCGATGCAGACCACTCCCATGCTTGCCGGTTGGCTGGCGAAGGAGGTGGCGGACGCTTCGGAAGATCTCGGCCGACCGCTGACGGAAAGCGATATGGAGCCCGCGACCGCCCAGATGCTGGCCATGGCAGCACGGGCAACACCCGAAGCCGTCAGGGATACGGTGCAGTGGCTGCGCCGGCTCGTCACGGATCTCACGGCATGGTGGGGCCGGTTCGACATCCTGTTGAGCCCCACGGTCCCCGTTCAGGCACCGCGGCTCGGGTGGTTGAGTGATCCCGACACCGCGATGCACCGCACCTTCGGCATGATGCAGTACACCGCGATGTTCAACGCGAGCGGACAGCCGGCCGTCAATGTTCCCTGCGTCGGGGTGGGCGGCCTGCCGTACGGAGTGCAACTCGTCGGAGCGCACGGATCCGAGGCGGACCTGCTGGATCTTGCCGAACAGCTGAGTCCCGAGGGGGCGCCGGCGCCGCCGTTCTCGTAGGCGGGCCGAGACGGTGATCGCGGACTTGGCCAGGACACCGCCTGGGCCAGGACACGGCCTTGGCTAGGACACCGCCTCGACAAGACCCTCGCCGGCCGGTGGCTTGTCCCCGCCCGAGTCGAGACTGAGCCCCAACAGTTTCAGGCAACGCGCCAGCGCCGTCGAGTCGCCGCTGATCGACATCCGTCCGGACAGCACCGCATCGAGCGGGCTGACCTGTTCGTTCCCGATCCGTATGAACGTTTCGGGATCGGAGTCCACCACCAGCGCCGCCTTCCGCGGGGCGGGTCCTTCGACGACGGTGGCCTTCCCGTTCTCGCACGACACGCTGAAAACGTGGTCCCCGATGCGGAACTCATACGCTTCATCGGCCTCTGGTGGCGGTCCGGCCGCAATCATCGCCTCCACCGCCACCATGCCCCACTCGGCACGCACCAGATCGGTGGGCTCATAAGAGGTGATGTGCGACAGACCCCATGAGGCCAGCCCGAGAACGACCGGCCTGAGCGCCTCACCGCTCTCCGTCAGCCGGTACTCGACTCCACGGCCGTCGCCAGGGACCGGCTCTCGTTCGACCAGCCCCTCATCGGTCAGCATTTGCAGCCGCGAGGCGAGGAGATTCGGTCCGATGCCGACCAGGCTCTCACTGAGGAGCTGGTTGTATCGCTTCGGCCCGTTGATCAGGTCACGAATGATGAGCAGGGTCCAGCGCTCCCCGACGATGTCCAGCGCCGCAGCGACGGCACACATCTGCCGATATCGCTTCGTTCCCATATACGCTCACCTCCGTGCGCAGTTCGGCCATGCACTCTACAGCGTACTCTCTGTAGAGGTTGGGCCCATTTCTGGTAGTGGCCTCGTCCGCGGTCGGTGCGAAAGCCTGGTGGGGTGAGCGCGGGAGGCCGTTGGTCAAAATGCCTCCGTGGTGGGCGCCTTGCGGGGCGCAGAGCTCAGGCCGTGCTCAGGGCCTGAGGAGGGCCTGGAAGCCGAGCTCACTATTTCGACATATACGTTTCCTGCGAGGGCGCCATGAGGTCGACCCCGGCTCGATCCCGCCGTTGTTCAGATCGCTGACGGCGGCATGGCCGAAGCTGCGGTGCTGGCAACGCGACGAACATTTTCCTCTGGTCCATTGGTCTGCCCGTGGTTCGACCTGGACGTACCGGTGTGGGCCATTGGCATAGTGATGTGGGTGTCGGTTGAGCCAACAGGCTCGTAGATGGTGTGATGTCTCTGTCGATGGCGCTGCGGATCTCCGCGGCGCCTTTTTGATGTCGCAGGTCGAACGGAAAGCGGAAAGGGCGGGAAGCCGTGCTGAAGAGGGTGTTCGTGGCGCCGGATCCGGGGCGGGCGCGGTTGCGGTTCGCGTCGCGGGCGGTTCTCGGCATCACGCTGGCCGTGGTGGTGTGCGGCGTCGCCGGGCATTCGCTCGCCGCGGCGATCACCGGCGGGCTCGCCGCGCTGCTCGCGCTCTTCACCGTCACGGACTCGACCGTGCGAGGTCAGGCGGTCACCACCGCGCTCCTGCCTGTCGTCGGCTTCCCCGTGCTCGCCCTCGCGGCAGGGCTGCATGACTACCCGGTCGCTCGGGACGTTGCCTTTCTGACCGTGATGGGGCTCGGCGTGTACGCCCGCCGGTGGGGGCCGCGCGGGCATTCGCTCGGCGTATTCGCCTTCATGATGTTCTTCAGTACTCAGTTCCTCCACGCCGAGCTCAAGCAGCTTCCCCAGCTCTACGCGGCGGTCCTCTTCTCCCTGGCCGCCGCTTCGACCGTCCGCTTCGGGCTGTGGTGCTACGAGCGCGGGGCGCCCGTGGCCGCCGTGCCCGCTCCGCCGAGTGGCGAGGGGCTGGCACGGGCGACCACCCGGCAGGCGCTGCAGGCCACGGCGGGTGGTGCTTTCGCGCTCGCCGTGGGGCAGGCGATCTCCGGTGATCGCTGGTACTGGGCGGTGGGGGCCACATGGTGGGTCTTCGTGAACACCACATCGAGGGGCGAGACGCTCGTGCGCGGCTTCCGCAGGGTGCTCGGAACGGTCGTCGGGATCGCCGCCGGCCTGGTGCTCGTCGTGCCGCTGGACGGCGCGCCTGTTCCGAGCGCGCTGCTCATCGCGATCAGCGTCTTCGGCATCTTCTACACGGCTGCCGTCTCTTACTCGTGGATGATGCTCTCGGTCACGGTTCTGGCAGGTTCTCTCTACGGCCTTCTCGGTGTGCTGGATGCGAGCCTGCTCGGACTGCGTCTGGTTGAGACCGGTGTCGGCGCCCTGGGCGCCGGACTGGCGGTGCTGCTCATCCTGCCCATCTCGACTCACGCCACGACCGACGCCTGGGTGGAGCGGGCCATCCTCTGTGTGCATGCCTGCACCGCGGAAGCCGCGGCCCGCCTTGCCGGGACGACGTCCGCCGACCCGGCCCCGCGGGTCGCGGAACTGGAAGCCATATTGGGCCGGGTGCGCCTGTCTCTCGCCCCTCTTGTGCACCCGTTCAGTCCACTGCGGGCGCGCAAGGGCCGGGCCCTGCAGGTCATCGCCCTGCTTGACGACTGCGCACGCGAAGTCCGGGGGCTGGCGTCCATCGCAGGGGACCCGGAGGCGTCCCACGACGCCCGACTTGCTGCGGCGTGCTGGCGCGTCGAGGCCGCCGTCGAATCCCTGACGGCGCGGGAACCGAGGCCCCGGGAGGCGGGTACGTCCAGTGACCTGCTCCATACGGCCGCCCTTGAGCCCGCCCTCGCTCACCTGCACAGCCTGGAGAAATCCCTTGTCGAACTCGCGGCGCCTCTGCAGCGGGTGAGCCGCACGCCGGTGATCGGCAGCTGACGCGGGACCCGGCATCCCCCCACCGCCTGGTCTAGACCGACTGCTAGCGTTCGGCCGCATGAGCGGCGTCACACCTGTGGCGCCCGGGTCGAGAGGGGACAAGCAGTGGTCGTCGGCAGGCAGGCGGGACGGGCGTACATCGGATCCTTCACCGCGGCCGGGGGGCGCGGTGTCCTCGCCGCGGACGTCGATCCGGGCACCGGCGCGCTGACTCTCGTCGGCGCCACGGACGCGGTCGCCGATCCCTCCTACCTCGCGCTCTCGCCCGACGGGGAGACGCTCTACGCGGTCAGTGAGACCTCCGACGGCGCCGTCGCCGCGTTCCGCACCGGGGGAGGCGTGCCCGAGCCCGCGGGGCGTTCCGTTCCGGTCGGCTCGGCCCCCACCCACCTCGCGCTGTACGGCGGCCACGTACTCACCGCCAACTACCGCTCGGGCAGCGTCAGCGCCGTGCCGCTGCGCGCCGACGGCGCCCTCGCCCCCACGCCGTCGAGCGAGCTGCGGCACACCGGCTCGGGCCCGCATCCCCAGCGCCAGCAGGGGCCGCACGCCCACCAGGTCCTCGCCGACCCGAGCGGCCGCTGGGCGGTCAGCGTCGATCTCGGCACCGACTCCGTGCGGGTCTGCGCGTTCGGGGAGAGCGGGCTGACCCTGCACCGGGAGGTGGCGCTGCGTCCGGGGTCCGGTCCCCGGCACCTCGTGTTCCACCCGCGCGGCGACCGCGCGTACGTCCTGAACGAGCTCAGCCCCACCCTCACCGTCTGCGCCTGGGACGCCGCCGAGGGTGTTCTCAAGCCCCTCAGCGAGCTGCCGGTCCTCGTGGCGGCCCCGGACGGCGACACGTACCCCTCGGAGGTCGTCGTCGCGCCCGACGGGCGGTTCCTGTGGACGGCCACGCGCGGCCCCGACATCATCTCGGTCATCGCTCTCGACGAGTCGGGCGACGGGGCGCGGGTCACCGCCACCGTGCCGTGCGGCGGTCACTGGCCGCGCGACCTGGCCATCGACCCGGCGGGACGGCACCTGTACGCGGCCAACGAGCGCTCCGGGGACGTCACCTGGTTCACGATCGACCAGGAGACGGGCCTGCCGGTCCGGACGGGCTCCGTCGCGGCGCCCGCGGCCTCCTGCGTGATCTTCGGCTGAGTGCCGTGACGTCCGGCTGAACACGACGACGGGCCCGCCCCCACATCGGGGCGGGCCCATCGCCGTACGTACGGAGGTTCAGTGCACCGGCGTGCCCGAAGGCCGCTGCGGCGTGATGCCGAGCGTCGTCGTGTACTTGGCGAGCGCCAGCTTGCCGATCGCCGGGTAGGGGCCGAGCGGCTCGGCGACGGAGCAGCCCGCCTCCTTCGCGGCCGCGTCGAGCAGGCCGGTGTCGAGCTCGGGGCCGATCAGGTACGGGGCGAGCGCCAGCTGGGCCGAGCCCGAACCGCGCAGCTGCTCGGCGGTCGCCGCGATGGCGCCCTCCTCGTCGAGCGCGGCGGCCATCACCGGCACCGCGAGGCGCGCGGCGAGCAGCATGCCGGTGATCCCTGCGGCCTGCACGGCCTCCTCGCCGCCGACCGTGGCGAGCACGATGCCGTCCGCGGCCGTCGCCACGGTGAACAGGCGGGCGCGGTCGGCGCGGGCGAGACCGGCCTCCGACAGGCGCACGTGCAGCGCCTCGGCGAGCAGCGGGTGGGGGCCGAGCACGTCGGTCAGCTCGGCGGCGGCACGGCTGTCCATGACGGCCTGCCGGATGCGGCGCATCAGCGCGGCGTCGGGGCCCGCGAGCAGCGGCACGACGACGGCGACGGGGCCCTCGGGATCGGCCACCTCGGCGCCCGCGGCGCGCGCCCGCTCGACGCGGCCGGTGCGCTCGGCGGCCGCGTGCGCGAGCACGGACTGCAGCGAGGGAAACTCGGGGAAGGACGTGACGGTGGCGTCTTCCTCACCGTCGAGGTAACCGATGCGGGCGTCGAGGCCGGGCAGCTCGGAACGGGCGATGCTCACGACTTCCTCGGCGAGGCCGCGCGTGGTGGTGCTGGGGGCGCCCGGCACGGCGAGAACGAGTGCGGGCGCGCCTTCAGGAGCCGCGACGGGCTCCGGACGGCGGTGCCGGCCCGGCTGACGGGGGCGCGGCATTCGTACAGGCAGGCCGGATGCGGGCCCAGTGGGGGAGCTCATGCGCCCGCATGCTACTGGCTTGCGGGCCTCCCCTGTTCGGGGAGGGTGCAGGTGAGCGGTATAAGTCCGTTTTTGTCTGATGAATTACGCCGAGGTCACCTGTCGCCCGGTCCGTGGACGCAGAGCATGCGCGCGTCGTGCGGCAGTCGCAGCCGGTCGGCGGCGATATCGACCGCTATGCGCAGCGCGCCGTCCAGCGGGTCACCGGCCGCGGGGACCCGCCGCGCGTACGGCAGTTGCTCCGCGAGTTCCTCGTACAAGGGCGCGAGGAGAGGAGGTCCCAGCTTGAACAGGCCGCCGGTGAGCGAGACTTCGCCGGGCTCGGCGCGGGGGCAGACGGCGGCCGCGGCCTCGGCGATGTGCCGGGCCGCGTCCCGCAGAACGCCGTGCGCCACGGGGTCCTCCGGGGCGCAGCCGGCCACGTCGGGCGCGAAGGAGGCGAGGGCGGCGGGCCGGTCGGTGCGCGGATAGAGCTGCCCGGGCAGGCCCGTCACGGGGCCGAACCTCTCCGTCGCGCGGGCGAGGAGCGCCTTCGAACCGCCGCGCCTGCCGTCGTGCGCCCGCATCGCCGCTTCGAGCCCGGCGCGGCCGATCCAGGCACCGCCGCCGCAGTCGCCGAGCAGGTGCCCCCAGCCGTCGGCGCGGCGCCAGGCGGTCAGGTCCGTGCCGATCGCGATCATGCCGGTGCCCGCGGCGACGACCGCGCCGGGGCGGTCGCCGAGCGCGCCCATGTACGCGGTGACGGCGTCCGCGGCGAGCGCTGTGCGGCGTACGCCCAGGGCCTGTTCGAGCGCGGACGGCAGCTCGGCACGGAGGTCGTCGCCGAGGGTGGCGAGACCCGCGGCGCCGATGGCGACCGCCGTGATCCGGCCGCCGCCCGCCTGCTCCAGGAGAGCCCGCGCCATGGGCAGGAGGTGCTCCAGGAAGTGTCCGGCGTCGACGCCGCGCGGGCCGGTGCGCACCGGCCCGGCGGAGCGCGTCAGGTCGGCGGAGCGCGTCAGGCCGACGGAGCGCACCGGTTCGGACCGGCGCGCGCCCCGCGCCACGTGCAGCGCGGCCCGCAGCCCGGAACCGCCCGAATCGACGCCGAGGACGTACTCCTCGTGCGTCACGGCAGCCGCCAGTCCACCGGCTCCGCCCCCTGGCGGACCAGCAGGTCGTTGGCCCGACTGAACGGGCGTGACCCGAAGAACCCGCGGTCGGCCGACATCGGCGACGGGTGGGAGGACTCCACCGACGGCAACTGCCCGAGCAGCGGCCGCAGATTGCGCGCGTCACGCCCCCAGAGGATGGACACCAGGGGCTTTCCGCGCGCGGCGAGCGCCCGTATGGCCTGCTCGGTGACCTCTTCCCAGCCCTTGCCGCGGTGTGCGGCGGGCTTGCGCGGGGCGGTGGTGAGCGCCCTGTTGAGCAACAGGACGCCCTGGCCGGTCCACGGCGTGAGGTCGCCGTTCGACGGCGCGGGCAGTCCCAGGTCGTCGCTCATCTCGCGGTAGATGTTGATGAGGCTGCCGGGCAGCGGCCGCACTTCGGGCGCGACCGAGAACGACAGTCCCACCGCGTGACCGGGTGTGGGGTAGGGGTCCTGGCCGACGATCAGGACGCGGACGTCGTCGAAGGGCTGCTGGAACGCGCGCAGGACGTGCTGCCCCGACGGGAGATACGTACGTCCCGCGGCGATCTCCGCGCGCAGGAAGTCCCCCATCGAGGCGATCCGTTCGGCCACCGGCTCCAGGGCCTTCGCCCAGCCTGGTTCGACGATTTCATGCAAGGGTCGTGGTGCCACGGCGTCACCCTACTGCCGTAACGGTGGGGGCGATCAACCGATGGCCGCGGCCCGCACGCAGAGCACATCCGGCAGGTGCGAGGCGAGCAGCCGCCAGCTGTCGCCGTCGTCCGCCGACGCGTACACCTCGCCGTTGCGATTGCCGAAGTAGAGGCCCGCCGGGTCGCAGCCGTCGCTCCCCATCGCGTCGCGCAGCACCGTGCCGTAATGATCCTCCTCGGGCAGGCCCGCGCTCAGCGGTTCCCAGCTCTTGCCGGCGTCGGAGGTGCGGTAGACGCGGCACCGGTGGCCGGCGGGGACGCGGTCGCTGTCCGCGGTGATCGGGAAGACGTACGCCGTGCCGCCGCGGTGCGGATGCGCGACCACCGTGAAGCCGAAGGTGGAGGGGAGGCCCGCGCCGATGTCCGTCCAGTGCGCGCCCGCGTCGTCGCTGCGGTACACACCCCAGTGGTTCTGCAGATACAGGCGGTCCGGATCGGCCGAGTCCCGCGCGACCTTGTGCACGCACTGCCCGAACTCGGGGTCCGGGTCGGGCAGGAACACCGCGGAAACGCCCTTGTTGGCCGGCTCCCAGCTCTCGCCGCCGTCCTGGGTGCGGAACACCCCGGCGGTCGACACCGCGACCGTCACCGCGCGCGGGTCGCGGGCGTCGGTCAGCACCGTGTGCAGGCCCTCTCCGCCGCCGCCGGGCACCCACTTGGAGCGGGTGGGGTGCTCCCAGAGCGGACGGACGAGCGAGAAGGACTCGCCGCGGTCCTCCGAGCGGTAGAGCGCGGCGGGCTCAGTGCCCGCGTACACCACGTCCGGCTCGGCGGCCGACGGGTGCAGCTGCCAGACCCGCTCCAGTGAGGCCCCGGTGTCCTTGGGGAACTTCACGGCGGGCTTCGAGGGCTCGGTCCAGGTGCGCCCGAGGTCGTCGGAGTGGAACACGGAGGGGCCCCAGTGGGCGCTGTCTCCGCCGGCGAGGAGGCGCGGGGCGGGGCCGCGGGTGTCGATGGCGACGGAGTACACCGCCTGCGCGTTGAAGTACGGGCTGTCGTCGAACTCCCAGGCACCAGCTCGCCTGCGTCCGATGAAAAGGCCCTTGCGGGTGCCTACGGTCAGAATGACGTCGGCCATGCCGACCACCTCCGGGACGTCGTTGTCTCAGGTACCGGCCAGTCTGCACCCCGGCACTGACAGTCACCCCCGGGAGCGGTATCAGCCCAGGTCGGATGGGGTGTCCCGGGGATGGTGCGACCGGCTCCCGCGGCCCGCCGTGCCACCCCGCGACAGCTCCGCAGCGACCTCCGCGATCGCCCCGGGACCCACCCGGCAGCACCCGCCGATCAGCCGCGCCCCCGCCGCCCGCCACGCGTCGGCCTGCCCGGCCGTGAACCGGCGCGGACCCCGCCAGGAGCGGGCCGCGGCGTCCCACGCCTCACCGCTGTTCGGATAGACCACGACGGGCTTGCCGGTGACCCGCGCGGCGAGCGCCACCGCGGCGTCGGCGTCCCTCGGGTCGCAGCAGTTCACGCCGACTGCAAGCACCTCGTCCGCGTCGGCGGCGAGTGCGAAGGCCTCCCGGAGCGGCTGTCCCGCCCGCGTGCGGTCGCCCGCCACGCTGTACGACAGCCAGGCCGGGACCCCGAGCCCGCGGACCGCCCTCAGCAGCGCCCGCGCCTCGTCGGTGTCGGGGACCGTCTCCAGGGCCAGGACGTCGGGCCCCGCCTCGGCGAGGGTTTCGAGCCGCGGCCGGTGGAAGCGCTCAAGGGCGTCCACGGACAGGCCGTACCGCCCCCGGTACTCGGAGCCGTCGGCGAGCATTGCCCCATAGGGCCCGGCCGACGCGGCCACCCACACCTCGCGCCCGAGCCCGGCTCCGGCACGGCGCGCCAACTCCACGCTCAGGAGCAGCAGTTCGCGGGTGCGGGCCGCGTCGACGCCGCGCCGTGCGAACCCCTCGTACGTCGCCTGATAGCTCGCGGTGACGGCGACCTCGGCGCCCGCCTCGTAGTAGGCGCGGTGGGCGGCCTCGATCGCCGCCGGCTCGTCGGCGAGCAGCCGGGCGGACCACAGGGCGTCGCCCAGGTCGTGCCCGGCGGCCTCCAGCTGGTTGGAGAGGCCGCCGTCGAGCACGACCGGGCGCAGGGCAAGGGCATCGGCGAGTCTCACACCGCCGACGCTAGCCGAGGTGCGGCGAGGGGGAAGTGGCAGGCCACCTGGTGTCCCTCGCCGTTGGGCATGCTGACCTGGGGTTCGGTCGTGGCGCACACGTCCTGGGCCAGGGGGCAGCGGGTCCGGAAGCGGCAGCCCGACGGAGGCTTCGCCGCGGACGGGGTCTCGCCCTCCAGGGGCGTGCGTGCGGCGCCGGACGCGGCCTCGGGGTCGGGCAGGTTGACCGTGTCCAGGAGTCCGCGCGTGTAGGGGTGCAGGGGGTGCGCGTACACGCGCTCGGCCGGGCCCGACTCCACGAGCTTGCCCAGGTACATCACGCCGACGGTGTCCGCCAGATGGCGTACGACGGCCAGGTCGTGCGAGATGAACAGATAGGTCAGACCGCGCTCGCGCTGCAGTTCGCGCATCAGGTTGAGGATCTGCGCCTGCACGGACACGTCGAGCGCGGACACCGGCTCGTCGGCCACCACGAGATCGGGGGAGAGCGTCAACGCCCGTGCGAGGCCCAGGCGCTGTCGCTGGCCGCCGGAGAACTCGTGCGGATAGCGGTGCACCGCGCCGCGCGGCAGGCCGACGGCGTCGAGGAGTCCGGCGACCAGCCGCTCCCGCTCGGCGCGGTCGCCGACGCCCTGGATGACCAGGGGCTCGCGCAGGATCTCGCCGACCCGCATGCGCGGATCCATCGCGGCGGTGGAGTCCTGGAACATCAGCTGGACACGGCGCCGGTGCGCGCGCCGCTCGGCCCGCGACATCCGCGCCGGGTCGGCGCCGTCGAACCGCACCGCGCCGCCGGTCGGCTCGTCCAGGCCCGCGACGATCCGCCCGAGCGTCGTCTTGCCGCAGCCGGACTCGCCGACCATGCCGAACGTCTCGCCCTTGCGGATCGTCAGCGACACCCCGCCGACCGCGCTGACCGTGCCCCGGCTGCGCGAGAACGGCCCGCCCTTCAGGGGGAAGTCCTTGACGAGGGAGTCGAGTTCGAGCAGTACGTCACCGGGGGCGTCGGGGGTGGGAACGGCCGGTACCACCACCACCTCGTCCTCGGAGGCCGCCACCTCCGGCACCGGGTGGAAGCACGCGAACCGGTGCTCCGCCCCGTGCGACTCGTCGTCCACGAGCTGCGGCTCCTCGGCACGGCACGCGTCCGTGGCGAACGTGCAGCGCGGCGCGAAACGGCAGCCCGTGGGGCGCACCGCGAGGTTCGGCGGCAGGCCCGGGATGGTGTGCAGTTCGGTGCGGCTGTCGGCCGCCCGCTCGGGCAGCGCGGCGAACAGGGCCTCGGTGTAGCGGTGGCGCGGGCGCGCGAACAGACCGCGTACGCCGGCCTGTTCGGCGACCTTGCCCGCGTACATCACCGCGACGCGGTCCACGCGGTTGGCGATGACGCCCAGGTCGTGGGTGACCAGGATCATCGCCATGCCCAGGCGGGCGCGCAGCTCGTCGACGAGTTCCAGGATCTGGTGCTGGGTCGTCACGTCAAGGGCCGTCGTCGGCTCGTCCGCGATCAGCAGCTTCGGTTCGCAGACCAGGGCCATGGCGATCGCCACGCGCTGGCGCATGCCGCCGGACAGCTGGTGCGGGTAGGCCTTCATGCGTTCGGCGGGCTGGGGCATGCCGACCAGGCGCAGCATCTCCTGGGCGCGGGCCCAGGCCTCTTTCCTCGTGCTGCCCTCGCGGTGCAGGAGCAGCGGTTCCGCCACCTGGGCGCCGATGGTCATCGTCGGGTTGAGGGAGGTCAGCGGGTCCTGGAAGACCATGCCGATGGTGTTGCCGCGGACGTCCTGGAGGACGGGGGGCGCGGCCGCGGCGAGGTCCTGTCCGTCGAACAGGACGCGCCCGCCGGTGATCTCGCCGCCCGGCGGCAGCAGGCCGAGGACGCTGAGCGCGGTCATCGTCTTGCCGCAGCCGGACTCGCCGACGATGCCGAGGGCTTCGCCCGCGGCGAGTTGGAGGCTGACGCCGTCGAGGGCGTGCACGGTGCGTTCGCGCGAGGCGATGTCGACGTGCAGGTCGTCGATGGTGAGGAGGGGCTCGGTCATCTGTCGTGTCTCCTGTTTACTTCCGCAGCCGCACTTCGAACGCGTCCCGCAACCCGTCACCGATGAAGTTGAACGCGGCGACGACCAGCACGATCGCGATGCCCGGCGGGAAGATCAGCCACCAGTAGCCGTTCTGGGTGTAGGTGATGCCGGCCGACAGCATGGACCCCCAGTCGGCCGAGGGCGGCGGGATGCTCAGGCCGAGGAAGGCGAGGTAGCTGACGTAGAGGATCGCGTCGGCGATCTGGAACGTGCAGTTGACGATGACGGTGCCGATCGCGTTCGGCACGATGTGCCTGAAGACGGCCCGCGCACCGCCGCCGCCCATCATCCGCATGGCCTGGACGTACTCGCGGTTGCGCAGGGACAGCGACTCCCCGCGCACCAGGCGGGCGGGGGAGAGCCACGCCACCGACGCGATGATCATGATGAGGACGCCCTTGCTGGGCGTAACGATCGCGGCGACCACGACGAGCAGGAACATTGCGGGGATGGCGAGCGCCGCATCCGTGATCCGCATCATCGTGGCGTCGACCCAGCCGCCGAAGTATCCGGCGATCGCGCCGTAGACGGTGCCGAAGAGGGTGGCGAGCAGACCGGCCGCCAGACCGATCTCCAGCGAGGTCTGCCCCGCGACCATGAGGCGGCCGGTCATGTCGTAGCCGAGGTCGGTGGTGCCGAGGAGGTGACCGGAGCTGCCGGGCGGCAGGTTCGCCTGCGACAGGTCGGTGTGGACCTGCTCGGTGTCGTACACCAGCGGCCCGAGATAGCTGAACGCGAGCAGCAGGAGCAGTACCACCACGCCCGTCAGGGCGAGCTTGTTGCCGGTGAAGACCTGGAGCGTGCGGCGGGCCAGCGACGGCGTGGCCCGCGCGGCGTCCTCGTGGCCCGGCGCGGTGTCAGGGGCGACCGTGGTACTCATGCCACGCTCCGTATCCGGGGGTCGAGGACGGCGTACAGGACATCGGTGAGCAGCGAGCCGACGACGGTGGCGACCCCGACGACCAGCGTCACGCCGAGCAGTACGGGGAAGTCGGAACCTTGCGCCGCGTTCCAGAACAGCAGCCCCATGCCGGGGTAGTTGAACATCGACTCGACGACGAGGGCGCCACTGAAGAGGGTCGGGAGATACAGGCCGAGGAGCGTGGCGAGGGGGATCAGCGCGTTGCGCAGGACGTGCCTGACCATGATCCGGCGGTTCGACTGGCCCTTGGCCATCGCCGTCCGGACGTATTCCTCGGTGAGGTTGTCGAGCACCGCCGAGCGCATGTAGCGGCTGAACATCGCGATGATGCCGAAGGCCATCGTGACCACCGGGAGGATCAGCCCGGTGAAGTCGCCGAGCAGTTCACCGATCGTCTCGCCCTGCGGCGCCTGAGCCGGGAAGACCGGCATGACCTGCGCGAACAGGATGATCATGATGAGGCCGAGGAAGAACACCGGCGTGGCGTACAGCAGGAAGGCGAGGCCCGTCAGGGCGTAGTCCGACGCCTTGCCGCGCCGCACGGCCTGCACCAGACCCAGCGGCACCGCGATGACCACCGCGAGCACGGTGGAGAGGACCGTCAGGAGCAGCGTCTTCGGCAGGCGCTGCCTCAGCAGGTCGAAGACGGGCGAGTTGAGCTTGAAGGACTCGCCGAGGTCTCCGGTGAGCAGCCGCTTCAGATACATCAGGTACTGCATGGGCAGCGAACGGTCGTACCCCTGCTGATGGTTGAAGTGCTCGATCTGCTGCGGGGTGCCCTTCGGGCCGAGGATGGCGCGCGCGGGACCGCCGGGCAGCAGGTGCAGGAGAACGAAGACGATGATCGAGACGAGGAAGAGGACGACGATCGCCTGGAGGAAGCGCTTGACCAGAAAGCCGGTGAAGCCGGTCACTTCTCGGCCCCCTTCTTCTTGACGTAGTACCAGTGCTGGGGAGCGAAGGTCACGGTCGGGTTCTGCGCGACGCCGCGCAGGTCGTTGCGGATCACCGAGACCTGGTACGCCGGGTTGGGCATCCACATCACGGGCAGCTGCTCCGCGAGGTACTCGCCGTACGCGTGCACGGCCTTCATGTCGGGGGAGTACTGCACGCCCCGGATGATGCGGTCCGCCTTCTTGTCGCTGTAGTTGCCGAAGTTGGCCGAGGCGCCCGTCGAGAAGAGCTGCTCGCCGCTGGGGTTGAGCGGGTAGTACCAGCTGCCCGCCGTGCCGAAGAACGACATGTCCCAGTCGCAGCCGGGGTCCTTGGCCCTGCACGGCACGGAGTTGCCCAGAACGGAGTTCAACGGCTGCTGCCGGACGGTGAGTTGGACACCGGCCCTGGAGAGCGTCGACTTCAGCTCCTGCATCATGTGGGTCGTCTCGGTCGATCCCGACTGGGAGAGCAGGGTCAGTTCGAGTGGCGCGTCCTTGCTGATGCCCTTGCCGCACCGGTCCGCGCCCGTCCCGGGGCGTACGCAGTGTGCCGTGCCGTCCTTCATCCGCCAGCCGTGCCGCGCAAGGAGCGCCCTGGCCTTGTCGACGGAGAACGGGTACTGGTTCTTTGCCATCTTCTCGGACAGGTACTGGCTCTTCGGGGTCACCGGCACGGGGCCGAGCGTCGGCGTCGCGCTGCCCTGCCAGATGACGTCGCTCATCGCCTTCTGGTCGACGAGGTGCTGCATGGCCCTGCGGAGGTAGAGCTGGCGCATCAACGGGCCCGCGTGGGTGGAGTTGAAGTTGTAGACGATGTACGTCGCCGCCCAGCCCTCCCACGGATCGACGCGGTAACCCCTCTGCTCGAACTTCTCCTTCTGCGCCATCACCGACGGCGGGATGTAGCCGTAGTCGACGCCGCCCGAACGCAGCACGTTGTACTCGGAGTCGGCGGTCGTGAAGGGCTTGAAGACGACCTTGTCGAGGTGCGGCCGCTCCGACGCCGGGCCGGTGAACTTCTCGTTCGCCGCGATGGTGACCTGGCCGCTGTCCCGCCAGCCCGCCAGCTTCCACGGCCCGTTGACCGTCTTCCAGAGCGGGTCCGAACCGTACGAGCCGAGGCTCTTGGCGTGCCGGGTCAGCCGGGCGAAGACCGCCTTGGCGCCCGCGGGGGTGCGGTCCCAGTCGCCGACCTTGCCGCCGTCGGTCCTGGCGTCCCAGGCGTGCTGGGGCAGTGCCCGCATCAGGGTCAGCTGGTTGGCGGTGAACCAGTCCGGGTTGTACGCGCGACTGAGGTGCAGCCGTACGGTGTGGTCGTCGAGCGTCTCGAACCGCTTGACGTTGTCGGGCATGGTGCCCACCGAGTAGTTGCCCCAGTCCGCCTTGTTGGCCTTGACCAGATGGAACCAGAACTCCAGGTCGCGGGCGGTGACGGGCTTCCCGTCGGACCACTTCACGCCCTCGCGCAGCGGCACGGTCACGGTCTTGTTGCCGTCGCTGTACGTGGGTTCGAGGCCGAGCGTGCTGGGGCCGTGCGTGGTCAGCTCGCCCTTGGCCTTGTCCTGCACGGCGTCGTAGACCGGCATGAAGAGCAGCGACTGGATCCCGTAGTTGTACGAGGCGCCGTAGCCGGGCGAGCCGATCGGGAAGATCCAGTTGGGCGTCGCGGCCGGCGGCAGCGCCATCGTCGCCGTGCCGCCCTCGACGGGCGTGCCGCCGGTGGGGCCCATGTCGATGCGGCCGCCCTCGCGGGTGCAGCCGGTGAGAGCCGCCGCGAGGACGAGCAGCGCGGCCGCCGCGGACCTGAATGAGCGCATGGCGATGGGCCTCCAAGGGGTACGGGGCCGGCCCGTGCCGGAGAACGACGGGGCAGCGCCCGAACGCTAGGCCTGAGGCGAAAAACAAGTCAATAGCTTCATTCGGTAAGAAGCAGAAAAGCGGGAAGGGCTGGTCAACATGGTTCGGCCGGACTTAGTGTTCGTGCCGGTGCCGAATGAACTCGTCGAAGCAACGGGCATCACAGCACCACGTGCCGAAGCAACACAGAAGCAACTGGGGGCGCCATGACCGGAACACCACTCGGCGAGCCGGGTTCGGCGCAGCACATCGTGCACTTGGTCTCCTCGGGCGTGGCCACGTCCCGCGCCGACCTCGTACGAGAGCTGGGCCTCGCCCCCTCGACGGTCTCCCTGCGGGTGCAGGAACTGGTCGACGCCGGGCTGCTCTCCGAGTCCGGCGAGGGCGCCTCGCGCGGCGGCCGCAGGCCGAGGCTGCTGCGGGTCGCCGCACAGGGCGGCGTCGCCGTCGCCGCCGACCTGGGCAGCCACCACGCGCGGCTCGGCGTCGTCGACCTCGGCGGCACGGTCCTGGACGCCGTCGACCTGCCGCACGACATCACCGCGGGACCTGAGTCCGCCGTCGACTGGCTCTGCGAGCGGGTCGGCGAACTCGTCGCACGCCAGGGAGCCGAGGGCCGGGCCGTGCGCGCGTTCGGCGTCGCCTTCCCCGGCCCCGTCCAGCCCGCGACCGGCCGCGTCCTCAGTCCCTCCCGCATGCCCGGCTGGCACCGCTACCCGCTGCGCGACGTCCTCGCCGAACGGCTCGGGATCCCTGTCACCGTCGACAACGACGCCACGATGATGGCCGTCGGCGAACACCGCGTCGCCCGCCCCGAACTCGACCACCTCGTCGTCGTCAAGGCCGGCCGCGGCATCGGCAGCGGCATCATCTCCGCGGGCCGCCCGCACGACGGCGCCAACGGCAGCGCGGGCGACATCAGCCACGTCCGCGTCGACGCGGCGGGCGACCGGCCGTGCAGCTGCGGCAACATCGGCTGCCTGGAGACCGTCGCCAGCGGCGCCGCCCTGATCAGGGAACTCGCCCTGCAGGGCGTCGAGGTGGCCGACACCGCCGATCTGCTGCGGCTCGTCGCGGACGGCGACCCGCAGGCCACCACCCTCGTCCGCACGGCGGGACGGCACATCGGCACTGTCCTGTCCGTCGTCGTCAACTTCTTCAACCCGCAGGCCGTGGCCCTGGGCGGCGTCCTCGCCACCGCCGAACCACTGGTCGCCGCCGTGCGCGGCGTCCTCTACGAACGCTGCCTGCCCCTCGCCACGGCCGACCTGGAGATCACCACCACGGTGACGGGCGTCGACGCGGGGCTGCTCGGCGCGGGTCTCACGGCGCTGCGCCACCACTTGCCGGCCCCCACCCCTCGTATCCCCGCGCCCCATGTCCCCGCACCCGCGCCCGCGCATCAGGAAGAGAGCGCCCCCGCATGACCCCCTCCGCGAACCGTCGCCGCCTGCGCATCGGCATCGGCGGCATCGGCATCGAGTCGTCCACGTTCTGCCCGCACCGCTCCACCGCGGACGACTTCCGCCAGACCCGCGGGCAGGACCTCCTCGACCGCTACACGTGGACGCGCCCGGATTCCGACCTCGCCGGCACCGTCGAATGGGTCCCCCTGCTGCACGCGACCTCGCTGCCGGGCGGGCCCGTGGAAGCGGAGTCGTACCTGACCCTGAAGGACGAACTCGTCACCCGCATCAGGGCGGTGGGCCCGCTGGACGGCCTCGTGTACGACATCCACGGCGCGATGAGCGTCATCGGACTCACCGACGCGGAGGCCGACCTCACCGAAGCGGTCCGCGCGGCCCTCGACTTCGTGGGCACCCCGGACGGCACGGGCCGCCCCATGATCTCCACCGCCATGGACCTGCACGGCAACGTCTCGCGCCGCTTCGCCGAACCGGTCGACCTGCTCACCGCCCACCGCCTCGCCCCCCACGAGGACGCCTGGGAGACCCGCGAGCGCGCCGCCCGCAACCTCGTGCGTTGCCTGCTCGACGGCGCCCGCCCGCACCGCGCCTGGGTCCAGGTCCCCGTCCTCCTGCCCGGCGAGAAGACCAGCACCCGCCTGGAGCCCGCCAAGTCCCTCTACGCCTCGCTCGCCGAGACCGAGAAGCTGCCCGGCATCCTCGACGCCGCCCTCTGGGTCGGCTACGCCTGGGCCGACGAGCCGCGCTGCCAGGCCGCCATCGTCGTCACCGGTGACGACGCCGAACGCGCCGCGGCCGAGGCGGAGAAGCTCGCCCGCCGCTACTGGCAGGCCCGCCGCGACTTCGTCTTCGTCGGCCCGACGGGCAGCGCCGAAGAGTGCATCGAGCGGGCGGTGGCCTCGCCCCGGCGGCCCTTCCTGATCAGCGACTCGGGCGACAACCCGACGGCGGGCGGCGCGGGCGACCTCGCGTACATGCTGGGCAAGCTCCTGGAGAACGACGCGATACGGTCCGGCCGGGTCACCGCCGTCCACCCCGGCATCACCGACCCGGCCGCCGTCGCCCGCTGCTTCGACGCGGGCGTGGGCACCGAGGTGACGCTGAGCGTCGGCGGCAAGGTCGACGCGAACCACGGCGGGCCGTACGAACTGACGGGCACCGTCGTCGCGTTGCAGCGCGCCACCGACCAGAAGGACCGTGCGGAGGGCGGCGCGTACGACCGCGGCGTCGACATGGCGGCCGTCCGCCGCGGGGGCCTCACCGTGATCCTCGTCGAGCGCCGCAAGCCGTTCCACACCCTGGCCGACTTCATGGGCCCCGCCGAGGGCGGGCTCGGCATCGACCCCCGCACGTACGACCTCGTGGTCGTGAAGATCGGCTACCTGGAGCCCGAACTGCACGCCATGGCGGCCGACTGGCTCCTCGCCCTCACGCCCGGCGGCGTCGACCAGGACCTGCTGCGCCTCGGCCACCACCGGGTGGAGCGGCCGCTGTACCCGTTCGACGAGGACGCGTACGCGGATACGACGCCGGACCTGACGCCGACCCGGCTCGCCCCGCTCGCCCGGCTCGCCCCGCTCGCTCCGTGAGAAGGGGCTTCAGCCGCGGGAACGGCTCTGCGAAGGTGATCCCTTCGAGCCACCGTCCGTAGCGCAGAGGAGCCTCCTGTGAAGCGTGCCGCCACCCTGTCCGCCCTGGTCTGTCTGCTGGCCGTCACCGCCGCCGCGCCCGCGTCACCGGACGCGGCCGGCCGGCCGCACCGGCACCAGGGGACCCTCCTCGACTCCGTCCCGAAGAAGGGCGTGCTCAAGGTCTGCACGACCGGGGACTACGCGCCGTTCACGAAGCTGGACCCCAGCGACGGCACCTACAGCGGCGTCGACATCGAGATGGCACGGGACCTCGCGAAGAGCCTCGGCGCCAAGCCGGAGTTCGTGGCCACGACGTGGGCGAACCTGACCAAGGACGTGGCGGCCGGGCGTTGCGCCACCGCCGTCGGTGGCGTCTCCATCACCCTGCCGCGCGCCCGGCAGGTCTACTTCAGCGAGCCGACGCGCGAGGACGGCAAGACACCCGTCGTGCGCTGCGCGGACAAGGACGAGTTCGGCGCGGGCACGCTGAAGGACATCGACAAGCCCGGCACGACCGTCGTCGTCAACCCCGGCGGCACCAACGAGGAATTCACGCGCGCCCACATCAAGCGGGCGACCATCAGGCTGCACCCGGAGAACACCACGATCTTCCAGGAGATCGTCGACGGCCGGGCGGACGTGATGATGACGGACGCGAGCGAGACGCTCTACCAGTCGAAGATCCACCCCGAACTGTGCTCCCTCCACCCCGAAAAGCCCTTCACCTTCTCGGAGAAGGCGTACGCGACGCCGCGCGGCGACGACGAGTTCAAGGCGTACGTGAACCAGTTCGTGCACCTCGCGACGCATGACGGGACGTATGCGAAGTATGAGGCGGAGTGGATGAAGTAGGCCGGGGCCCCTCTCCCGGCCCTCTCCCGGCCTGTTCCCCCTCCCCGGTCAGAGGTGTGTCCCGGACGGGGTCTCCGCGAGGTGCCGGACGACGCGGTCGACCCGCTCCTTGATCACGGACAGGTGTTTCGCGGCCCCTGCGGCATCGGTCTTCGCGGCCGCTCGGTAGACCTCTTCGAGGCCGAGCATGTCGCTGCCGAACTGCACCGCCTTCCGCCGGAAGACGTCCAGCTGAGCCATGGGGTCGTCCGACGCGCCGCTGCGGGCGCTCTCGGAGGCGGTGGCCGGCCGCGTGCCGGTCGCCCTCTTCGCCCTCTCGGCCCTCCTGGTCGCCGTGAGGTGCGAGAGGAGCTCGTCGACGCTCAGGCCGGAGTGCTCTCGGGCGTGCCGGGCCATGACCCTGCCGTCCCGCTCGGACAGCGTGCCGTCGCTGAGGCGCCTTTGCAACTCGTCCGGGAGGGCGAGCAGGACGAGCTGGTTGGTGACCCAGGAGCGGTCGCGCCGCAGTCGCCTCGCGGCTCGCACCTGGGCGCCGCGCCGGCCTGCCGCTTCGGCGCAGACGGTCACCAGGGCTTCGATGCCGCGGGCGCGCTCGACGAGGTCGAAGTCCT
The DNA here is from genome assembly GCF_042880275.1 of Streptomyces sp. NPDC058308. Classification (NCBI taxonomy): domain Bacteria; kingdom Bacillati; phylum Actinomycetota; class Actinomycetes; order Kitasatosporales; family Streptomycetaceae; genus Streptomyces; species Streptomyces sp. NPDC058308. Next base: position 140,601 of record NZ_JBHVZA010000016.1, read on the forward strand.
TGCGGTCGAGGTTCTCCTGGAGCTGGTGGTCGACGAACGTCTCGCGCGAGACGGCGAGGTCGTCGCGCACGATGAGGTCGAGCTCGTCCATTTCGACCCGGCGGGCACCGCGCAGTCGGCGCTCCCCGCTGACGAGAACGTACTGGGCTGATTCACCGAGCTGTTCGGCGTGGTCGGGCCAGAGGCCGAGGTACGCCTGCCGGGTCACGGCGACGCACGGCACGAGTTGCTTGGCGCGCAGGCCTTCGCCGAAACGCACGAGTTCTTCGTCGGTGCCGAACTCGCGGCGCGGGTTGAGCGGAGTGGCGGCGACCTGGTCCAGCTTCACCCGCGAGAGCCCGTAGGCCCTGTCGAATGCGTATTCCGTGCTCATGACCTGACCTCCCGTGCGAGGGTGCGCAACACCTCGGCCTGGACGGGGACGGCGCCACCCTACTGACCCGCACCGGGCCCCATGTGCACGTTCCGCCGGGGTCGACTGCGCCCCCTCGGCAGAGACCTGTTGTCGTCCGCGGACAACGAACACCTCCGGCAGACGCCGCGACGTGCTCTGTGCACATGCCTGGTCCGCGCACACCGGCCGCGGGCTCGCACCGCACACTTTGTCTGGGAGAGCCATTCGGGAGGAAAAGCGTGCGCGGCCGCGACAGACACCGTCTACTGAAGGAGCGTCTCCACGAGTACGAGAAGACTCCGGAGATCGAGCGTCAGCAGAACGCCGCTCTGGACACCCACTACAGCGAGGCCCTTCGTGAGGCACTGGCGACCTGCTGCGACCCGCGTGCCGACATCTACGACATCGCGGAGTGCGCCTTCGCCCATCTCTTCGCCGGATGGCGGAACTGGGAGGAGGACCCGCGTCGCAATCTGCTCCAACTCGTGGACGAGTACTCCGCACAGACCCTGCGGAAGCTGCCCAAGAAGTTCGACCTCGAGGACTGGCTGACGCCGAAGTACCCCAGCATCTACAAGGACGTCGCCTCCCCGGAGCAGTACGCCACGCTCCAGGCGGTCATGGAGCTGGACGGCGAAGCCCGCCGCCTCTACGAAGCCCGCCGCGTCTACGGCTGGCCGGTGGCACGCACCGCCGAGACGCTCGCCATCCGCAGGAACACCATCGGGCCGACCACCACTCGAATTGAGCGCGAGCTCGGATCGAGACCCGGCAGGGATGTGCCGGGAGTCCGAGTGCTCTTCGAGACCTACCTCGCGGGGGGAGGTGACTGATGGGACATGACGAGATTCCGCGTGACCGTATTCAGCGGCGAGCCCAGCGGATCATACGGATCCAGCGTCAACGCGACGCGCAGTTCACTGTGACCATGACCTGGAGCTCGATCGCAACAGCCTCCGGCACGGCGCTAGTCGCACTGCTGCTCGTGACGGGCCTGGTATCCATGGAGGCTCTTGTCGTGGCTCCGGTTCTGCTGAACCTGGCGCAAGCAGCCCTCGCCGGCTGGTTGCACACCCGCAGCGTCGAGTGACGCACAACCTCTCATCCGTGGCCCACAAGCCTCTGAACGACCTGGAGTTCAATAGCAACGGGCCCCACACCGGCCGTCGTCGAAAACCACCGGTTGCAGGGCCCGTTCCGGCTATATCCAGCAGAGGACATGCCATGTTCCATCGAACCACACCGAAGGCCTCAGCGGGCAGGCGCAGCGAACGCCCGCGGTCCGGTCGAGCCCCGCACTGGACGCCCGACCCGGTCTCCCGTTCCGGTGCCACCTTCTATGCCTTCGCCGGCGCGGCCCTGTGGGAGGCCGCGGACATCACGATGCACTACGTCAAGACCGAGGCGGTGCCCGCGCTCTGCGACGTCGGCGTGGCGGTCACCGACTGGGTGACGCGGCTGATCGCCTGAGGTCGTTGTCCGCGGACAACGACGGCAGCGACGGGTCCGACAATCCCGCCGGGGCGGCGACTCGGGGGTCTGCGCGGGCTTCTCCCTCGCGTACACGGGTACTCGCGGGCCCATGACGGATCGCAGCGTGGAACATCTGGCCGCCGGGGTGCCCGGGGGCGCACTCGTACCGTTCCTGGTGGGCCTGGGCATCGCCGCCCTGCTGGTCTGGGCCGTGCGGCTCGGGATCCGGGTCCGCCGCAGGGAACACCGGACGCCGAAGCCCGAGGAGCAGCCGCGGCTGCCGCCCGAGGGCCCCGTCGGGGAGGTGATGGAGCACCGCGAGCCCGAGGAGATGCCCCGGGACGGCGGGCGGCTGACCCCGCACCGGATCAGGGGCGCGGGCAACGCGTCGTCCCGGCGGCGCGACGACCGGCGGCGGTGAGTGAGGACCGGGGCGCTCGCCGTTTGGGCGGACCGGCGCGGGGGACCCGCAGGGCATGACCGTTCACAAGAACACCGTGCTCGTACTGGACTGCTCGGAGCCGGAGCGGCTCGCCGAGTTCTACGCCGGAGTGCTGGGCGCCGACGTGCAGTTGAGCAAGGATCCGGACTACGTCGAGGTCACGAACGAGAGCGGCGTCTGCCTGGCCGTGCACCGCGAGCGTGACTACATACCGCCGAGCTGGCCCCGTCCGGAGGACTCACAGCAGGCACACCTGAGGATCATGGTGGCTCGTGACGACATGGACGAGGCGGAGCGCGAGGTGATCGGCCTCGGGGCGCGGCCCGTGGAGGCGAAGAACAACAGCGGGCCGCGGGACACCCGTACCTACTCCGACCCCGCGGGCCACTCCTTCACGCTGGCGGCCGTCCCCGAGTGACCTCACGGGTCGGTCCACCGGCACAGCAGCCGCACGAACCCGACCAGAGTGAGCGACCACAGACCCGCGAAGGCCCAGATGAGGCCGGGCTCGCAGGTGTGGATCCCGGTGACGAGGAGCGTGCCGCACACGGCCGAGAGGAGAGCCACGGTGCGGGGGCGCGGCGCACGCGTCAGCGCGGTCCGCACGCGATGGCGCAGGCGCAGGAGCCACCAGCGCGCCCGCAGGTGACGGTCGGTGCGCAGGGACGCCTCCAACGCGTCCAGGATGCGCTGCTCGTGCTCCGGAAGTCGCTCTGCCGACATCGCCGCCTCCCGTGCCCGAGGGAACCCGACCGTATCGGACAGGCCCCGGGCGCACGGGTGCCCCGAGCCGTCCGGATCTAACCGGGCGGCTCGGGGCACGAGTGCGTCAGACGGAGCGGTGGTACTGGTCCGGAACGTGCACGTCGCCGCCGAGCTCTCGTGCCGCGTGCCGTGCCCACGAGGGGTCGCGCAGGAGTTCCCGGCCAAGCAGGACGGCGTCCGCCTCGCCGTTGGCGAGGATCTTCTCGGCCTGCTCCACCTCGGTGATCAGGCCGACCGCGGCGACCGGCAGCTCCGTCTCGGCCTTCACGCGCGCCGCGAACGGGACCTGGTAGCCGGGTCCGACGGGGATCTTGACGCCCGCGGCGTTGCCGCCCGTGGAGACGTCGAGCAGATCGATGCCGTGCTCCTTGAGCTCGCCGGCGAAGCGGACGGTGTCGTCCGCCGTCCAGCCCGCCTCCTCCAGCCAGTCCGTGGCGGAGATGCGGAAGAACAGCGGCTTGTCCTCGGGCCACACGGCCCGCACCGCGTCGACCACTTCGAGGGCGAAGCGCGTGCGGTTCTCGTACGAGCCGCCGTACGCGTCGGTGCGCTTGTTGCTGTGCGGGGAGAGGAACTCGCCGATCAGGTAGCCGTGGGCGCCGTGGAGCTCGGCGATCTCGAAGCCGGCGTTCAGGGCGCGGCGCGCGGCCTCGGCGAACTGGCCCACGATCTCGCGGATCTGCTCGACGGTGAGCTCCGTCGGGACGGGGTGCCGCTCGTCGAAGGAGACCGGGCTCGGCGCGACGGGCTGCCAGCCGTGCTCGTCGGCGGTGACCGGGGCGCCACCCTTCCAGGGGCGGTCGGTGGACGCCTTGCGTCCGGCGTGGGCGAGCTGGATCGCCGGCACGGTGCCCTGGCTCTTCAGGAAGTCCGTGGTGCGGCGGAAGGCCCTGGCCTGCGTGTCGTTCCAGATGCCCAGGTCGTACGGGCTGATGCGGCCCTCAGGGCTGACGGCGGTGGCTTCGACGATGATCAGTCCCGTGCCGCCGGCGGCACGGGCCGCGTAGTGCGCGAAGTGCCAGTCCTGCGGGGCGCCCGCGTCGGCGCCGTCGGGCGCCGCGGAGTACTGGCACATCGGGGGCATCCAGACCCGGTTCGGGATCGTCAGCGATCGCAGGGTGTACGGCTCGAACAGCGCGCTCACGGCGGACTCCATTCGTTCACGGCGGGATGTGCGGAGGTGCGGATGTGCGGTTCTGCTGCTCGTACGATAAACCTCGTAGTACGGCGCATGTCAAACTACGATGGGTCTCGTACAATGAAACGCAGCGAATGCCCGGCCGGGGCGCCTGGGGTGCCCGGGACGTCAGGGGGGAGCCGTCAGGGCTGTCGGAGACCCCGGGGTGAACAGGACGAAGTGGAGCCGCCATGACGACCGCCGCAGCGACCGGCAGTACGAACAGCAGGACGCTCGCCCACCCCGCGCCAGGGGACGTCCGGCTCGAAGGGGTGCTGCATGCCTTCGCCGACCCCATGCGGATGCGGGTGGTGCGGGCCCTGGCCCGCGAGGAGGGGGAGGACGGGCTCTCCTGTTCGTACTTCGACCTGCCCGTCACGAAGTCGACGTGCACGCACCACTTCCGGGTGCTGCGCGAGAGCGGCGTCATCCGCCAGATCTACCGCGGCACGACGAAGCTGAACGTGCTGCGCCGCGACGATCTGGACGCCCTCTTCCCCGGCCTGCTCGACAGCGTCCTCGCGGCGGCCACCCGACAGGACGCCCGGCTCGCCGCCCAGGTGTGAGCTGCCCGTGACCACCTTCGGTGCGCCCTGGCCGGAGGTGCGCCTGGGCGGGGGTGCGCCGCCTGGCCGGAGATGTGCCGCCTAGCCGGAGATGTGACGCGCCGCTTCCCGCAGTCCCTCCCAGTCCGGGATCTTCACGACGCCCCGCCCGAGCGCGTGCCCGAGCTCGGCCTCCGCACGCTCGATCGCCAGCCAGCCGGGCCACTCGACCGGCCGGCCGCCCGCCGCGCGCAGTCCGGCCAGCGGGTCCGCCAGAACCTGCCGCCGTTCGAGCGCGGGGGCGTCGTCCAGCAAGGACATGACCGTCTCCTTGGAGCACGGACGGTTGGTGCCGATGACGCCGGTGGGGCCGCGCTTGATCCAGCCGGCCACGTACTCGCCGGGGGAGGGCGCGCCGTCGCGCAGCACCCGCCCCGCCGCGTGCGGCACCGTGCCCCGCTCCGCGTCGAACGGCAGCCCTTCGATGGGCACGCCGCGATAGCCGACCGAGCGCAGCACCAGCTGGGCCGGAATGTCCTCGTACTCTCCCGATCCCGTCACCCCGCCCCGGCCGTCCGGCAGCGTGCGCTCGAAGCGGGTCAGGGCGACGTGGCCCGTCGCCCCCGCCGTCAGCGAGACGGGCCGCAGGAAGAAGCGCAGCCTGAGCCGTCGGGGCAGGCCCTGCGGCGGGCGGTCGGCCCAGCCGCGCAGCACCTCCACGTTGCGGCGGCTCGCCGCGGGCAGACCCGACGGGTCGGCATACGCGGGGTCCAGGGCCAACTCCGCCGGATCGACCACGATGTCGGTGTCCGGCAGCGCGCCGAGCTCCCGCAGCTCCTTGGTGGTGAACCGCGCCTGCGAGGGGCCGCGCCGGCCCACCATGGACACCTCGCGCACCCGGCTGTCCGCGAGCACGCCGAGCGCCGCGTCCGGCATGTCGGTGGGGAGGAGTTCGGCGGCGCCGCGGGCCAGCATCCGGGCGACGTCCACCGCTACGTTGCCGACCCCGATGACGACGGCGGAGTCCACGTCCCTGATGAATCCGCCCTGCGTGCCCACCGCCGGCATGGCGTCCGGGTGCGCGCTGTACCAGGAGACGAACTCGGTCGCCGAGTAGCTGCCCGGCAGGTCCTCGCCGGGCACCCCGAGCCTGCGGTCCGCCGCCGCGCCGACGCAGTAGACCACCGCGTGGTAGAGGTCGAGGAGCCGGGCCGGGGGCAGGGCGCCGGGGCCGATCTCGACGGAGCCGAGGAAGCGTACGCGCTCGTGTTCGAGGACCGTGCGCAGGTTGTTCTGCAGGGACTTGATCTTCTCGTGGTCGGGCGCGACGCCGTAGCGCACCAGGCCGTACGGGCAGGGGAGGCGGTCGAGCACGTCGACCCGCACGTCCGGCACTCGGTCCTGCTGGACGAGGGACTGTGCGGCGTACACCCCGCTGGGGCCCGAACCGACGACGGCGACCTGCAGCACGGTGGTGCTCCTTCCGCGAGGCGACCCCGGGACGGTTTCAGGATCGCACCCGCGGGGCGCGCATGTCAGGGGTCGTGGGGCTCGGGGCGCCGGGAGCCTGCGCTGTCAGGGTGCCGCTGCCGCGGCTCCTGCGCATTCCTGTGCGTGCCGTTCCCGGCCGGATGTGACGGCGCGGATGGCGTGCGCCTGTGCGGGACAGATCATCTATTGACGTTCCGCGCCGCTCAGAGCGAGGGAGGGGACCCCGCCCCGCGTCAGTCCATCTCCCGCATCCGGCCGATCTCGCTCGACTGCTGCGCCACGATGTCGTTCGCCATCTCCTCGACCTGGATGTTGTTGCCCTCGGAGAGCACATCCGTGGCCATGGTGAGCGCTCCGGTGTGGTGAGTGATCATCAGCTTCAGGAAGAGCTCGTCGAACGCCTCGCCCTTGGCCGCGCGCAACTGCTTCAGCTGTGCCTCGCTCGCCATGCCCGGCATCGTCCCGTGCTGGTGCCCGGCGTGCTCGCGCGGGCCGCCGTGGTTCTTCAGCCAGCCCTTCATCGCGCCGATCTCGGGCTTCTGTGCCGCGGCGATGCGCGAAGCCAGCCTTTTCACGCGGCTCGACTCGGCCCGCGCGGGGGCGAGTTCGGTCATTTTCAGCGCCTGGCCGTGGTGCACGATCATCATCTGCGTGTAGGTGAAGTCGGCCGAGTTGGGGGAGTCGTCCTCGGCCCTCTGCCGTGCGGCGTCCTTCGCGGACATCGTCGCCGCGCTCTCACCCGGCTTGCCCGGAGCAATCACCGAGGGGCCGGGCGACGCCTCGTGCCCGGCAGCGGACTTGCCCCCGCCGCCCGCCTCGGAGTCGCACCCCCCGAGCACGAGGACAGCTGTCGTCATGATCGCGCTGACGGCGGACGTACGGCGGTTGAGCACAGCGACCTCCTGTGGCACACGGGCGAGTTGGGGTCCGTATTAGCACGCGGATGAGCATCGGCGACCGGAAAGTCGCGTGAAGAGACCGGCGCCCTCTGTTGATCTGAGCATGATGAGCACGATACTGCGGGTGTTCGTGAACCGTTCACATAAGAACGGCGACTAGGGAGGACGCAGTGACCCTGTTGAACAATCCCCGAACCAGGCGCAGACGCCTGGGAGTCGGCGCCGCGGCGGCCGGACTGCTGGCCGCGCTGCTCACCGCGGCCCCCGCGGGGGCCGTCCCCGACCCCGGCGACTCGCCCGCCGCCCCGAAGAGCGTCTCCAAGAGCGACGCCGCCCGGGCGGAGAAGGCCATCGAGCGCGGGGAGATACCCGCGCCCGACGAGGTCGTCCACTCGGACAACATCGAGCACCTCGCCAACATCCCCAAGGACGCGCTGCCCGGGTTCAACACCGACATCGCGTTCCAGGGGAAGTACGCCTTCGCCGGAAACTACGACGGCTTCCGCATCTACGACATCAGCGACCCGAAGGCCCCGAGGACCGTCTCGCAGGTCCTCTGCCCGGGCTCGCAGAACGATGTCTCCGTCTCCGGGAACCTGCTCTTCCTCTCCACCGACTCCTCCCGCAGCGACAACTCCTGCAACAGCACCACGCAGCCCGCCACGGAGAAGTCCTCCTGGGAGGGCATGAAGATCTTCGACATCAGCGACAAGTCGAACCCCAAGTACGTCTCCGCCGTCGAGACCGCCTGCGGCTCCCACACGCACTCGCTGGTGCCGGAGCGCAAGAACGTCTACGTGTACGTCTCCTCGTACTCCCCGAACGCGACGTTCCCCGACTGCCAGCCGCCGCACGACGGGATCACCGTCATCAAGGTGCCGCGCAAGGCGCCGGAGAAGGCCGCGGTCGTCAACTTCCCCGTGCTCTTCCCCGGTGAGGGCCCCGACGGCGGAGGCAACCCGGGCGGGCCGACCAACCCGGGTGTCTCCAAGACCACCGGCTGCCACGACATCACCGTGCTGCCCTCCAAGGACCTCGCGGCGGGCGCCTGCATGGGCGACGGCATCCTGATGTCCATCAAGGACCCGGAGAACCCGCGGGTCATCGACCAGGTCCAGGACAACACCAACTTCGCGTTCTGGCACTCGGCGACCTTCAATCAGAAGGCGGACAAGGTCGTCTTCACCGACGAGCTCGGCGGAGGGTCCGCCGCCACCTGCAACGAGGCCACCGGCCCCGAGCGCGGCGCCGACGGCATCTATGACATCAAGGGCAAGGGGGACAAGCGCAAGCTGGTCTTCAAGAGCTACTTCAAGATCCCGCGTCACCAGGCCGACACCGAGAACTGCGTGGCCCACAACGGCTCGCTGATCCCGGTCAAGGGCAAGGACCTCATGGTCCAGGCCTGGTACCAGGGCGGCGTCTCCGTCTGGGACTTCACCGACTCCAGCAAGCCCAAGGAGATCGGCTACTTCGAGCGGGGCCCGCGCTCCACCGACAAGATCAGCACCGCGGGCGCGTGGTCCGCGTACTACTACAACGGCCGGATCTACTCGAACGACATCGAGAAGGGCCTCGACGTCCTGAAGATCAACGACAAGCGGACCGACTCCGCCCAGCGGGTCCGCCTGCACGAGCTCAACGTCCAGACGCAGCCCGACTACTTCGACTAGGCCCTGTCGTCAAACTCGCGTCGTTCGCCCGGAGGGCGGCCTCGCGGCGTCTGGTGCGTGCGATCGCAAGGCGGAGGGTCATGCCGGTACTGGGCGTACCGGGATGAGCCCGACAACGCGGCGAGCGTGCGTGCCAGGCGTCGCGAGGCAGACGGGAGTTTGACGACAGGACCTAGCCCGGCTGACCGGACGGTATGGGCCGCATCGGCCCGTTCGGGGACGTTCCGTCGGGCGGTGCGCCGTCCGGCGGGACGCCGAGCTCCCAGTCCAGTCCGTACCGCTGGAACAGCTCCGCCCGCAGCGTCGAGAACGGCATCGGCGCCCCCGGGATGAGCAGCGCGAAGACCGCTCCCATCAGGAGCGCCCGCAGCAGCGGGTAGTCGCGGTCGGCGTCGGGCGATCCATAGCGCACGACGGTCTCGCGCAGCAGCTCGGCGAGACGCTGCTGCTCGGGGCACTGAACGAAGCCCTCCGCCTGCAGGATGCCCGCCATGTGCGTGCGCATGAGCAGCGGCTCGTCGCGGGCAAGGCCCAGGATCGCGTCGACGGCCCGCGCCATCCTCTCGCGCCCGTCATCGGTGCCCGGCTCCCGCTCCAGGGCCGCCTGCAGCGTGCGGTGCATGAGCCGGTGCACCGCGGACTGCAGGAGCTGGCGCTTGCCGGGGAAGTAGTACGACACCAGACCTCGGGCGGCACCGGCCCGGTCCGCGATGTGGCCGAGCGTCGTGGCCTCGTAGCCGTGCTCGCCGACCAGTTCCACCGTCGCCTGCAGCAGACGCTCCCGGGAACGTCTGCGCAATTCTTCATTGACCGACGGGCTACGCGGGGACATTCTGTAACTCCTGCGTTGACTGGCTCTGAGCCAGTATACTCAGTGTGTCCCGGAGAGGAGTCTCCAGCGAGACTCCACACGGGTCGCAGCAGCCTGGGGCAGGCAGCACCGCGGGGGAGTGTTGCCTGCCCACAGGCGCGAGCGCGCAAGCCGCAGGGCGGCCTTCTGGATCCCGTGTTCGTACGAGAGCACCGTCATGTTCGGGATCCTCCGCAGCCGTTCGAGGAGCGGTCATGTTCCGTTCGTGGTGCGCCCGCCGGGACCGCGCGCGTACGTGAGCACGGCCAGCGCCACCGTCAGGGCGCCCAGCAGCCAGCCGCCGAGCACGTCGGACGGCCAGTGCACCCCCAGCCAGATCCGCGTCAGGCCGACCCCGACGACCGAGACGACGGCGAGGACCAGGCAGGTGCGCCACAGGGTGGGGCCCGCGCCGTACCTGCGCAGCAGCCACAGCAGCAGACCGCAGACGATCGTCGCCGTCATCGCGTGCCCCGACGGGAACGCCGCGAAGTGCGCCGAGTCCACGGGATCCGGCCACACGGGGCGTGGCCGGTCGACCGCCGCCTTCAGCCCCTGCTGCACCGCCGAGCCCACCGCGCAGGCACCGGTGAGCCAGAGCGCGAGCCACCACGCCCCGCGTACCGCGAGCCAGATCACCGCCACCGCGCAGAGCGCACGCATCGCCCAGGGGTCCCACACCCAGTCGGAGAGGATCCGCCCGGCCCGGGTGGCGCCGGGGTTGTCCACCGCCCAGCGGTGCGTGGTGCGCGCGATGTCGCCGTCCAGCGAGAGCAGCGGATGCCACTCCAGCTCCACCAGGAGGAGCAACAGGAGCGAGGGCGCGGTGAGTACCGCGGCGGTGAGCGTGGCACGGGAGCGGGGCGGTCGGGTCGGGGAGTCGGTGGACGTGGGGTGCATGGAGTGATCCTTGCCGACGGAGCAGAGCTGCGGCCATCCTGGGGAGCCCGGGGCGTGGCGCGTACCCGGCGCTGTGGCGTGTACGCGCGGTCATGTCTGTCGGCGAAGGCGGCATTTGCGCGCACCAGACCCGGCCGACCTCCGCCGGACAGTGGGCGCCACCTGCCGCCCCGGAGATCCGTCAGAAGGGCCCTAGCCGAGCGCGCGCAACCCCGGCACGAAGGTGACCAGGACGGGGATCACCGGCACGAGCGCCGCCGTCGCCGTGAGGCGGAGCCTGCGTCCCGTGGTCAGGCGCGGGCGCGCCGCGAGCAGCCGGTGCACGCGCTGCGGGACGTGCGCCTGAGTGGCCGGGCAGGGGCCGAACACGCCCCGGTCCTCGTTGAGTTCGACCAGGGCGAGGGCGATCGTCAGACGGCCGAAGCGGCGCGAGGCCACATCGTCGGCGGCGAGCTCCACCAAGCGGTGCATCTCGTCGCGGAACGCCGCGAAGACCCGTACCTGCGGAAAGCCGATCGCCAGCGCACCCGAGCAGTGCAGGAGCCAGTCGTGCCTGGCCTGCGCGTGGCCCTGCTCGTGCGCGAGGACGGCGTCGAGCTGACGGCCCTTCAGGCGGCGCAACGCGGCCGTGGTGATCACCAGTTGGGGCGCCTGCCCCGGCAGCCACCAGGCGTCGGGGCGCTCGCCCTCCAGCAGGACGAGCGGGTTGCTGCCGGGCTCCTCGCCGGGCAACAGCGGGGAACGCACGAGCAGTTCGGCCCGCCGCTCGGCCCGCCGGGAGCGGGCCCGCGCGATCTCCCGGGTCAGCATGACCGCCGTCCACACTCCGCCGCAGGCCAGTGCCACCGCGGTGGCCGCGGCCCAAGGGCCGGGCGCCTGGAGGGCGTATGCCTCGACCACGGCGTGCGGCGCGGGCGCGAAGATGTGGCCGCGCACCGCCTGCCACGCGGCGGCGGCGCTCAGGGTCATCGAGAGCGCGCAGCAGAGCAGGACACCCGCCACCACGCACTGCCAAGCCCACAGCGCGACCACCGGTTCGCGCTCCGGCCAGTCGGCCCGCGCGAGCATCCGGGGGGCGACGACAGCGGTCAGGGCGCCCAGCAGCAACAGTGCGACGGGGACCATCATGCCGCTCAGCCTATGAGGGTTGGGCTACCGGAGGGTATGGGCTCTCACTCCAAGTGACGCACGCCACGGCCGACACGGGTGTATTTCCCGTACGGGTGACGACCCTGGCCGGGGCGCCGGGACGCCGTAGTGTGCTGACGGTGATCGAGACCATCGTGTTCGACGTGGGGGAGACCCTCACCAAAGACGACCGCTACTGGGCATCCTGGGCGGACTGGCTGCAGGTGCCGCGCCATACCCTCTCCGCGCTCGTCGGAGCCGTCGTCGCGCGGGGCGGGGACCACACCGACGCGCTCCGGCTCGTCAGCCCGGACATGGACATCGCCTCCGCGCACGGCGCGCGCGAGTCCGCGGGCCGGGGTGAACACCTGGGCGAGGCCGACCTCTACGCGGATGTGCGCCCCGCCCTCGGCGGTCTCCGAAAACTCGGCGTCCGCGTCATCGTCGCCGGCAACGGAACGCCACGGGCGGCCGAGCTCCTGCGCGCCCTCGACCTGCCCGCCGACCTCGTCGCCACCTCCGGCGACTGGGGCGTGGCCAAACCGGACCCCGCCTTCTTCGCCCGGGTGCTCGAAGTGGCGCAGGCCGGGCCCCGCGAGACGCTCTACGTCGGCGACCACCCCGCCCACGACATCTTCCCGGCCAAGCAGGCGGGACTGCGGACCGCGCACATCAGGCGCGGCCCGTGGGGGTACCACTGGGCTGACGACCCGGCCGTCGTCGACACGGCGGACTGGCGGACCGACAGTCTCACCGCGCTCGCCGCGCTGATCGCCCGCAGGGAGGCGGCGCCTACAGCGTGAGCAGCATCGCCACCATCCCGATCCCCATCGAAAGGCGGCACGCCAGCGCCACCTCGGAGCGGTCCGCCCAGCCGAGCACCGCGGGTCCGCCCGCCGTGGCGGAGACCGCCCGGGGGGCGAGCCGCGCGCCCGACCACAGGACGTACCCGGCGAAGTAGAGCAGCAGCGTGCCGGTCAGGAGCGGGACGCCGGCGCCCCCGTGGCCCGCGTGCGCTCCGGGCGCCGTGGCCATCGCCACCGACATGTAGGCCATGGCGAAGGCGCCGACCAGGTGGTGGAGGTGGTGGCGGTCGGTGCGGGCCGCCCACCCGGTGTGCAGCGCGGCCGTACCGAACACCGCGGCGTAGACGAGCCAGGCCCAGCGCGGCGGTGCGACGACGGCCGCGGGCAGCGCCATCACCGCCATCCCGAACCCCATGAGTGCCTCGCCGCCGGCCGTGCGGCGCTGTTCCTCGATCCGGCTGCGCATCCGCAGCAGACAGTAGGCCCCGGTCGCCGCGCACAGCGCGACGAGCAGCCAGGCGGCCTGTGCCGGTCCGTGCACCGCACCCTCCCCCTGTCGACGGTGTCGTCGGGTCGATGCCCGGGGCCGCGGTGCCGTACGCGAGCGCACGGGGGTGCATGGGGAGCACGGGGGAGCGGACGCGCGGCGGGGGGGGGGCTACGGGATGTCCGCGGGGCGCCGACTGCGGCTGCGCGCTCGTGCCCGCCCTGTCCGCGGCCCGCCTGCCCTTCTCTCCGTCTCTCTCCGTCGACTCAATCATTTTCGAGTAAAACACTTGCTAACCTTTTCGTATGAGCAGTACGCCCCCGTCCCCGCATCCCTCTCCCCGCCCCGCCCGCGTCCGCCCGCTCCGCCTCGCCGGCGTGCTGCGCCCGGGCAAGCCGTCCGACATCTGGTTCAAGCCCGCGAGCAGCGTGGTCGTGGCCACCGGGCTACCGAACCTGACGCTGCTCGCCCTCGGCCGCCTCGACCTCGTGATGTACACGATGGCCGGATCGTTCTGCGCCCTCTACGCCCACAACCTCCCCTACGCCGCCCGTGCGCGGACCCTGGCCCTGGTCGTCGCGGGAATGACCGCGAGCATCGCCGTCGCCCTGGTCACCGCGTCCCTGACGAGCTCCGCCGCGGTCCTCGTCGCGGTCGGCGCGCTGCTCGCCGCCGCGCAGAAGACGCTCTGCGACGCCACGCGCGTCGGACCGCCCGGACACCTGATCTTCACCTTCATCAGCTCCGCGACCCTCTTCGCGCCGCAGAGCCTTGGCCAGGTCCCCGGCCACCTCGCGCTCACCCTCCTGGGCGGCGCGGTCGCCTGGCTCGTCGGCATGGCGCCCGCCCTGGTACGCCCGCACGGACCCGAGCGCCGGGCCACCGCACGCGCCCTGCACGCCGCCGCCGCGTACGCGGACGCCGCACACACCGACGCCACCGGGGCGGGCGCCGAGCGGGCCCGCGCCGCCGCTGCGGGCGCCGTGCTCGCCGCCTGGCAGTCGCTCCTTGCCACCGGCGCCCGCACCGCCGCGGCCCGGCGCGCCCTGGCCCGCCTCGTCGTGCGCGCCGAGGAAGCCCTGGCCACGCCCGCCGAGGCGGACCCCGCCGCCCTGCGCTCCTGGGCGGCCGGACTGCGCGGCACGGGCGCCGTACCGCGCCCCGGCGGCCTGCGCCCCGGCGAGGCGGACGAACTGCTCGGCGTCGCGGCCGAACTCGCCGGGCCCAAGGTTGCGCTGTTGCGGCGGCTCGCGCCCGGCTCGCCGCTGCTGCCCATCGCGCTGCGCACCGCCGTCGGCTGCGCCCTCGCCGGGTACGGCTCGCTCGCGCTCGGCATCGGCCGCCCCTACTGGGCGCTGGTCACCGCCGCCTCGCTCTACCAGGCCAACGTCACGCTCACCTGGCACCGGGGCGTGCAGCGAGTGGTCGGCAACCTCGTCGGCGTGCTCGCCTTCGCGGCGATCGCGCCGTTCGCCCACCTCGGGCACGCCGAGCTCATCGTGAGCTGCCTGGCCCTCGCCTTCGGGGCGGAGGCGCTGATCACCCGCAACTACTGGCTCGGCACCGTGTGCGTGACGCCGATGGCGCTCCTCGTCACCGAGTTCGCCCGGTTCCAGCAGCCCGGAGAGCTCATCCTCGACCGTGTCGTGGACACCCTCGTCGGCGCCGTGCTCGGCGTGCTGGCGGCCGTCCTCGTCACCAACCGGCGCGCCGGCGACCACATCGAGCACGCCATCGCCGCCGCCGAACGGGCCACGGAGCAGGCCGAGGCCGGTCTCACGGGCGCGGGCCCGGCCGAACCGGCGCGCCGCCGGCTCACGGCCGCCCTCGTCGACCTGCGCGCCGCCGCCGACGCGGCCGCCGGTGAATGGTGGCAGCGCGCCCTGCCCGAACAGCGGGTGCTCGCCGCCGAGCGCGCCGGACACCGTACGCTCGCGGCGACGGTCCGCCGACCGAACGGTCAGGGCGGAGACGACGGTCAGGAGACGCGGACCCGCGCGAGGGCCGCCGACGCCTGGGAGGGCGCACGAGCATGACGACGGAGAACGGTCCGGTGGCCGGCCCCGGTGGGGACACCGTGGCCGCGGTGGTGCGGCAGTGGCAGGCGGTACGACCCGACATCGACACCGGGCCCATGGAGGTGATCGGCCGCATCAACCGCTGCGCGGCCCTCCTCCAGCAGGCCGAGGACGCCCCGCTGCGCCGGGCGGGCCTGACCCGCGCCGAGTTCGACCTGCTCGGCGCGTTGCGCCGCACCGGGCACGAACTGACACCGGGTGAGCTGGCCCGGGAGACCTTCTCGTCCGGTGCCGCCGTCACCAAGCGGCTCAAGCTCCTCCAGGAGCGGGCGCTGGTCGACCGGCGCGCGGACGCACGGGACCGCAGGGTCGCGCACGTCGGACTGACCGAGGCCGGCCGCGACCTCGTCGACGCGATCCTGCCGGAGCAACTCGCGTACGAGACGGTCGTGCTGTCCGTTCTCGACGGAGTGGGGCAGGGACGGCTCAGCGGACTCCTGGGGGAGCTGCTGGCGCAACTTGAGGGCCGTATCGGGGTGCGGCGGGGCTGAGGGCCTGCGTCGGGGCGCAGGCGGGGGCTCAAAGACAGGCTCTGAGCGCGGGCCTCGCCCTCACGCCGCCGCCACCCGCTCGTCGATCTGGTCCTGCGTCAGGTACGCGTCGGTCTTCTCGAAGTCCTTGAGCGTGGCCGGGCGCTGGGCCTGGAAGCCCGTGCGTACGTAGTCGTCGCCCGCGAGCGCGTTCAGGCCCCAGTTGGCGGCCGTGCGGAAGCGGGCGGTCACCGTGCGCAGGGCGCCCAGGTGGTAGCCGCGCGCCACGACCTGGGCGGGCAGCCCCGTCAGCTGCACACCCATCGGTTTCGACACCGCCTGGATGCCGCCCAGGTCCACGACCAGGCCCATGTCCTTGTGCCGGTAGTCGGCGAGCGGGAAGCCGCGCAGCGCCGCGAGCACGTTCTTCGCTGCGGCCCACCCCTGGCGCATGGCGTGCTGCGCGGTGGGCGGGCAGATCGCGTCGTCACCCTTGACCACGTCCGGCACGGCCGCCGCGTCGCCGAGCGCGAAGACGCCGTCGAGTCCGGGGACCGTCAGATCGGGCCGGACGACGAGCCGGCCCTTGTTCGTCTCGGCGCCCAGCGTCGCGATGAGCGGGCTCGGCGCGACGCCCGCGGTCCAGATCAGCGTGCGGCACGGCAGGACCCGGTCGTCCGTGAGCGTGACGGTGTCCTCGGTCACCTTGGCCACGGACACGCCGAGCGAGACGTTCACGCCACGGCGCTGCATGATCTCCATCGCCTTGTCGCCGAGCCGCTCGCCGAGCTCCGGCATCAGCTTGGGCGCGACGTCCACCACGTGCCACTTGATCTGGGACACGTCCAGGCCGGGGTAGCGCTTGACGGCGGCGCAGGTCAGGCGCTGCAGGTACGCGGCCGTCTCGACACCCGCGTAACCGCCGCCGACCACCACGAACTGCAGCCGCTGCTCCCGCTCCTCGCGGCTGGAGCTCGCCGCGGCCAGGTCGAGCTGGGAGATGACGTGGTCGCGGATCCAGGCGGCCTCGGCGAGCGTCTTGACGCCCACCGCGTACCGGTCGACGCCGGGGATGTCGAACTGCCGCGTCACACTGCCGGGCGTCAGGACCAGGTAGTCGTAGCGCTCCACGACCTCCTCGCCGTTGATCTTCCGTACGACCACGGCCTTGGCCTTGGGATCGATGCCGACGGCGCCGCCCGGGATGATCGACGTGCGGCGCAGCATCCGGCGCAGGGGCACCGCCACCGACTGCGGAGTGAGCACTCCGGAGGCGACGTGTGGCAGCAGAGGGAGATACAGCTGGTGGTCCTGTGGGCTGATCAGCCGCAGCTCCGCCTCGTGGGGTGAGAGCTTCTTCTCCAGTTTGTGAGCGCACTCCATGCCGGCGAAACCGCCGCCGACGATGAGGATCCGGGGAGCTGCCATGTGATGTCTCTCCTGAGCTGTGGGAGATCGACTTCAGGGCTGTCAGGTGGCCAGAGCCGTGGATGATCTTCTGCGGACCGTACCCGTGGCCTTGTACCCCTGCATCCTGAATGGATTGCGCGTGTGACGTGGTTCACAGCGGTGGGGCCTTTGTGGTGCTGCTCCGGCCGGCGCGCGAGTGGCCGGGTAAATGGCTGGCGCGGAGGCCGGGCGCGGCGGGATGCTGCGGGATGTCCGGGCGACGTGTGTGCTGGGCATCGCGTCCCGCCCGCGCAGAGGGGGGATTGGCGATGACCGTTGCCGAGTCCGGGGCTTCCGCGTCCCGGCCCGAAGTCCGTACGGCGGCCGGAACGCTGCGCGGCACCCGGGAGGCGGGCGTCGCCGTCTTCCGCGGGATCCCGTTCGCCGAGCCGCCCGTCGGCGCGCTGCGTTTCGCCGCACCGCGGCCGGTCCGGGCCTTGAGCGGGGTGCGGGAAGCCGTCTCGTACGGGCCACCGCCCCCTCAGGGCGGGCACTTCGGGATGGACGCGCTGGCGCAGGAGACGGCGGGCGACGACTGGCTGACGGTCAACGTCTGGTCGCCCGACCCCGGCCCCGACGCGGGTCTGCCGGTGATGGTGTGGATCCAGGGCGGCGCCTACACCATCGGCATGTCGGGCCTTCCCGAGTACGACGGCGGATGCCTGGCACGTGAGGGCGGCGTCGTCCTGGTGACGTTCAACTACCGCGTGGGGCTGGAAGGTTTCGGGCAGATCGAGGGGGCGCCCGCCAACCGCGGCCTGCTCGACCAGATCGCCGCCCTGGAGTGGGTGCGGGAGCACATCCGCGCCTTCGGCGGCGATCCGGACCGCGTCACGGTCTTCGGCCAGTCGGCGGGCGGCGGGTCGGTCGCCGCGCTCCTGGCGATGGACGGCGCGGCCGGGCTCTTCGGGCGGGCCGTCGCACAGAGCGCGCAGGGCACCTTCTTCTCGCCGGAGCTCGCCGCCGACATCGCCGCCTCGTGCGCCGCCGAGCTGGGGCTGCGGCCCACGGTGGCCGACCTGTCCGAGGTGTCCCCGCACCTGCTGGCCGCCGCGGGGGACGCGGTCGGCGCCAAGTGCGCAGGGCAGGCCGGGCGCTGGGGCGAGCCCGCGCTCCGGGCGGTCACCTTCTCACCGGTCGTCGACGGCGAGGCCTTGGCCGTCACCCCGTGGCAGGCCCTTGCCGGCGGCGCCCGCCGGCACATCGACCTCATGGTCGGCCACACCCGCCACGAACAGCGGCTGCTGACCGCGCTCGACGGACTGCTCGGCCAGGTGAGCGAGGAACAGGCCGCGACCGCCCTCGCCGCCTTCGCCCCGCACCCGGACGGCGCCCGCCGCTACCGCGCGGCCTTCCCTGCGGCGGGCCCGGACGAGCTGCACGAACTCGTCCTGTCCGACGCACTGTTCCGCATGCCGACCCTCCACCTCGCCGAGGCGCACATCGCCGCCGGTGGCCGCGCCCACGCCTACGAACTGACCTGGCCCGCCCCGGGCATGGACGGGGTGCTCGGCGCCTGCCACGGCCTCGACGTGCCCCTCGTCTTCGGCGCGCTGGACCGCGGCCAGCCCGCCGCGCTGATCGGCACGGGGCCCACCGCGGAGGCGGAAGCCCTGTCCGCCCGGATGCGCGCCGCATGGACCTCATTCGCCACCGGGGGCGAGCCCGGCTGGCCCGCGTACGACGCCGAGCGGCGTCTCGTGCAGCTCTTCGACGCCCGGCCCACCGTCACGCGCTACCCGGAGGAACGCTCTCGCCGGATCTGGCGGGACCACGTCTTCTCCGTGCTGCCGCTGCTGGAGCCGTAGCGCACAGGCTCTCAGATGCCCGGCCGGTAGCGGATGGGGTGATCGGGCGGGACCTCGACGAGCACGATCCTGACGCCGTCCGGATCCGCGATCCACATCTCGACGAGCCCCCACGGCTCCCGCTGCGGCGGGCGCAGCACCTCGACGCCGTTGCACAGCAGCTCGTCGTGGGCCGCCCGCACGTCCGCCACCTGCAGCCACAGCTGCAGTCCCGGTGCGGGCGGGGCCTCGGCGCGGCCGGAGAGCTCAAGGAAACCGCCGCCGAGGAAGTAGACGGTGCCGCGCTCGGGGCCCGTGCCGAACTCGCGGTAGACGGCGAGACCGAGCGCGTCGCCGTAGAAGGCGCGGGAACGCTCCGGGTCGGTGGGGTGCAGCAGGGTCCTGCCGCTCAGTACATGCACCATGCGGCCGCACCTTAGCCGCCGTGGCCGGGGGTTAGGCTCGGCGCAGCCACACATCGCGCCAAGCATCGGGAGAGTCAGGTCCATGGACACCGCCCCGCGCCCCTCAGCCGGCGAGCTCACCTACCGGGACGCCACCGCCGCCGACGTCGACGCACTGGTCACGCTCGTCGAGTCGGCGTACCGCGGGGACGCCAGCCGCGTCGGGTGGACCACCGAGGCGGATCTCCTCGAAGGGCAGCGCACCGATCCGCGGGGCGTCGCCGAGGTCATCGAGTCGCCCGCGAGCCGGCTGCTCATCGTCGAGCGGGGCAGTGAACTCGTCGCCTGCTGCCAGCTCGAACACCGCGGTGACCACGCCTACTTCGGCATGTTCGCGGTGAGCCCGGCCCTGCAGGGCGCGGGCCTCGGCAAGGTGATCATCGCCGAGGCCGAGCGGGCCGCGCGCGAGACGTGGGGCGTGCGCGAGATGCACATGACCGTGATCGACGCCCGCGAGGACCTCATCGCCTGGTACGAGCGCCGCGGCTACCGCCGTACGGGAAAGACGACGCCCTTCCCGTACGGCGACGAGCGCTTCGGCATCCCGCAACGCGACGACCTGCGGTTCGAGCTACTGATCAAACCGCTGGTCTGAGCGGAGGCTGGGTCCGGGCGGCGGGCGGGGTCACGCCGTGAAGCGGCCCGTCCGCTTGATCTCGGGGTAGTCGGTGGTCGCCCCGTCCAATTGCAGCGCCCGCACCAGGCGCAGATCGTCCTGCGTGTTCACGACCCAGCCGATGATCCGCAGGTCGGCCTTCCTGGCCCGCTCGACGATCTCAAGGGTCAGGCGCCGGATGTTGAGGACGAGGGTGGTCGCGCCGACGGCCGTCGCGCGCTCCACCACATCCGTGCCGTACCGGCTGGCGACGAGGGCGGTGCGCACGCCGGGGACGAGCCGCGCGATCTCGGCGACCGCCTCGTCGTGGAAGGAGATCACCTCCACCCGGGCGACCAGATCGCGGCGGCGCATGACGTCGGCGAGGGCGCGCGCGACCGCGACGTCCTTGATCTCGGCCTGCAGCGGCGCCTTCACCGCGTCCAGGACCTCTTCGAAAGTGGGGATGCGCTCCCCGCGGCCCGCGTCGAGCTCCCGAAGCTCGGCCAGGGTCTTCTCGGCGATCGGCCCCTTGCCGTCGGTCGTACGGGCCACGTCGGCGTCGTGCATGACGACCAGGGCGCCGTCCTTGCTCAGATGCAGGTCCAGCTCGATGAGATCGAGGCCCGCCGCCTGCGCGGCGATGAAGGAACGAAGGGTGTTCTCGGGCTCGACGCCCATGACCCCGCGATGACCGATGGTGAGGAAGTTCAAGGTCCACTCGCTTCCGTCGACGGAGGCTCGGCGACCGCGCGGCGAGGACGGAGGAAGCCGCGCGACAATGTCGCAGCCTAATGGCCCGACACGGTGAGCGAACCGTGCGGACGCGGGTCCGTGGAGCTGTCCGTTCTGGTTCCGGCGATGCCGAGGAGGAGCCCGGTGATCAGGGCGGCGACCAGGACGGCGCGGGTGCTCACGGGTGCGCTGCTCCGTACGGCGGGGGACGGCTGACCCCGCCGTCCTACCGCTCGGAGCGCCACCGGGGCCAGTCGCTTCACCCGGGGGTGGGCGCGTCCTCGCCGCGTTGACGGGGCCCGCGGGGAGCGGGGAGGGCGGACGCCGCCGCGCCCCCCGGAGACTTGGCTTCCTCCAGTGCGTCGAGGTCCACGAGCATCGCCTCGGCCAGCTCCACCTCGGCCTCCAGCCGCCGCTCGCTCCACCGCAGCGCCACCTCGGGGTGGGACCAGGCCTGCGCCCCGCCCGCCCGCGCGAGCGCGTCCCGCACCTCTTTCAGCTCGCCCTTCGTCCGTGCGATGTGCTCGGCGACCAGCGCGCGCAGCTGGTCCGGCGCCGTGAGGTGCCCGAGCCAGACCCGCAGCAGCAGCGGATGCTTGAGGACGGGCGGCCCGGCGTCCTGGCCGCCGCCCGCCCAGGCCGCGAGCGCGGCGCGGCCCTCCTCGGTGATGGCGTACGACCGTTTCGTACGCGGCTCCTCGGGCCCCGAGCGCCGCGAGGTGGCGTACCCGAGGGCCTCCAGACGGCGCAGTTCGGCGTAGATCTGGCTGATGGCGGGGGACCAGTAGAAGAAGCGGAGTGAGGCGTCGGCCCACTTCTTGAGTTCGTAGCCGGTCCGCTCCCCGGGGAAGGAGAGCAGACCGAGCACCGCCCAGGCGGTCGGCGGCATCGGGCCTTCCTGCTGCGGCGACGGGGTGCGCGATGTCGTGCGACGGGCTGCCATACGCCGCATTGAAGTGAACCGCACGCTCCGGGCGCAAGGCCCGGCAAGGCCCGGCAAGGCCCGGCAAGGCCCGGCAAGGTCCGGCAAGGTCCGGCAAGGCTCGCCGCGGGTCCTGCGGGCCGCGGCGCGCGGCGGGCCTCACCTCCCGAACCGTCCGCGGCTTGGTCCCGCCGCGGCGGCGCGGAGCTCAGCCGCGGTCGCCGCCCGGGCGGCGGTTCGCCACCAGTGTCAGGGTGCGGGCCCGCTGCGCGATCTCGTCCAGGGGCGCGGCCGGGCTGTAGACGGTCAGCGCGGCGCACCGCTTGTCCAGGAGCAGGGCGTCCGGCGCCTGGGCGGTCTCGCCGTCGTACGCGAGGCTCGCGACGTCCTCCAGACCGCTGAGCCTGAGCTCCTCGACGCGCTCGGCGCGGAAGACCCGCGAGCGCCGCAGCGCACCGCCCAGCGCGGAGAGGGCGACCCGGGTACGGGCCAGCGTCGCCTCCGCGTCGACCGTGCGGACGTCGAGGAGACCGTCGTCCAGGCGCGGCCGGTGCGCGGGGGCGAGCCCGTCCGGCAGGTACTGGCCGTTGCCCGCGAAGAGCAGCCACAGGACCCGGTCGTGACCGTCGAGCCGGATGCGCAGCGGCGCCGCCGTCCGCAGCACCTCGACGAACGACACGGCCGCCGCGGGCCACTTGCCGATGCGGCCCTCCAACTTCTCGCGCTTGCGCACCAGATCCGGATAGAGCCCGATGCTGAAGGTGTTGACGAAGCCGGCGACGTCCGCGCCGTCGCCGTCGCGCACCCGGGCCAGGTCGACGCGGACGGCCTCGCCGCGCTGCACGGCGTGCGCGGTGTCCTCGAAGGTGGACGTGCCGGCGTCCAGGGCGAAGTGGTTGAGGGTGCCGCCGGGGAACACCGCCAGCGGGATCCCGGCGGCCGCGGCGCGGCGGGCGACGGCGTTCACCGTGCCGTCGCCGCCGCAGACACCGAGCACCCCGCCCGGCCCTCCGGCCCGCTCCACCGCCTCGTCCAGCACCTCGTCGAGATCGTCGCCCGGCCCGCGCGCCAGGATCTCGGCCTTCGGCAGTAGCAGCTCCAGGTGCTCGCGCGCCGGGATGCGCCCCGGAACGCCCTTGCCCGCACCGGAGTTGAGGACCACGACCAGCCCCTCGCCGTCCGGCAGCGCGGGCGCCGCCACCCGGGTCCGCCGTTGCCGCGCGGGCGAGGGGCGCGGCGGCCACCAGTAGCAGGTGACCGCCGCGGCGGCCGCGCCGAGCGCGCAGCCCGCGAGCACATCGCCGGGGTAGTGGACCCCCACGTACACCCGGGAGAAGGCGACGGCGGCGGCGACCGGCGCGAGCAGAGCGCCGTACCGGGGCGCCTCAAGGGCCACCCCCACGGCGAACGCCGTCGCGGACGCCGCGTGCCCGGACGGGAACGACGAGGTCCACGGCGCCTTGCCCAGATGCCGGACCGCGGGGACCGCGGTCATGACGGGCCGACGGCGGCGGACGGCGTACTTGGCCACGGCGTTCGTGGTCAGCGAGGCCAGCGCGAGGGCGCCCGCCCCGCGCCGCGCGGCGCGCCGGGCAGCGGGGCCGCCGACGGCCGCGAGCACGGCCGCCGAACCGAACCAGAGACGCCCGTGGTTGGCGGCGGCGCTGAGGGGCGGCAGCAGCTCTCCGCCCGGCAGCCGCGCCGACGCCACCCGTTCGAACCACCGCCGGTCGATGCTGCCGATGCGTCCTGTCATGGCCTCACTTGATCAGGGCGGCACGGCGGCGGCCCGCGATGGTCGCCCGAACGGGGTACGCCCGCGCGCCGTTCCGGTGCCGGGCGTCGCTGCCCAGGCGGGGGTTCAAAGGCAGGCTCTGAGGAGGACCCCGACCAGGACCCCGACCGGACGGAGAACGCCATGACGCCGAGCCGCTCCCTCGACGTACAGGTCAAGCGCGTGTACGACGAGGCGTCGCCCGACGACGGCGCCCGCGTCCTGATCGACAGGCTGTGGCCGCGCGGGGTGTCCAAGGAACGGGCGCGGCTCGACGCGTGGGAGAAGGAACTGGCCCCGTCGAACGAGCTGCGCCGCTGGTACGACCACGACCCCGAGCGCTACGAGGAGTTCGCCGAGCGCTACCGCCACGAGCTCGCGGACCCGGACCAGTCCGCGGCACTCGACCGGCTGCGGTCCCAGGCCCAGGAGGGCCGCCTGACGCTCCTTACGGCGACGAAGGACCTTCCGCACGGCCACGTGCGGGTGCTCGTCGACGCGTTGGAGCGGCGGAAGGGGTGAGGGGTGAGGGCGGGGGAGACCAGAGTCACGTCAGGAACTCCCCAGAGCTCCCCGCTGGCCTCCGCCACGACGGGCGGGGCCGTGCGGGTCGACGGCGGATACGTGGACTCGATCGTTCCGTAGCCGGATCCGCCCATGGGTACGCCGGGTATGCCGGGTCCGGCGACCCGCGTTTGCCGGATCGGCAAAGAACGTCGCCACCGCGCCCGCCCTCGCCGGATGCTCGTGTCCGAAGCCTTCGGAGCCCCAGGAGGATCCATGAACGTCCCCCAGACCCAGACCCAGACCCAGACCCCGCCCGCCACGGACCGCACGGACCGCGAGGACCGCACGCACCGCCTCGTCGCCACGCCCGCGGGCCGGATCCACCTGGTGGAGCAGGGCACCGGCCCTCTCGTCCTGCTGGTGCACGGTTTCCCGGAGTCCTGGTACTCCTGGCGCCACCAGCTGCCGGCCCTGGCCGCGGCAGGCTACCGCGCGGTCGCCGTCGACGTGCGCGGCTACGGCCGCTCGTCCAGGCCGCAGGAGAGCGCCGCTTACCGGATGCTCGACCTCGTCGAGGACAACGCCGCCGTGGTGCGCGCGCTCGGCGAGGAGACCGCGGTGATCGTCGGACACGACTGGGGCGCGACCATCGCCGCGCACTCCGCCCTCGTGCGCCCCGATGTCTTCAGAGCGGTCGGCCTGCTGAGCGTCCCGTACACGCCGCCCGGCGGTCCGCGACCCGGCGAGGTGTTCGCGGGGATGGGCGGTGACGAGGAGTTCTACGTCTCGTACTTCCAGGAGCCCGGCCGCGCCGAGGCCGAGATCGAGCCCGACGTGCGGGGCTGGCTCGCCGGCTTCTACGCCGCGCTCTCCGCCGACACCATGCCCGGGCCCGACGCGCCGGACCCGCACTTCGTGAGCCGCGGCGGTCGGCTGCGCGACCGTTTCCCCGTCGGCCGGCTGCCCGGCTGGCTCGGCGAGCGGGATCTCGACGTCTACGCCGAGGAGTTCGAGCGGACCGGCCTGACCGGCGCGCTCAGCCGCTACCGCGCCATGGACCGGGACTGGGAGGACCTCAACCCCGGCTTCACGGGCGCCCCGATCACCCAGCCCTCCCTGTTCGTCGGCGGGGCCCTGGACGCCTCCACCACCTGGCTCGCGGACGCGATCGCGGCGTTCCCCGGCACCCTGCCCGGCCTGCGCTCCTCGCACGTCCTGGACGGCTGCGGACACTGGGTCCAGCAGGAACGCCCCACCGAGGTCAACCGGCTCCTGACCGAATGGCTCGCGGGACTCCCCGACTGACGGCAGGCGCGGAAGCCGGTTGAGTCCGCCGAGCGGGACCGTCAGGGGAACGTGACGGACGAGTCCACGGGCGTGAGGACCAGCCAGCGCAGCGCCGTGTCGCCGAAGCGGCCGTAGGCCGTGATGCGCACGGCGACGGGGTCGGGCGCCACCAGCGGGAAGTACATCGGGCGCGGCTCGTCGTCGGCGGAGCCCCGGCCGTCGGCCGTGCGGTCCCACAGCTCGGCGACGCCGGGCTCGCGCCGCACCGTCCGCACCACCTCATCCAGGCGTTCGTTGTCCGGCCAGCGCTGCCAGGCGAGGCGCAGCCGCCCGAGCAGCGGGGCGGCCCACTTCGTGTCCCAGTCGCGCAACTGGTACCGGGCTTCCGGGGAGAACGCCCAGGTCATGGCGTTCGCGTCCGCGTGGACCAGCCAGGGACAATGGCGCGCGGCCACGGCATTGGCGGCGACCACGTCCCAGGCCTGGTCGCAGATCCAGCTCACCCGGCGCTGCTGGTGCAGCAGGTCGAGCAGCGCGGCGTCCGGTCGGGCGGCCGCGTCCCGCTGCCGTGGTGGCTGATGGCCGGTGCCGCGATAGAGGGCCCTCGCCTGATGCGCGGAGAGGTCCAGGATCCGGGCGACCCCGGCGATCATCTCGCGCGCGTACCCGCGCTCCTCGCCCCGCTCCAAAGCGCGGTACCAGCGTTCGGAGACGCCGAGCAGCAGGGCCATGTCGAGCTGGGTGAGGTAGCTGCGGTGGCCGCGGAAGGGCACGGGGCCGGGCAGCAGACCGGGGTCCCGTGCCATCCGCCAGGCGCGCAGCATCCGCCCCAGATCCTCGCGTCGCGCGTCCGGCAACTGTAAAGACCTCGCAAAAATGGTGCTGTCGTACGGAGGGTGCCGCGCGCCCTTCGCGGATCGCCGCCCGGGCGGGTGCACGGTGTCAGCCTCGCACAAGGGCACGAGGACCGGAACGCGGGAGTGCCGGTAGGCGGGAGTGCCGACCTTGGGGAGCGGTGGGCGACCAAGGTGGGCCGCCCTGCCACCCGGTACGAGCGGAACTCCGCGGTACCGGGTGGCCCGGGACCGCCGGTTGTTCCGCCGTGCCGGCCCGCCGTCGTACGGACGCCCCTTCGCCCGCGTACGCCGTCCGAGCCCGGCACGCACCGCCCGCGCCCGGACACGCCGACCGCACACCCACGGAGAACCCGATGAGCCACTTCCTTCCGGAGAACGACGCCGTGCTGACCGCGGCCCGAGGGCTGGCCCAGGCGCATGCCGGGCTGATCGAGGTGAACAGCAGCCCCCTCTACCTGCGGGCGCTCGACGCCGACCCGGCCCGCACGGTGGGCCTGGTCTCCGGCGGCGGCTCCGGGCACGAGCCCCTGCACACCGGGCTCCTGGGCCGGGGCGGCCTGGACGCCGTCTGCCCCGGCGCGGTCTTCGCCTCCCCGCACAACCGGCAGATCTACGAGGCCAGCGCGGCGGCCGCCAAGAGCGACGGCGTGCTGCACATCGTGAAGAACTACACCGGCGACGTCATCAACTTCCAGATCGCCGCGGAGCGCCTGCGCCACGACGGCATCCCCGTCGCCACGGTCCTGGTCGACGACGACCTGGCCACCGACAGCGTGGACAGCGCCACCGGCCGCCGCGGCACCGCCGCCACCGTCGTCGTCGAGAAGCTCCTGGGCGCCGCGGCCGACCGGGGGGCGACGCTGGAGGAGCTCGCCGACCTGGGACGGCGGATCGTGGCCCGGTCCCGCAGCATCGCGGTCGCCGCCCGCGCCCAGACCTCGCCCACCACGCTGAGCCCCGCGTTCGAGCTGGACCAGGGCACCCTCGACTACGGCGTCGGCATCCACGGCGAACGCGGCATCCGCACCATCGCCCGGCCCGCGACCGGCGACCTCGTCCGGCGCATGACGGACGACCTCCTTGATGCGCTGCCCGAGGGGCCCGACGAGGTGCTCGCCCTCGTCAACGGCCTGGGCGCCACCACGGAGCTGGAGCTCAACGCCATCGCCGTGCTGCTCGGCGACGAGCTCACCGCCCGCGGCGTCCGCCCGGTACTGGTCGTCCCCGGCACCTTCACCGCGGCCCTGGACATGGCCGGCTTCTCCCTCACCCTGACCCGGCTCGACGAGGGATGGGCCGACCTGTGGACCGCACCCACCCGGACCCCGCTGGTCCTGCCGCGCCCCTCGCTCGCCCCGGGGCTGCCCGCGCCGACCGCCGAGCCTGCCGCGGCGAGCTCGCCCGTACGCGCGCCGCGCACGGGCGGCGACCGCGCCCTGCTCGACCACTACGCCCGCACCGTCACGCAGGTCCGCGACAACCTCACCAAGCTCGACCAGCTCGTCGGTGACGGCGACTTCGGCGACAACCTCGCCGGTGGCGTCCGGCGCGCGGTGAAGCTGGCCGACGAGACCGGCGCGGACGGCACGGCCGCCCTCGCCGACGCCTTCCTCAACGACGTCGGGGGCACCAGCGGCCCGTTGTTCGGCCTCCTCTTCCAGCACCTCGCCACCGCCTCCCCGGCGGACGGCGGGGCGCCGCCGGTCGCCGCGCTCGCGGAGGCCGCGGCGGCCGGATACGCCGCCATCCACCGGGTGGGCGGCGCGAGCCCCGGCGACTGCACGCTGGTCGACGCCCTCGCACCCGCCGCCGAGTCCCTGGCCGCCACCCGGGACGCCGGCGCCGTGGCGCCGCTCACCGAGGCCGCCCAGGCCGCCATCCGCGGCGCCCTGGCCACCGCGTCGCTGCGCCCCCGGCGCGGCCGCGCCAGCTATGTCGGAGATCACGCCCTCGGCGTCCCGGACCCCGGCGCCCTCGCGGTGGCCCTGCTCTTCATGGCCCTCGCAGACATCTACGAGCCCGCCACCGCTCCGCGCCTGCCCGCCCCCGGCCACATCACCGTGCTCTGACCGACCGCGGTCCACTGGCCCGCTCGGGCGAGAAGCGCATCGCGCGAGCCTGAGCGGGCAGGTGGCACGCACCGGCTAAGTACCATGCCCATTTGCCTAAAGGCTTTAGGCAAATGCATACTCGTTCATGCCGAACGAGGAGAGCATCATGGTGCGCGTAGGGCTGACCACGGAACGACTGATCCAGGCCGGGGCGGAGCTGGCCGACGAGGTCGGCTTCGACCAGGTGACCGTCTCGGCCCTCGCCCGCCGCTTCGGCGTCAAGGTCGCGAGCCTCTACTCGCACGTGAAGAACTCCCAGGAGCTCAAGACCGGGATCGCCCTGCTCGCCCTGGCCGAACTCGCCGACCGGGGCGCCGACGCACTCGCCGGACGGGCGGGCAAGGACGCCCTGGCCGCCCTCGCGAACGTCTACCGCGACTACGCCAAGGAGCACCCGGGCCGGTACGCCGCGGCCCAGCTCAGGCTCGCACCGGAGGCCGCCGCGGCCAGCGCGGGCGGCAGGCACGCGGAGATGACACGGGCGATCCTGCGCGGATACGACCTGTCGGAACCGGACCAGACGCACGCGGTCCGCCTCCTGGGCAGCGTCTTCCACGGCTACGTGAGCCTGGAGCTCGGAGGCGGGTTCAGCCACAGCGCGCCCGACTCGCAGGAGACCTGGACACGCGTTATCGACGCCCTCGACGCCCTGCTGCGCAACTGGCCCGCGCCGGCTGCCTAGGGTCCTTCCGGCGTCGGGCCCCCGAGACCATCCGCATTGATCAACAGGTTGAGGCAATGAACACGGCAAGGAATACGGCAGTGCATACCGATCAACACTGGACCACCACCCCCGTCACCGCGGAGCTCCTGCGCGGCGCCCTCGACGTCGAGCGCACCGAGCGCGGCGTAATGCCGCACCGGCTGCCCGCCTGGGCCCGCGCACAGAACAACGACGGCCAGTTGGCCATGGCCGAGTCCCAGCCGTCCGGCGTGCGCCTGGCGTTCCGTACCCGCGCCACCGCGGTCGAGCTCGACACGCTGCCCACCAAGCGGGTCTACGTGGGCGCGCCGCCCCGGCCGGACGGCGTCTACGAACTGCTCGTCGACGGCAGCCCGGTCGACCGAGCGAGCGCGAGCGGCGGCAACACCCTGACCATAGACATGACCACGGGCACCACTGAGTACACCGCCGGGCAACCCGGCACCGTGCGCTTCACCGAACGGCTGCCCGACGGCATGAAGGACGTCGAGATCTGGCTGCCGCACAACGAGACCACCGAACTCCTCGTGCTGCGCACCGACGCTCCCGTGGAGCCCGCCCCGGCCTCTGGCCGCAAGGTGTGGCTGCACCACGGCAGTTCGATCAGCCACGGCTCCGACGCGGCCGGGCCCACCACCACATGGCCCGCGCTCGCCGCCTCGCTCGGCGGGGTCGAGCTGATCAACCTGGGTCTGGCCGGCAGCGCCCTGCTCGACCCGTTCACCGCCCGCGCCCTGCGGGACACCCCCGCCGACCTGATCAGCATCAAGATGGGAATCAACCTGGTCAACGCGGACGCGATGCGACTGCGCGCCTTCACCCCGGCGATGCACGGCTTCCTGGACACCGTCCGTGAGGGGCACCCCGACACCCCGCTCCTGGTCGTCTCGCCGATTCTGTGCCCCGTGCACGAGGACACCCCTGGCCCCAGCGCGCCGGACTTCTCCGGCTTCAGCGAGGGACGGATCGTGTTCAAGGCCATGGGCGACCCGGCGGAACGGGCGAGCGGCAAGCTCACCCTCAACGTCATCCGCGACGAACTGGCCCGGATCGTGCGGCAGCGGGCGGCGGACGACCCGAACCTGTACTACCTGGACGGCCGTGAGCTCTACGGCACCGAGGACGCTGCCGAACTGCCGCTGCCCGACCAGCTCCACCCGGACGCGGCCGCGCACCGCCGCATGGGGGAGCGGTTCGCCGAGCGGGCCTTCACGCCAGGGGGAGCCTTCGCCGACGCGGTCTTCACGGCGGCCGGCTGAATCCCTCGGCCGCGAGGACCGCTACACCCGGTGGGCGCGGGCCAGCCGGTGCAGATCCTGCAGCGCGTCGACGAGCACGGTGCGCTGATGCCACTTGATCCAGGAGCCGAGGGCGCGGCTCGCGCTGTCCAGGGCCCGCAGCTGCGTCTGGGTGAAGCCGGCGAGGGGCCGGGCGTGGTGGGAGGAGATCACGCCGCGGACGGTGTCCTGCTCGTCGACGAGAGGGATGCTGTGGCAGGCGCGGCTGCCGGAGGCGAGGATCACGCGCCGCGTGTCGTCGTCGAAACCGGCCGATGAGGCCACCTCTTTGACGGTGACCTGGTGACTGGCGGCGGCGGCCCGGGAGCACGACGTGTTCCCGTCGACGAACGCGAAGTAGTCGGTGAACTGCCGGGGCAGGCCCGCGTGCTTGGCCATGCGCAGGATGTCGTCCTCGAC
The DNA here is from genome assembly GCF_042880275.1 of Streptomyces sp. NPDC058308. NCBI lineage: Bacteria > Bacillati > Actinomycetota > Actinomycetes > Kitasatosporales > Streptomycetaceae > Streptomyces > Streptomyces sp. NPDC058308. Next base: position 171,067 of record NZ_JBHVZA010000016.1, read on the forward strand.
CAGCTGCACATTCCCCATGTCCGTACCGGTGACGGCCATGACACGGCGCAGCGCGGCGCCGAGGACCTCGCCCTGGTTCGTCGCGTCGAGCGAGCCGGCCTGGAGCACGCCCAGGTCCGGAGTCGGCTGCTGCGCCCGCTCGACGACCCACACCGCGGCGCCCGGCGCCGGACCCGGTGTGCGGACGACCGCGGAGGCCAGCTGGTGCAGCTTGATGTTGGCCCGCTGGGAGGCCTGGCGCAGCAACGCGAACGCCTCCTGCGGGCCCGCGAGCCGGTAGCGCTCGACCAGGATGCCCTCGGCCAGCGCGATCCTGGCGCGGGCACGCGCCTGGACCTGGAGCTCGAACACCTGGTCGCGAAGCTGTTCGGTGGTGGCTTTGAGCAACTCCACCTCGCCCCTGGGTGACGGCACCCCCTGCGACGCGGACTGATCGTTTGGCGTGGGTGCGGACGGAACGGTCAATCTGTCTCCCATGGCGGCGCCCTGCTCCGGCATTCTCGTCGTTCTGTGAGCGGCAGTGGCGCCGACACGGTCATCGGCCCAGCCCTCGGGTCCGACCACCGTCAGGGGCCTGCTCTTCACACTTCCGTGACCGTAACGCGACCGGTTCCCGATGTCATGCTCCACCCTGCCAACCAGCCGCCGACGCAGGTGATTCCCGGACAGGGTCCGCTCGGGAGGAGGCCGTGCGTCAGCCCTTGCTTGTTCGTGATGTGACGACTAGTCATATGGCTAATCGACATACAGGCCGTGCCGTACAGGCACCGAGGGCACCACACCCTGGAGGGCACATGAAGTTCTCCGTCATCTTCGAGGCGCAGCTCGCCGACCCGACCGTCGAACGGGAACACCAGCTCATCCACGACAGCGTCGAACAGGCCGTACTGGCCGAACAGATGGGGTTCGACCGCATATGGGCGGTAGAGCACCATTCACTCAAGTGGTACGCGCACATGAGTGCGCCGGAAATCTTCCTGACCTGGGTCGCCGCGCGCACCAGCACCATCAGGATCGGGCACGGCGTCGTCTGCATGCCGTTCAACTTCAACCATCCGGCGCGGGTCGCCGAACGCGCGGCCATGCTGGACCTGCTCTCCGGAGGGCGGCTCGACCTCGGCGCGGGCCGGGGCGGCACGGCGCAGGAGACGTCCCTGTGCGGGGTCGACAGGGACCGTACGACGCAGGAGGTCGAGGAAGCGCTGCGGATCATCGCAAAGGCCTGGGAGAAGGAGGAGCTGGAACATCACGGCGAGCTCCTCGACATCGGCCCCCACCCGATCCTGCCGCGCCCCGTACAGACCCCGCACCCGCCGCTCTTCCTCGCGTGCAGCAGGACCGAGACCCTGACGCAGGCCGCCGAACTCGGCATCGGCGCCCTCGTGATGGGCTTCGCGGGCCCCGAGTCGATCGCCGGAATGCGTCAGGCGTACGACGCCGCGATCGCCGCCCGCACCGACGCGCGGTTCGTGTCGAGCGTCGTCAACGACCACTTCTCCGTGCTCTGCCCGACGATCGTGCTCGACGACGGGGCGGCCGCGCGGCGCGTCGGCGTCCGCGGGCAGCGGTTCTTCGCGCAGTCCATCGGGCACTGGTACGGCGGCGCGGGCGTCCCCGACGAGGCGGTCGTCGAAGGCGGCGACGAGGCGGCCGAGATGCGCAGGGCGGCCGAGCAGGTCGTCGCGCGGCTGCACGAGCACGACATTCCGGTGCGCCCCACTTCGACGGCCACCTTCAACGCCGACCACGCGTACGGCACCGCGGACGACGCCATCGCCTACGTGGAGCGCCTGCGCGACGCGGGGGCCGACGAGGTCATGTGCCTCGTCCAGATGGGCACCGTCCCGCAGGAGGCCTGCCTGGAGACTCTGCGGCAGTGGGGCGAAAAGGTCATCCCCCACTTCCGCCCCCGGGGAGCGGCCACGCCGTGACGCGAAGGGAGAACGCGGACCCCGCCGGGGCGGTGGCGCCCGGCGCCGACCGTCTCGACCCCCTTGCCAGGCCCCTCGTGGACGCCCTGGCCGCCGCCTTCCCCGATCTCGGCGGCGCCGTCACCGACGCCGTCGAGGCGCGGCGGACCCTCGCCGCCGCGCCCGCCTCCGGAAAGGCGCGGCCCGCGGTCGGGCCGGTGGCGGACCGGATGGTCCCGGGGGCGCCGGGCGCGCCCGGGATCCCGGTCCGGATCTATCTCCCGGACCGGGAACGGCACCCGGGGCCCCGCCCGACCGTCGTCTTCCTCCACGGTGGCGGCTACACGCTCTGCGGGCTCGACTCCCACGACGCCACGGCCCGCGGCCTGACCGCCGGGGCCGGCGCCGCCGTGGTCTCCGTCGGCTACCGCCTCGCGCCCGAACACCGCTTCCCGGCGGCCGTCGACGACGCGTACGCGGCGCTGTGCTGGGCCGCGAGCGAAAGCGCCGTGCTCGGCGGCGATCCGGGCGCGATCGTCACCGCGGGGGACAGCAGCGGCGGCGGCCTCGCCACCGCCGTGACACTCAGGGCGCGGGACGAGTGCGGCCCCGCCGTCGCGCTGCAGGTGCTGCTCTACCCCGTACTGGACGCCGCCCAGGACACCGCCTCGTACCGGGAGAACGCGCGCGGGTACTTCCTGACCGCCGCGCACATGCGCTGGTTCTGGCAGCAGTACCTCGGGCCCGGCGGCGACGGCACGCATCCCCTCGCCTCACCGCTGCGCGCCGCCGGCCTCACCGGACTGCCGCCCGCGCACCTCGTCGTCGCGGGCTGCGACCCGCTGCGCGACGAAGGGCTGGACTACGCGGACCGCCTGCGCGCGGCCGGCGTGGCCGTCACCCTGGTCCACTGCCCGCGGATGTTCCACGGCTTCCTGGGCTTCCCTGAGCTGCTGCCCAACGCGGCGGGAGTGCTGGCGGGTGTGGCAGAAGCGATCGACTCCGTATCGGTATCGGCCCACAGGAAAAACAGCGGTGGAACAGGGGGTGGCACAGGATAATTTCCCGATACCCCCCTTGTCGCGGAGAACCTCGCACGCATACGGTGTTCTGACGCGAGGTTCTCCCGTGGAAGGTGGGTCATGACGGAAATTCTTGTGCAGTCGGGTACGGAGGGTGCGGTTCCTACCGCTGATGGGCCGGTGGTGGACCACCCGGCGTGGCCGGTGCTCAAGGACGCCGTCGAGGACATCCGGCCCTGGCAGTCGGCGGACGGGTCCATCGACTTCGCGGCGGACGGCGCCCCGGCCAGGAGCATCGCCGAACTCGCCGTGGACCGCGTGATATCCGCGGTCGACGAGCTCTCCCCGCTCCTGCCGCACGACGCGGCGTACCACCGGGCGCTCGTCGCGGACCTGCGCCGCTGGGCCGAGGGGGGCTTCCGGGTGCCGGACTTCCTCGACTCGCTGCTCGCCTTCCAGCCCGCGGCGCGCCGCGAGGACGGCCTGCAGCACCTGGTCGTCTTCCCGATGTACACGCAGAACGGCAACCCCGACCGCAATCTCGAAGCGGTCGTGCTGCGCATGGTCTGGCCCGACTGGCTGGCCGACCTCGAGCGCACGCGCTACGACAACCCGCTCTTCTGCGGCATCACCTTCGAGGACTTCACCGCCGGGTACGACACGAACTCGGCCGTCCTCTTCCCCGAGACCATCGCGGTGCGCGAGGCCCCCGAGCGCTTCTCCTGGGGCGGCATCTTCTGCGACCGCGAGGCGGCCCGCTTCCGCCGCGTCACCGAGGCCGCCGTGGACCTCCTCGGGCTCGAACTGCCCGACGACATCCGTGCGATGGTCGGCGACCAGGACCGCTGTGAGCAGGCGTTCGTCCTGTGGGACATGGTCCACGACCGCACCCACAGCCACGGCGACCTGCCGTTCGACCCGTTCATGATCAAGCAGCGCCAGCCGTTCTGGATGTACGGCCTGGAGGAGCTGCGCTGTGACCTCACCGCCTTCAAGGAGGCCGTGAAGCTGGAAGCCGAAGGCGTCCCGCAGGCGCGCGACGTGCAGTACGCCGTCCTCTTCGACCGGATGTTCCGCTTCCCGGTCACCGGCGACCGCGTCAAGAACTACGACGGGCTCGGCGGCCAGCTCCTCTTCGCCTACCTCCACAAGCACGACGTGGTCCGCTGGACCGACAACCAGCTCAGGATCGACTGGGAGCGCGCCCCGCAGGTCACCAACCAGCTGTGCGGCGAGATCGAGGCCCTCTACCGGGCGGGCATCGACCGCCCGAAGCTGGTCCACTGGTTCGCGGCGTACGACCTGGTCTCCCAGTACCTGGCCCCGCACCCCGGATCGCGCTGGGCCAAGGGCCCGGACGCCCTGGACACCTCGCTGCCGCCGCGCAAACTCGTCGACGAGGTGCTTCCCGACGAGTTTCCGCTCAGCATGTTCTATGAGGCGCTCTCCAAGAAGCTGAAGAACGTGATCGCCTCCACCAAGGGGATCACCGCTTCTTCGAGCGCCGAGAAGGCCGCCGCGTGAGCGGCCGCCAGGAGGAGGCGAGGACCATGTCCGCACTCGATGGAGCCGTGGTCGCGGTGGCCGGAGCGGCCGGACCCGCGGGACGGGCCACCCTGCTCAGGCTGGCCGAGGCAGGGGCCACGGTCGTGGCATCGGACGCCGACCCCGCGCGCCTCGCCGAAGCGGTGGACGCCGCGCGGTACGCGCACGGCGGGGCGACCGTCATCGGCGACACGGTCGACCTGCTGGATCTGGACGCGACCCGCGCGTGGGCGACGCGCACGGAGAAGGAGTTCGGGCGGATCGACGGCCTGGTCCACCTCGTCGGCGGCTGGCGCGGCAGCAAGAGCTTCGCCGAGACCGACCTCGCGGACTGGGACCTTCTGGAGAAGCTCCTGATCCGTACCGTGCAGCACACCTCCCTCGCCTTCGAGGAGGGTCTGCGGCGCAGCGACCGGGGCCGCTATCTGCTGATCAGCGCGGCGGGCGCGAGCAAGCCGACCGCGGGCAACGCGGCGTACTCCGCCTCCAAGGCGGCGGCCGAGGCCTGGACGCTCGCCCTCGCGGACGCCTTCCGCAAGGCGGGGGGCGAGGACGGCCCGCGCGCGGCGGCTGCCATCCTGGTGGTCAAGGCGCTGGTGCACGACGCGATGCGCGCGGAGCGGCCCAACGCGAAGTTCGCGGGCTTCACGGACGTCAAGGAGCTGGCCGAGGCCATCGCCGGCGTCTGGGAGAAGCCCGCCGGTGAAGTGAACGGAAACCGCTTGTGGCTGACCGAGAAGCCGTGACCGCGCGCGATACGACCGCTCGTGACGACATGCCCGTGAATCCTCCGAAGACCGACGCCCGCCGCCGTCACGACCCGGACGTCCGCGGCTTCGCGAGCGACAACTACGCGGGCGCCCACCCGGAGGTCATGGCGGCCCTGGCGCTCGCCAACGGCGGCCACCAGATCGCGTACGGCGAGGACGACTACACGGACCACCTCCAGCAGGTGATCCGCGGTCACTTCGGCCCCACCGCGGAGGCCTTCCCGGTCTTCAACGGCACGGGGGCGAACGTGGTCGCGCTCCAGGCGGTCACCGACCGCTGGGGCGCGGTGATCTGCGCCGAGTCCGCGCACATCCACGTGGACGAGGGCGGCGCCCCCGAGCGCATGGCGGGCATCAAGCTGCTGACCGTGCCCACGCCCGACGGCAAGCTCACCCCGGAGCTCATCGACCGCCAGGCGTTCGGCTGGGACGACGAGCACCGCGCGATGCCGCAGGTCGTCTCGATCGCGCAGAACACCGAACTGGGCACGCTCTACACGCCCGACGAGATCCGCGCGATCTGCGACCACGCGCACCAGCTCGGCATGAGGGTGCACCTCGACGGCTCCCGCATATCCAACGCCGCGGCCGCGCTCGACGTCCCCATGCGGACCTTCACGAACGCGGTGGGCGTCGACATCCTGTCGCTGGGCGGCACCAAGAACGGTGCGCTCTTCGGCGAGGCGGTCGTGGTCATCAACCAGGACGCCGTCCGCTCCATGAAGCATCTGCGCAAGATGTCCATGCAGCTCGCCTCCAAGATGCGCTTCGTCTCGGTGCAGTTGGAGGCCCTGCTCGCCAAGGACCTGTGGCTGCGCAACGCGCGGCACGCGAACGAGATGGCGCAGCGCCTCGCGGAGGGCGTCCGGTCCGTGCACGGCGTGGAGATCCTCTACCCCGTGCAGGCCAACGCCGTCTTCGCCCGCCTGCCGCACGACGTGAGCGAGCGCCTGCAGAAGCGCTACCGCTTCTACTTCTGGGACGAGGCGGCCGGTGACGTCCGCTGGATGTGCGCGTTCGACACCCGCGAAGAGGACGTCGACGGGTTCCTCGCGGCGCTCAAGGAAGAGATGGCGCGCTAGGAGCCAAGTCTGCATAGGTATACGACCGACCGTAAACTCATTGACCTGCGGCCGGTCGTATTCCTATGCTCCCCGGCATGCTGCTGATCCAGGAAAACCCAGACCTGTCGGCGTACTTGGCCGCCGACGAGGTCATCGACCATCACCACCCGCTGGTCCGCGAGGCGGCGGCCGCTCTCACAAAGTCATCCGCCGATACGTACGCGTACGCGCGCGCCGCCTTCGAGTTCGTGCGCGACACCGTTCCCCACTCGCAGGATTCGGGCCGCATGGAGGTCACCTGGCGCGCCTCCGACGTCCTGCGGGAGCGCACCGGCATCTGTACCGCCAAGTCCCACGCCCTGGCCGCCCTGCTGCGCGCCGAGGACATCCCGACGGCGTTCTGCTACCAGCGGCTGCGGGACGACAACACCAGCGGCTACGCGCTGCACGGCCTGGTCGCCGTACGCCTCGACGGCGCCTGGCACCGGCAGGACCCGCGCGGCAACCTCCCCGCCGGTGTCGACGCACAGTTCCGTCTCGGCGAGGAGCGGCTGGCCTGGCCGGTGGATCCCGCAGCCGGTGAGGTGGACTACCCGGTCCTCCATGCCGACCCGAGTCCGGTGGCGCTTCGTGCGCTCAAGGAGGCCCGGGACCGGCTGCATCTCTGGCGGATCTACCCCTCACAGCTGTGCGGGACGCCGCAATGACCCGGCGGCGGACCGGTCAGGTCGCTTCGGCGGCCTTCACCTCGGCCGGGGTCGGCGCGGTGCCGCCGAGGTGCGCCGGCATCCACCACGTGTCGTCCGGACCCTTGGGCCGCACCGGGTAGGCGCGCTGGGCGGCCTCCAGGAGCTCCTGGCAGCGCTCGCGCAGGCGACGCGTGATCGCGCCCGCGTACTGGTCCTTGGGCGCTTCCACCGGCTCGCCGACCCGGATCGTGATCGGCAGGTGGCTGCGCTTGAAGTTGCGGGGGTGGCCCTTGGTCCACAGCCGCTGCGTGCCCCACAGGGCCATCGGGATCAGCGGCACCCCGGCCTCCTGGGCCAGGCGTGCGGCGCCGGACTTGAACGTCTTCAGCGTGAAGGACTGCGAGATCGTCGCCTCGGGGAAGACGCCGATGATCTCCCCGGAGCGCAGCGAGTCGAGGGCGTGCGCGTAGGCCGCCTCGCCCTGCTTGCGGTCGACGGGGATGTGCTTCATCCCGCGCATCAGCGGCCCGGAGATCTTGTGCCGGAACACCGAGTCCTTCGCCATGAAGCGCACCAGGCGCTTCTGCGGGAGGGCGGCGAGGCCGTCGAAGATGAAGTCGAGGTAGCTGATGTGGTTGCTGACGAGGACGGCGCCGCCCGTGCGTGGGATGTTCTCCGAGCCCTTGCAGTCGATCTTCAGGTCCCATGCCTTGAACAGCGTTTTCGCGGCACCGATGACCGGACGGTAGACAAGCTCTGCCATGGGTGGGGAGGGCCCTTCGTATCTGCCTGGGGAGGGGGCTCCCGGCGGGAGGTTACGCAGCCGTAGGTTTTTCGGCGTTGCGCAGATCGTGCCCCAAGAACGGACGGCTGGCCAGCCTTGGTGCCGCCGATACGGGAGATTCTCGTCACGTAGGAATGTTTGCGGGACCGCGGACGCTGTACCGGGGAGTGACCGGAGCGAGGCCCTGGGGGCGGGAGGCAGAAGTGCCAGGACACGACACCGGGCGGCGGCTCGGCGCGGCCGACATCGGTGAGCGGCTGGGGGAGCGGGCGACGCTCGTCCAGTTCTCCAGCGCCTTCTGTCAGCCTTGCCGGGCGACGCGCAGAGTCCTCGCGGACGTGGCCGCGCTGGTTCCGGGGGTCTCCCACGTCGAGATCGACGCCGAGGCCGAGCTCGATCTCGTACGGGAACTGCGCGTGGTGAAGACACCCACCGTCCTCGTCCTGGACGCGGCCGGACGCGAGGTGCGCCGCGCGGCCGGGCAGCCCCGCAAGGCCGATGTCATCGCCGCGCTGGGGGAGGCCGTGTGACCGGACGCCCCGCAGGTCACGGCAGTCGGCGGGCGCCGCGGCCGTGACGCATCTTTCATCTCCCGGAAAGGGCTTGACTGCATGCGGCAGCTATCGCGAGCCTGCTTCCATGCCCCGGGACCTCCTGCTGTACGAGCGCGTCCACGTGGACCTCGCCCGCCATGCCAGCGCGCGCTGTCCGCAGTGCTGAGCACCGACGTCTTCGCTCGTACCTCCGGCAGAAGGACAACCCCATGACGGCATCGCCGGCCCTCAGTGCCCCCCGCCCCGCCACCCCCGATCTGCTGCGCTCGGTCTTCCGGCAGCACGCCGCGGGTGTCGCCGTGATCACCGCCGCCCGCGGCTCCCGCCCGGTCGGCTTCACCGCCACCTCGCTCGCCTCGGTCTCCGCCGAGCCGCCGGTGGTCTCGTTCGGCATCGGCACCGGCTCCTCCAGCTGGCCCACGGTCGGCGAGGCCGAGTTCGTCGGCGTCCACATACTCGGCGAGCACCAGAGGGAGCTCGCCGCGACGTTCGCGCGCAGCGGAGCCGACCGCTTCGGCCCGCCCACGAGCTGGCGCGAGGGGCCCGAGGGGGTCCCCGTCCTCGATGGCGCGCTCGCCTGGCTGGTGTGCCGGGTCGTCGCGCGCGTGCCCGCGGGCGACCACCGCATCGTGCTCGCCCAGGCCGTCGTCGGCGACGGCGTCGACGACGGGCGCCCGCTCCTGTACCACCAGGGGCGCTTCAACGCTCTGCGCGACTGAGAGTTCCCGTCCGGCAGGGTCCCGCCCGATTACGGAGCGTTGGGAAGGTCACAGTTCAAAGCGCTTGCTCAGGGGGAATGAACTGGGTGTACTCATGAGTAATATTTCGGTCGGAGCGGGGGCCGCCCCGACCGGGATCCGCCGCTTCAGGCGCCTATGCTGCCTGCAAGAAGGCAGTGGCCATCAGCCTAGGCAGCAGCCCAGTAAAGACGATGCAGTAGGAGACCCGGCGTGAGCTTGAGGATCGTTGTCTGTGTGAAGTACGTGCCCGACGCCACCGGCGACCGGCACTTCGCCGATGACCTGACCGTCGACCGGGACGACGTCGACGGCCTCCTGTCGGAGCTCGACGAGTACGCGGTCGAGCAGGCGCTGCAGATCGCCGACGAGGCGGACGACGCGGAGATCACCGTGCTGACCGTCGGCCCCGAGGACGCCAAGGACGCGCTGCGCAAGGCGCTCTCCATGGGCGCCGACAAGGCCGTCCACGTCGAGGACGACGATCTGCACGGCACCGACGTGATGGGCACCTCGCTGGTGCTTGCGAAGGCCATCGAGAAGACCGGCTACGACCTGGTCATCACCGGCATGGCCTCGACCGACGGCACCATGGGCGTGCTGCCGGCGATCCTCGCCGAGCGCCTCGGCGTCCCGCAGGTCACGCTGCTCTCCGAGGTCTCCGTCGAGGACGGCACCGTCAAGGGCCGCCGGGACGGCGACGCCGCCAGCGAGCAGCTGGAGGCCTCCCTGCCGGCCGTCGTGTCCGTGACGGACCAGTCGGGCGAGGCCCGTTACCCGTCGTTCAAGGGCATCATGGCCGCCAAGAAGAAGCCGGTGGAGTCGCTCGACCTGGGCGACCTGGACCTGGAGGCCGAAGAGGTCGGCCTCGAGGGCGCCTGGACCAAGGTCGACTCCGCCACCGAGCGTCCGGCCCGCACGGCCGGCACGATCGTCAAGGACGAGGGCGAGGGCGGCAAGCAGCTCGCCGAGTACCTCGCGGGCCAGAAGTTCATCTAGCCGCCGGTGGGCCCGGAGTTCGCCCCGGGCCCGCCCAGAGGCTCGCAGAGCCCGCCAACCGCCCCCAGATTCTTCGCACTCGCAGGAGATTGAAGTCCCATGGCTGAAGTTCTCGTCTACGTCGACCACGTGGACGGCGCCGTCCGCAAGCCCACCCTGGAGCTGCTGACCCTGGCCCGCCGCATCGGCGAGCCCGTCGCCGTCTCCCTCGGCGCCGGCGCCGAGGCCACCGCCGCCACGCTCGCCGAGCACGGCGCGGTCAAGGTCCTCACCGCGGACGCTCCCGAGTTCGCCGACTACCTCGTCGTCCCGAAGGTGGACGCGCTGCAGGCCGCGTACGAGGCCGTCTCCCCGGCCGCCGTGCTCGTCCCGTCGTCCGCCGAGGCCAAGGAGATCGCGGCCCGTCTCGCGGTCCGCATCGGCTCCGGCATCATCACCGACGCCGTCGACCTCGAGGCCGGCGACGAGGGTCCAGTGGCCACGCAGTCCGCGTTCGCCGCCTCGTACACCACCAAGTCCCGTGTCTCCAAGGGCACCCCGGTCATCACGGTCAAGCCGAACTCGGCCGCCGTGGAGGCCGCCCCGGCCGCGGGCACCGTCGAGGCCCTCACGGTCTCCTTCTCCGAGAAGGCCACCGGCACCAAGGTCGTCTCGCGCACCCCGCGCGAGTCGACGGGCCGCCCCGACCTGACCGAGGCCGCGATCGTGGTCTCCGGCGGCCGCGGCGTGAACGGTGCCGAGAACTTCGCGATCATCGAGGCGCTCGCCGACTCGCTCGGTGCCGCCGTCGGCGCCTCGCGTGCCGCGGTCGACGCCGGCTGGTACCCGCACTCCAACCAGGTGGGCCAGACCGGCAAGTCGGTCTCCCCGCAGCTGTACATCGCCTCGGGCATCTCCGGCGCGATCCAGCACCGCGCGGGCATGCAGACCTCGAAGACCATCGTGGCCATCAACAAGGACGCCGAGGCCCCGATCTTCGACCTGGTCGACTACGGCGTCGTCGGCGACCTCTTCGAGGTCGTCCCGGCGCTCACCGACGAGGTCAAGTCCCGCAAGGGCTGAGCCCGTCGCACCTGCGAGGCCCTCGCTCCCGCGCGCTGCGGGGGCGAGGGCCTCGGCGCGTCACAGCGTCAGCGTCGCCTGGATCGGCAGGTGGTCGCTCGGGTACAGCCCGCCGAGTGTGAACGTGTTCATCGACGCGGCGTGGACCTGCGCCGTGGGCCTGGTGAGGATCCAGTCGATCCGGCCGCCGTCCGGGTCGAGTGGCCCGTAACCGTGGAACGTGCCGTACGCCTTGCTGCGCTCCTTCGCCGCGTCCCAGGTGTCGACGAGCCCGGCGGCCAGCATGGTGTCGTACGCGGGGTTGTTGTGGGCCGTCGCGTTGAAGTCGCCCGTCACGACGATCGGCCGGGACGCGTCGAGGCGGCCGATCCGTTCGGCGAGCAGCGTCGCCGAACGCGCGCGGGCGTTCTGGCTGACGTGGTCGAAGTGGGTGTTGAGGACGTACAGCTGCGTGTTGGTGATCCGGTCGAGGAAACGGACCCAGGTGGCCATGCGGGGCGAGTTGGCGCCCCAGGTGTTGGACGCGATGAGGCTCGGGGTGTCGGAGAGCCAGAAGTGCTCGTACTCCAGCGGGGCCAGCCTGCGCGTGTCGTAGAAGACGGCCATGAACTCGTCGCGGCTGCCGCCCCCGGTGCCCGTGCCGATCCAGTCGTAGTCGGCGCCGAGATCGGCCTCGATGTCCTGCAGCTGGTAGTAGAGGCCCTCCTGGGAGCCGATCACGTGCGGCTTGGCGCGGAGCAGCAGCTCCCGTGTCACCGGGCGGCGTTCGGTCCAGGGGTGCGGTGGTCTGCTGCTCGCGAAGCGCAGGTTGAACGACATCACCTCAAGGCGGGCGTCCGGCGCAGGCGCGGCGTGCGCGGGGCCCGCCGACAGCGCCGTGCCGAACAGCGGGACGGCCGCGCCCGCGGCGAGCGCGCGCAGGCCACTGCGGCGCGAGAAGGGAGAGTCGATCGGCACAGGTCTCCTTGGGTTCGGGCCGCGCAGCCGGTACCGGGGGCGCGCGGGGAGGATGGAGACACCCTGTCCGCGTCGGCGGCCCGCGAGGCGCCGGGACACGCGTGAACACGGACGGTCGGCTCCGGATGCAGGACACGGGAAGGTGTTGACCAGCACGAAGGTCACGGATAACTTCGCTATACGGATTGTTGATTCCGTGGAGCGGAAATGTCGGGCGCGGCGCCGAGCGTGTGGAGGATGCAGGAATGGGTCAGCAAGAGCAGGTGGCAACGAGCCTCGCCGGAGCGGTCAGCGAGGGCATCAGCGCTTCCCTCGCCCCCGTGGACGCGGAGCTCGCGCGCCGCTACCCCGGAGACCCCGGCACCCGCCAGCCCGTCCACACCGTGTACGTCCCCGGCGAGCAGTTCGACGCCGACTCGCTCCGCACCTGGGGCGACAAGGCGCTCGCGATGCTCGACGAGCACGCTCCGGACGCCGCCTCCTTCGCCGCGGTCCTCGGCCTGACCGACGACCTCGCCGACGCCGTCTACACGCGCGTGCGCACCAAGCTGGAGCGCGAGCCCATCGAAGACCTGCGCATCGACTTCGAGGACGGCTACAAGGGCGCCGACGAGGACCAGGACGCCGCCCGCGCGGCCCGCCTCGTCGCCGAGGCGTACAAGAACGGCACCGCCGCCCCGTACATGGGCATCCGCATGAAGTGCATGGAGGAGGCGGTACGCGACCGCGGCATCCGCACCCTCGACATCTTCCTGTCCGGCCTCATGGAGGCGGGCGGCCTCCCCGACGGCCTCGTCCTGACGCTGCCCAAGGTGACGTACCCCGAGCAGGTCAGCGCGATGGTGCGGCTCCTGGAGGAGTTCGAGAAGGCGCGCGGCCTGGAGCGCGGCCGCATCGGCTTCGAGATCCAGATCGAGACGAGCCAGTCCATCCTCGCCACCGACGGCACCGCCGCCGTCGCCCGCATGATCCAGGCCGCTGAGGGCCGCGCCACCGGCCTGCACTACGGCACCTTCGACTACAGCGCCTGCCTCCACGTCAGCGCCGCCTACCAGGCCAGCGACCACCCGGCCGCCGACCACGCCAAGGCCGTCATGCAGGTCGCCGCCGCCGGCACCGGAGTCCGCGTCTCCGACGGCTCGACCAACGTCCTGCCCGTCGGCACCACCGAGCAGGTCCACGACGCCTGGCGGCTGCACTACGGCCTGACCCGTCGCGCCCTGGCCCGCGCCTACTACCAGGGCTGGGACATGCACCCCGGCCACATCCCCACCCGCTACGCCGCCGTGTTCGCGTTCTACCGCGAGGGCTTCGAGGCCGCGGCCGCGCGCCTGGCCGCCTACGCCGGTCACCACGAGGGCGGCGCCGTGGCCGACGAGCCCGCCACCGCCAAGGCCCTCGCCGGCTACCTGCTGCGCGGCCTGGACTGCGGCGCCCTCGACGCGGGCGAGGTCACCCGCCTCACCGGCCTGACGCTGGCCCGTCTGCAGGGCTTCTCGGGCCCGCGCCGCGGCGACCTCACCGGGTCGGGCAAGTAACACCGGATCTCGGCCGTCACTGCTGCCCCGTAGTCTGTACGCCACGGAAAGTGGTTCGCAGGAACGGGGCAGCGGTGCATTCGGGGGACCAGGAACAGACGGACGGGGTCGGCAGACTCCTCGCCGGGCGCTATCGCGTCGTGGCTCAGCTGGGGCGCGGCGGCATGGGCGTGGTGTGGCGCGCCGTCGACGAGGTGCTGCACCGCGAGGTCGCGGTCAAGGAGCTGCGCACGTACACGGACGCGGCGGGCCCCGAACTCGCCGACCTGCGGGTGCGGATGCAGCGTGAGGCCCGCGCGGCCGCCCGCGTGCGCCACCCCGGAGTGGTCGCCGTGCACGACGTCGCGGAGGTCGACGGACGGCCGCTCATCGTCATGGAGCTTGTCGACGGCCCCTCCCTGGACGACGTCCTGCGCGACCGCGGCACCCTCGACCCCCGCGAAGCCGCCGGTATCGGCGCCAAGGTCATGGAGGCCCTGGCCGCCGCGCACCGCGCGGGCGTCCTGCACCGCGACGTGAAGCCCGGCAACATCCTCCTGGAATCCGGCGGCCGCGTCGTCCTCACCGACTTCGGCATCGCCACGATGGACGACCCCGGCGACGGCTCGTCCACCCACCTCACCCGCAGCGGCGAACTGATCGGCTCCCTCGACTACTTGGCGCCCGAGCGCGCCCAGGGCCACGAGCCGGGACCCGCCTCCGACGTCTGGGCCCTCGGCGCCACCCTGTACGCCGCGGTCGAGGGCTCCTCGCCCTTCCGCCGTACCTCGACGTGGTCCACGCTCACCGCGATCGTCGTCGACCCGCTCCCCGAGCCCCGACGCTCCGGGCCCCTGACCCCCGTACTGCGGCAGCTCATGCACAAGGACCCGCAGGAGCGCCCCGACGCGGAAACGGCGCGGCTGCTGCTCGCCGACGTGGCGGCGACGGCGCACGGGAGCGCCGTGGGGGCCGCGCCGCGGGAGCCCGCGCCCGGACCGTACGGGACCACCGAGCGCAGCATCCCCAGCACGCCCCCGCCCGGCTTCGGACCGCCGCCCTCCGCGACACCGCCCTCCCTCACACCGCAGGGCCCCGCGGCCCCCGCGAGCCGCGCCGAGACGCACTCCACCGCCCGGCGCCCGCGCCGCGGCCGCGCGCTGCTCGCCGCCGCCGCGGTGACCGTCGTCCTGGGGGCCACCGGGGCGACCGTGGCGTTCCTCGGCGGCAAGGAGGACGGTGGCAGTCAGGCCCGGCAGGACGTGGGGCCAGGAGGCAAGGGCCCGGCCGGGGACGACGACAGCCGCGGCCCCCTCGGCGGCGGGTCGAAGCGCCCCGAGCCGTCGGGGCAGGGCGCTGAGAAGTCCCGCGAGCCGGACAGGAAGCCGTCCGGCGACACCGGCAAGGCCGACAAGGCGGACAAGGCCGACGACAAAAACCGCAAGCACCGCCCGGGCAAAGACTCCGATGGCGAGGGCGGTGACGGGTCCCCCTCGCGTCCCGACCCCACCGGCAAGCCCACCGCGGGCGGCTCCGGAGGATCGTCGGACGGCGGTGACGGCGCCGCACCCGCTTGTCATCCGGCGGGCGGCGGCAGGTACGACTGCCAGGTGTGGCGCACCGCGAAGTCGTACACGGCGGGCGGCGCCCCGGCGGGCACGCTGAACTCGGGCACCAACTATTTCTACTGCCAGCAGAACCTCGGCCGCCGCGAGACGTACGGCCGCTGGACGAACGTCTGGTGGGCCAAGACGGACGACGACAGTGGCAACACCGGCGTCTTCGTCAGTGACGTCTACCTCAAGGGCGGCGACAACGACAAGCCGCTGCCCGGCCTGCCGACTTGCTGACGCCGACGCCGACGCCGGACACCGACGCGTTGTACGCCCGTGTCGAGGCCGCCGCGACGGGCACGCTGTACCGGCTGCGGCGGACGGAGCGGGGGTTCGACCTGTACGTGGACGTCCCTCAGGCGGGCCGTGGCGCGCGGCTGCACACCTACCGCGTCGCACTGCGCCCGCAAGAGAAGACCTTCACCATGACGGACGTCGTACGCACCGTGGAGCGCGGCCCGTACGGAGCGTCGCGCGCCACGGTGGAGACGGGCCGCGTCCGGTACCGCACGTGGAGCCGCTCGCTGGACGGCAGCGAGCGGCACTCCTTCTCCTCCGCCGACGGCCACCGATTGATCCGGAGCGCGGCCGAGGAGCTGGGCTGGGGCGAGCGGAAACCCGCCTCGCAGAGGACAGCCCTGGTCGCCGGCGCCTTCGGCGGCCTCATCGCGGTCGGCGTGCTGATCGGTCTCGCGGTCGCTTTCTGGCCTTGAGGGCTTGCGTCATGTCCCCGGCCGGGCGGCCGACCGTCCGGCACGCACGCTCGCAAGGCGTCGGACGACGCCCACTGATCCGGCCGGGGCATGACACAGGCTCGGTGAGGCGCGGTGTCCGAGGCGCCGGTCCGCGAGACCCGACCTCAGCTCGCCGGCGGCAGCTCACCCGACCCGCGCGTGATGAGCCGCGTCGGCAGCTCCACCCGCTCCGGGGCTTCCGAGGCGCCGTCGAGCTGCCGGAACAGCCGCTCCGCCGCCGTCCTGCCCAGCTGCGCCGCGTCCTGCGCGACGACGGTCACGCCCGGGCTCAGCAGATCCGCGAGCTCGATGTCGTCGAAGCCGACGAGAGCCACCGGGCGGTCGAGCGCGGCCAGGACGCGGACGACCGTCACCGTCACACGGTTGTTGCCCGCGAAGACCGCCGTGACCGGTTCGGGGCCGCTCAGCATCTCCTCGGCCGCCGCGCGCACCCGCTCCGGATCGGTGACGCCGAGCGAGACCCATTCTTCGTCGACCGGGATGCCCGCGTCCTCCATCGCGGCACGGTAGCCGCGCAGCCGCTCTATGGCGGTGTGGATGCGCGGCTGGTCGCCGATGAAGCCGATGCGGCGGTGACCATGGGCGATGAGGTGCGCGACACCGTCCCGCGCGCCTCCGAAGCTGTCGGAGAGCACCACGTCGGCGTCGATCTTCCCGGCGGGCCGGTCGACGAAGACGGTGGCGACACCGGCGGCGATCTCCGGCTCCAGGTAGCGGTGGTCGTCCCCGGCCGGGATCACCACAAGCCCGTCCACCCGCCGCGCGCACAGCGCGAGCACCAACTCCTGCTCGCGGTCCGGGTCCTCGGCGCTCGACCCGTTGATGAGCAGCGCGCCGTGCGCCCGGGCGACCTCTTCGACGGCGCGGCTCAGCGGTCCGTAGAAGGGGTCGGCGAGGTCCTCAAGGACGAGACCGATGCTCGCGGTGCGGCCCTTGCGCAGCACGCGCGCGCTGTCGTTGCGACGGAAGCCCAGGGCCTCGATGGCCTCCTGGACGCGGCGTTCGGTGTCGGGCGTGACACCCGGTTCGCCGTTCACGACGCGCGACACGGTCTTCAGGCCGACCCCCGCGCGCGCGGCGACGTCCTTCATGGTCGGCCGGTTGCCGTAACGGTTCTCGGGTCGTCGGGCGGCGATCTCGGCCACGGTGCGCTGTCCTGTCCTGTCGTACGGAGTCGTCCACGGAGCCGTCGTCCACGGAGCCGTCGTCCACGGGGTCCCCATGGGACGTCCACGCTTCTTTCACGGGGGCTGTCCATGAGCATGTGGCGTCGAGCATAGGGCCTGGACAACGTTGTCAGATGCAGGGGAGACTGACCTTCGCACTCTCCGGCCTGCCGATACACCAGGAGACCCGACACAGATGCACATGGACCTCGTCGCCGCACTCGACATCGGCGGCACCAAGATCGCCGGAGCCCTGGTGGACGGCCGCGGCCGGATCCTCCTGCACGCGCAGCGGCCGACTCCCGCGCGCGAGGACGGCGATACGGTGATGCGAGCGGTCGAGGCGGTCCTCGGGGAGCTGACGGCGGGCGAATCGTGGGGCCGGGTCACGGCCGTGGGCATCGGCAGCGCGGGCCCCGTCGACGCGTCGGCCGGCACGGTCAGTCCCGTCAACGTCCCCGGCTGGCGCGGCTACCCGCTCGTCGACCGGGTGCGCGCGGCCACCGGCGGCCGCCCCGTCGCCCTGGTCGGCGACGGTGTGGCGATGACCGCCGCGGAACACTGGCAGGGCGCGGCCCGCGGCCACGACAACGCCCTGTGCATGGTCGTGTCGACGGGCGTCGGCGGCGGCCTCGTCCTGGGCGGCAAGCTGCACCCGGGCCCCACGGGCAACGCGGGCCACATCGGCCACATCAGTGTGGACCTCGACGGCGACCCCTGCCCGTGCGGTGCGCGCGGGTGCGTCGAGCGGATAGCCAGCGGACCCAACATCGCACGCCGTGCCGTGGAGAACGGCTGGGTCCCGGGCCCCGACGGCGACACCTCCGCGGCAGCGGTGGCGGCCGCCGCCCGCGCCGGGAACCCGGTCGCGCTCGCCTCCTTCGAGCGGGCGGCGCAGGCGCTGGCCGCGGGCATCGCCGCCACGGCCACGCTCGTCGAGATCGACATCGCGGTGATCGGCGGGGGAGTGGCGAAGGCGGGCGACGTCCTCTTCACCCCTCTGCGCAAGGCCCTGCGGGACTACGCCACGCTCTCCTTCGTCCAACGGCTGA
This sequence comes from Streptomyces sp. NPDC058308, assembly GCF_042880275.1. Lineage (NCBI taxonomy): Bacteria > Bacillati > Actinomycetota > Actinomycetes > Kitasatosporales > Streptomycetaceae > Streptomyces > Streptomyces sp. NPDC058308. The sequence goes on from NZ_JBHVZA010000016.1 coordinate 189,263, forward strand.
CGGTGGCGCCCGCGCTGATGGGCACGGACGCGGGTCTGGTCGGAGCGGCGGCGGCCGCGCTCGACATCGAGCCGAGCGCGGCCGTGGGGGTGCGGTCTACGGTGGGCGGCTGACTCTCCGGGCGGAGGGCCACCATCTCTGGGAGGAGGGCCGCCGTCCGGCGCGCGGACCGGGGATCAGTGGTTTCCGCGCACCGGGCCGGCTCTCAGAGCCTGCTCTCAGCAGCTCAGCTTCGCCTCCGCCCAGTCGCCGTGATCCGAGTCGATGCCGTCGCCGCCGTCCGTGGCGACGAGGCGTACGACCCGGGCACCCGTCACGTCCGCGGTCAGCTCCCGGGCGGGCATGGCGTTGGTGAGCGTGCCGGTCGAGGCGGCCTTGTGGCCGTCCGCCCAGATCTCGAAGGCGACCGTGCCCTTCGTGCCCTTCTCGTCGTCGACGCCGACCAGCGCGGTGACCTTCTCGCAGGCCGCTCCGGTGTAGTACTCGACGGCGCTCTCCGCGTGCACTCCGAGGCCCTTCGCGTACACCTTCCCGCCGACGGTGATCGGCTTTCCGTCGCCCGGCTGCTCCTCACCGTTGCTGGTGTCGCGCTCCACGGGCCCCCAGCCGTTTGTCGTCGAGAGCCAGGGCAGGCCGCTCAGCGACGAACTGCCCGCGGGCGGCGCGACGACCACCTGCGAGGTGAGCGGCAGCACCTGCTCGACGCGCGTGCCTCGCGGCGAGCGATAGGTGGCCTTGAGGGTCATCTCGTACGGCCTCGCCTTCGTGCCCGCGGGCGCGGTGACCGACCAGGACGTGGCGAGCGTCCGGCCGGTCCGCAGTGAACTCGCCGTGCTCGGCGTGGTGGCCCGCACGGCCCACCCCGCGGGGGCGCCGAGCGAGACGGACACCTGGTGGGCCGTGGACCGGCCCAGGTCGGTGACCTCGGAGGTGACCTTCGCGGTCTTGCCCGCCTCGACCAACAGGCCGCCCTTCAGGCCCAGTTCCACGGCCGGCGGGTGATGTGACCCCTGTCCGTCGGCGGCCACGCGCAGCAGCACCGTGCCGTGGGCCGGGACGGTCGCCACGATCCGGCCCGCCGTGTCGTAGCTCTCGTGCTGCCACAGGTCGCGCAGCGTGTACGCGTCGGCCTCCGGCAGCCCGACCGCCTTCGCCGTCGTCGCGACGGACTGCGGGCTGCCGGTCTCGTTGAACAGGGCGACGGCGCGGCTGCCGTCCTTCATCTCCTTGGCGACGACCCAGCGCCCGCCCTGTGACGAGACGACCTCGCCCTGCTTGCCGAGCGGGTCCTGGTCGACGGCGATGACTTCTTCGTTGCCGAGGATCTCGAAGGTCTCGGGGGTGGCCTTGCGCAGGTCGGACCCGATGAGCAGCGGCGCGGCCATGATCGACCACATCGAGAAGTGCGTACGGTACTCGGTGTCCGTCATGCCGCCGTTGCCGACCTCGAGCATGTCCGGGTCGTTCCACCGGCCGGGCCCCGCGTGCGGCGCGAGCGGCAGATTCTGCTTCATGATCGACAACATGGAACCCCAGTTGTCGCTGATGTCACCGGTGGTGCGCCACAGGTGGCCGACGTCCGCGGCCCACTCCCAGGGCTTGTTCTCGCCCCATTCGCAGATGCTGTAGACGATGGGCCTGCCGGTGGATTCCGCGGCCTCCTTGAGTGCGTCGCGCATCGCGATGTACCGCTGCTTCGCGTCGACACCCTGGTTGTTGCAGTTGTCGTACTTGAGGTAGTCGACACCCCAGTCGGCGAACTGCCGCGCGTCGCTGCGTTCATGGCCGAGCGCGCCGGGGAATCCGGCGGAGTTGCAGGTCTTGGTGCCCGCGCTGGTGTAGATGCCGAGCTTGAGTCCCTTGGAGTGCACATAGTCGGCAACGGCCTTGATGCCGTTGGGGAATCGCGCGGGGTCGGGCACCAACTTGCCGCTCGTGTCACGCTGCGGAAGTGCCCAGCAGTCGTCGAGATTGACGTACTGGTACCCGGCGTCCTTGAGACCCTTCTCGACGAAGAGGTCGGCGATCCCCTTGACCATCGCTTCGTCGAATTCGGCTCTGCAATGGGTGGAGTTCCAGTTGTTGAATCCCATGGGCGGGGTGAGGGCGAGTCCGTCGGGCAGCCGCACACCGGGATCGCTGGCGGTGCGCCCGGCGGTGCTCCGGGCCATGGCGGCCCGGTCGGTCGTGGTCCGGCCCGTCGTGGTCGGGGCGGTAACGATCGGGCCGGTGGTGTCACGTGCCGCGGCGGGCGTGGCCAGCCCGGCGGCGCACAGCAAGGCGGCGGTCAGTGATCCGACCACTCTTCGGCGGGTGGTGCGGGCGGGGAGTTGACGCATCGTTACGTTCCTCCGTACTCGCGGAAGATGGGGGGGCTGCATGTACGTGTCACACGCGCGCTTACGGTAGGGCTTGTTGGACTCTGTTGGAAGAGGATCGGTACTGGTTCGGCCGCCGGTGCCGAACCCTGACGGCGGTGCCCCTGGGGAGTGAGATCCAACCCTCGCGTTCGGTTGTGTTTGGTTGAACCCCGAGGAGGGGGACACGGCACAGTCATCGTTCAGCGGATCCGTCACGCCGGAAGGCGGGGGCGAACATCGGATGTCCTGCCGCCATGGGCTCCAACTCCTGGGACGAGGTACCGAAGAAGGCGTTCCAGGACGCCTTCGACGCGTACAAGAAGAAGACCGGGAAGAGGGCCGAGGTCCACACCACAGAGCACAACGAATTCCAGCAGAACATCACGCGCTAACTGCACGCCACGCCCGACGACGTCTTCATGGGGGTTCGCCGGATACCGCATGCAGTACTTACCTGATGGCGGGCGAGGAAGCCTGGACCGGCGCCAAGGCCAAGAAGGTCTTCGACCTGTGGCGCGAGCCCATGCCTTACTACCAGAAAGGCGCCCCCGGCCGTACCTGGGAGGAGGCCGGGCAGGGCCTGAAGCGGCGCCGGACCGGCATGGCCGTCTTCGGAATGCCGCACCCGGGCCAGCAGTTTCCCGAGAACGAGCGCGACGACATCGACTTCTTCGCATTCCCGGAGATCGACCCCGAGCACGGCCAGGACGCGGTGGAGGAGCCGATCGACGGATTCCTGAATAGCCGAGAAAGCCAGGAACAAGGACGCGGAAAAGGTTCTCCTGACGTGGCGCAGTGATCTTCCACAACGCCCTGGACATCGCGGAGGTCGTCCGGCAGCTGCTGGAAGAGGGCCGGACGATCGAACCGGAGGACCCGGCCCACATCTCGCCGTACCTGACCGAGCACATCAACCGGTTCGGCGAGCACTCCACCCACGAGCTCGGCATCCAGCCCGACGCGTACGACCCGAAGCTGGACGTCGACTTCACCCCTCTGCGCGGCGGCGAGCCGGCGACCGAGGGGTTTTCGCAGGCCGCGTGAGCCCGTGTCCCGAGTCGGCGGCCGTCAGATCACCGCTCCACCTGGTCGGGCGTGACCTTCACGTCTCCGTGGGCTCCTGATCGTTGTGTTCTTGCTCCTGCGCCCAGGTGATCGCCCATTCGTCGAGCGGATGGAGGGCGTGCCCGAGTGCTGTCCCCAGCCGAGTGAGCTCGTAGCCATCGGCCGAGGGGGAGATGATCCCGCTCGATGTGAGTTCACGGAGCCGCTGGTAGAGGACGCTGGACGACAGCCCTTCGCACCGTGCCAGCAGCGCGCGGGCGCCGAGCGGGCCCTCACGCAGTTCCCAGAGAATTCGCAGCGCCCACCGACGGCCGAACAGGTCCATCGCGGCCATGAGGGGACGGCCGGTCGTCGATCCACGAACCGGTGTTCCTGGGTGCGGTGTCGGCATACCCCTCCTAGTCCTTGCGTTTCGTTATTCGAAACACTAGCATCCACTCGGTGTTTCTGATTTAGAAACGAACTCGACGGGAGAAGCCGATGCCGCGGATAGCCCTGCTGGACCCGCCGTACACCGACCAGGCCGGCGCACTGCTCGCGCGCATGATGCCCGGGGAGGCCCCGCCGATCGGGCTGTTCCGGATGTTCGCCAGAAACATCCCCATGGCCGACGCCATGCACGGGTGGGGCCGCTACGAGTTGGGCAGACAGCTGACCCTGACCATGCGGGAACGCGAGATCGTCATCGACCGGACGTGCGCGCTGTGCGGCTGCGAGTACGAGTGGGGCGTGCACATGATGACGTTCGCCGAGCGGGTCGGACTCACCCGCGAGCAGGCGGCATCCCTGGTGCACGGCGGCCCCGCTGACGCGTGCTGGACGTCCGAGAGGGAACGGCTGCTCATCCTCGCTGTCGATGCGCTGCACGAGCGTTCCGACATCGATGACGCGCTGTGGACACGGCTCGTGTCGGTCTTCGATGAGCTCCAGCTGCTCGATCTGCTTCTGCTGTGCGGGTGGTACCACGCCGTCAGCTTCGCCGCGCGCGGCGCGCGCGTGCCGCACGAGCCCGGCGCGCCTCGCTTCGCCGACTTCCTCCCCCATCACGACCGGGACCAACCGATGAGGCCGCTGAAGCGCGGCCTGGACCCTGAGCTGGCCGAGCTGCTGGCCGCTGCCGGGCTGGATCCCGTGGTGGTCCAGGACGTCGCGCACCTGGCCATCGAGGAGGACCTCGACCAGGGCGCCGACGTGACCACGGTGGCCACCGTGCCCGAGGACGCCCGCGCGACGGGCGACTTCACCGCCCGCGAGGCCGGTGTGGTGGCCGGGCTACCGGTGGCCGAGGCGGTCCTGTCGGTGGTGTGCGGCGACGACTTCGCGGTCGAGCGGCACGTGGCCGATGGCGAGTCGGTGGCCGCCGGCCAGCGGCTGCTCACGGTCACCGCCCGCACCCGGGACCTGCTGACCGCCGAGCGCAGCGCGTTGAACCTGCTGTGCCGGCTGTCCGGCATCGCTACCGCGACCAACAGGTGGGTGCTGGCGATCGAGGGCACCAGGGCGCAGGTGCGCGACACCCGCAAGACCACGCCGGGGCTGCGGTCGCTGGAGAAGTACGCGGTGCGCTGCGGCGGCGGCGTCAACTACCGGATGTCGCTCTCGGACGCCGCCCTGGTCAAGGACAACCACGTGATCGCGGCCGGTGGCGTCGCCCGGGCGTTCGCGCTGGTCCGCGCGGAGTTCCCGGACGTGCCGGTCGAGGTCGAGGTCGACACCCTGCCCCAGGTGCGGGAGGCGCTGGCCGCGGGTGCGGAGCTGATCCTGCTGGACAACTTCACGCCCGACGAGACCGCCGAGGCGGTCGCCGTCGTCGCCGGCCAGGCCCTCCTGGAGTCCTCCGGGCGGCTCACCCTGGCCACCGCCCGCGCGTACGCCGAAACGGGCGTGAACTTCCTGTCCGTCGGGGCCCTCACGCACTCCGCCCCGATCCTGGACATCGGCCTCGACCTGCGCGCGGAAGCGCCGACAGCGCAGAGGGAAGCGTAGAGGCGGAGGCTGCTCACCATCGACCTCCTGGTCCTCCTCCAGTAGCGCCTCCCGTTGAACAGGCCGTCTTCCTTGGGAGTGTTCAGGAGCGTGTCCTGGTTTGTGCCTGGCACCGGACCCCGGTCTCGGAGCGGCAGGCCACGGAGCAGCGTGTCCTTGCGGCGCTGGATGCGCTGCATGCCGCAGTGCGCCCCGTACTCGAAGAAGAGATTCGCCAGCTCCAGACCGGCTGCACCGCGCCCGTGCCGGAGTCCTTCCGGGAGGCCCCCGAACCGCACGGCCCGGGTACGCCGGTCTTCGGACCACGATGGCTCGGCATCTGGACCAAGCCAGACACCGAGATCGGGTCATGGTGTGCCGAGGGCGAAGCAGGAGCCGGCCCCCGAGGGCGAAGCAGGAGCCGGCCCCGAACCGCGCCTCGGATACCTCACCGACGACGACTTCGGCACCCCGCACGGTCCCGCCGGTGAGCTCCCCGTCCGGGCAGGGCAGTAGCACGCGGCGGAGCCAGTCAGTTCTGCCGATCAGCGGGAACGGCCGGAGGGTGCGGTCGTCATCGACGCCCCGGAGCTCGTCCTCGAGGAGCCCACCCGTGAGCAGGTGACTGGCCCCCGCAGGCCGAGCACGGCATGGAGCGGATCGCTCCGGCGGTGTCCGGGGGCCGGCTCGGCTCGTGGGACGCGGCGGGATCCATCCGCAGCTCGAAGACGCGCGAGCACATCGAACTCGGGCACCTGTGGTTCTTCCCCGAAGGACGGCCCTGCCTGCCGCACATCGTGGAGCACGAGCTCGCGCACATCGAACGGGGCGATTCCCGCGCCTTCGTCATCATGGCCTCGCTCCAGGCCGGGTTCGTCGTGGCGAGTGCGGGACTGCTCTCCCTCTCGTACACCGCGGCCGCGGTCCTCGTGGTGCACGCACCCGCCGCTGCGGCTGCGCCGCTGGTGGATCCGGCCCGTCCCGTGGGCCGGAGCGCGCTGAGCCGTGCCGCCGTGGACGCGGCGGATCAGAGGTCGAGGACGGCGCGGAGTGCCTGGTCGACGCGGGGCATCACGGACGGGTCGACGTCGCCGCGTCGGGTGGCGTCGGTGAAGCGCGTGGTGCGCAGCAGCTGCAGGTTGACCGCGACGGCCGTGCAGGCGAGCGGGGTGTCCATGACGACGGACATCGCGGTGTCGGGGTAGCGGCCGGGCGGGTGCAGCACGATGGCGAGGACGGCGCCGTACGCCTCGTCGAGGCCGGTGAGGGAGACGACCAGGACGTCGCGCCCGTCGGGCAGGGACCAGATCTCCCCGCGCTTGATATCCGAAGTCACAGAGCGTCGCCCTCGCCCGCGAGGTCCTGGCCCAGGCCGAGCGCGGCGAGCTGCTGCGCGGCGTCCAGGGTCGCGGCGCGGCGGGCGGCACGGACGACGTACGCGTTCACGCTCAGCCCGGCGGCCTTCGCGGCCTGCTTGATCGAGGGGGCCAGTTCTTCGGGGACACGGAGCGTCATCGTGGTAATCGACATGACACCAGAATAGACACCGAAATGTGGTGGCGTCAGGTGGTGGCGGAATGGCCGCCGGGCATCAGGCATCGCCGCACCTCCGCCCCGGCTGCGGTCCTCCAGATCCAGGTTCGGCTGGTTCCTCGTCGTCGTGGCACAGGAATCGCCTGGTCGCTGCCCCGCGTCGTCGGCGCGGGGCTGCCGTCGGTGTCTGGAATTGCGCTGCTGTCGGCCGTCTGATCGTGACGGCTTGTCAGTGGCGGGTGGTGTTCTCATCTCAACGCGCCGTCGGTGCGCTTGAGTTGAGACAAAGGAGCAGGCCAATGCCCTGGGTGGAAGAGCACGAGCGCGGCGGCACGAAGGTGCGCCGGTACTTCCGGTGGGCGCCCGGAGCGAAGAGGGATCTGTCGATTCTGGTCGTGCTGGGGCTCGCGGCCGTGGGTTACGGCGGGACGGCCGGATCGGCCGGCGGTGACGGTTCGGGCTCTGCGCCCCGCCCGACGTCGACGGCCACGTACCCGGTGCACTTCGAGGGGTGGGACGACCCGGCGCCGGCGCCGCGGCCGACGGTCTCCTACCCGATCCGGTTCGATCACCGATGAGTGTGGCAGCGTCCCGGGGACGGGCGGCGAGGCCCTCTTGCCGGGGCCGGTCAGGGCTCTCACACTGCGGATCACGGGAGCGGGGAGTGGGGGAGTGATGGCTGCACGACGACGGCGCCGGCGGATGAGAAAGCGCACGCGCAGGCAGTTACGGGGCTGGGGCGCTGTGGCGGCGATGGCCGCCGCGGTGTGGGTGGCGGGCAACTGGGCGATCGTGTGGCCCGTCCTGGTGACCGTGCTCGCCGCCGCCGTGCTGGGCACTGCCGCATGGGGCCTGGTGCGCGCGCACCGCCACGCGGTCGACGGCGAACGTACCTGGCGGGCGCAGGAGGAGGCGAAGGCGCGGGAGCTGTCGATGGCCGAGGTCGACGCGCTCTCGTGGCAGGACTTCGAGAAGTACGTCGCCGACCTGTGCCGACGCGACGGCTGCACCAGGGTCGTCGTCAGCGGCAAGAGCGGAGATCTGGGCGCCGACGTCGTCGGCTACCTCGCCGACGGCCGCAAACTCGTGATCCAAGCAAAGAAGTACGCCCCCGAGCGCAGCGTTTCCTCCCCGGACATGCAGAAGTTCGTCGGCACCGCCCGCCCCGAACACGGCGCGGACGTCGCCCTCTACGTCACCACTTGCCGCGCCTTCACCCGGGCCGCCCTCGATCTGGCGGTCCGCCAGAACATCGTGGCCCTCCACCGCGACCTGCTGGGGTCCTGGGTCAAGGGCGCCCACCTGGAGACCCTGATCCCGCTGAACGGAAGCGGCGGCGGTGCGCGCCGCCCGCCCGCCTGACCGGCCGTTGCCCTGTGAGTCTCGCAGGGCGTTTTCGCAGGTAAAAGCGGTGCGGTGAGCGTGTGAGCTGTGAGGTTCTGGCGGGGTGAGCGCGGCGGGTGACCTCTGGCAGGTGATCTTGACCGTTTGCCAGATGAGTTTGACCAGGCAGGCAGCCCCGCCCTTCCTCGCTAGTGCTCTGACCGCATAGGTTCACCGGTTTGGGTATCTCCGGCCCTGCACCCGCTCAGGAGGCGGTTGTTGTTGCCCAGGTTCGGAACAGGATGAGGGCCTCGGTGACGTTTCCGGGACCGCACGCGGCGTGGAAGGTCTTCTCAGCTATCCAGGTGCGGACCCAGCCCTGCGCGCCGCGGTTGACCTCCTGGAGGTTGTAGTCGCGTCCTTCCAGGTCCGTCTCCTCCAAATCGATCTCGATGGTCCAGCCGGGATTGTCGAGCGTGGCAATCTTCACGCCCCACTCGTGCTCCCAGTCGCCGTCGCACTGCTGCGTGTACCAGTTCTGCAGCCAGTCGAGAAGGGGCTCCGAATCGCTCATGGCAGGAGAAGCCAGGCGAGTCGCGCGCCGGGTTCGGGCGTGACTGGTCCGTCCTGCGGGGGAGAAGCGATGGCGGAACCGGTGCGAGTACGTCGATCCGCGCTGCCCGGCCCGATGGCGCCCCCATCTACGTGATCATGGACAACCTGTCCGCCCACAAAGGCGCCAAGATCCGGGCCTGGGCGAAGAAAAACCGTGTTGAGCTGAGTTTCACCCCGACCAACGCCTCCTGGGCGAACCCGATCGAGGCCCACTTCGGGCCCCTACGACAGTTCACCTTGGCCAACTCCCACCACCCGAACCACACGGTTCTACGCGCGCACTGCAGGCATATCTACGCTGGCGCAACACCAACACCCGCCACCCCGACGCCCTCACAGCCCAACGACGAGAACGCGCCCGAATACGCAGCGAGGAGGGCATGCGCTGGGGGAGGACGCCCCTCGCCGTCGCAGCATGACCTGCAAACCGGTGAACCTATGCGGTCACAGCACTAGCTACCGAGGCCCGGGCCGGAGAGGTTTAGGAACAGGCACGAGCTCGGGGCGGAGCGCGTTCTCGCCGGACTTCTTGTCCGCGAAGATCCGGCGGTAGCCCGCCGCGTTGAGCCCGCCGCATTGAGCCCGCCGCGTTGAGCGCGTCGAGCTGGCGGTCGAGTTCTGCCCGCCGGTGGAGACCCTGGCGTAACCGCGTTTTTAAGCCCAGTTCGGAAGATCGGTGCCCCATTGGCGCGGTGCGTGGTTCCAGTTGACGGGTGCGCCGTTGTAGTGGACCGGGGGCAGGGCATGACGCAGCAGTCCGTAGGGCGATTCGGTCTCGGTGAGCCAGGCACCGGAATCGTAGGTGTCGGCTTCGCCCTGCGCGGGGGTGGGGCGGATGTCGTGCAGCAGCCAGGACGCTGTGCCTGCCAGGGAGAGGCGAAGATGACGCCCGGCGCCGGTGGCCTGGCGGTCGCTCAGTGCACGGAGGACGGCGGCGGCGAGCAGGTACCCGGTTCCGTGGTCCAGCGCCTGTGCGGGCAGTACACCGGGGCGGCCGTCGGCCGTGGCCTCGATCGCGGCGATACCGGTACCGGCTTGGACCAGGCTGTCGAAGCCGCGACGCTCGGCCCAGGGGCCGGACCAATCCCAGGCGCACAATTGGGCCACGATGAGGCCGGGGTACCGGTCCATGAGCACGTCAGGGGTCAGTCCGTGCCGGTCCAGGGCACCGGGGCGGTAGCCGGTCACCACGACGTCTGCCTGGCTGAGAAGGTCCTCGAAGACGTGCCGGTCGCCAGGGCTGCTGAGGTCCAGCAACGTGGAGCGTTTGCCCACGCCGGTGTCGGCGTGAGCATCTGCGTCCTCGGGGAGCTGGGGGGCGTCCACGCGCAGCACGTCGGCGCCCAGCAGCGCCAGTGTGCGTGTGGCGACGGGGCCGGCGATGACGCGGGTCAGGTCCAGGACCCGCACGTCCTGGACCGGCATGGATGCGGGCGCCAGCGGCCGACGGCTGCTCTGACCCACGTGCCGCGTCTCGACCAGGGCGGGCCCGGCCGCAGCGGGTGCGGAAGCCACGGCCACGGCCAGGCCGCCCGCCGCGTAGACGGTCTCCTGGACCTCCCCGGCCGGACGCGATGCCAACTCCTTCGAGAGCACACCCACCAGCGCCTGGTCCCCTCCTGTGTCCGCGATACCCAGGGAGCTGAGCAGCCGGGCTCGGTGGTGCGGGTAGTTGGCGTGGGTGCGAACCCAGCCGTCGGCGGCCTGCCAGAACCCGGACAGCGGGGCGAAAGACGTCGGGGCCCGGCCGTCGATTCGCAGGTGGCGTTCACTGACGAACGCGGTGGCCACCGCCGCCTCGTTCACCCGCACTGCGGGCACCGGCACGCGGTTGCGCAGCGCCAGCAGTTCCGCCGCCGCCAGCGAGGAAACTCCGACGCTGGCCCGCGCCAGTTCCCGCACCGGCAGACGCGACGGCAGGACGGCACCCGCCCCCTCGAAGGACACGCTCTGAACCAGTTGGCTCCGGCCCCCCAGGGCCGCCCAGGCGTGTGCGGTGGCCGCATCCTCGGTATACGTCATCCGCTCATTGTGCGACACCAGGATGACGCCTCGCTCGGCTCTGACCCGCGCAGTCATTTCTTCGCTGAGACCAACTGGCCGAGGGGGTACGGGTGGAGAACAGCGGGTTGGACAGCATGCGGGTGGCCGCATCGATGAACAGGTCCTCGTTGTCCGGGTAGTCGGTATTCGCCGCCGCGGGTAGCCGGTATCCGCCGCTGCGGCCGCAGTGAGCTTGTCCTGCAACTGAGCTCTGAAGGCGGCTGCGTCGAAGGGGCTGTCGTCGCCGGCTTCGCGCAGGCCGACCTCGACCAGGTAGGCGGACAGCTTGGCCTCCACTGTCGGCCGGGGCAGCGACTGCTCGCTCCAGTCGGCGTACTCCTCGGAGCCGATCACCGCGACGTCGCCCGTCCGCAGCTCCTCGGCGAGATAGCAGAACACCATCGCCTCGAAGTGCTTGCGGACGAACGATCCGGGTCGGTTCCTGTCCCGGATGCCTTCTGTCAATTCTAGGTGGCGAAGGAGACGTCGAGCCGACCGCTGCGAGGAGTACACCGGCAGCGCCCCTCCGGCAGCTCCACCCCGCGGCGCACGAAGGCCACCACCATGTCTGGGATCTCCGCCAGCTTCGGGAAACATCCCATGCGCTGGTACGACTTCAGCATCAACAACAACGCGAGCCGGTGCCCAACTGACTGCGTACGACCCGCCGCCCACTCGGCCTCCTCCCGCCTCGGCGAGAAGAACAGATGCAGCACACGCGCGGTGATCAGCCGCTTGAACCGCGGATACGCCGTCCGCTCGGTCGAGGTCACTCCCCACCCCATCCAGATGCCACAAGCCGTCGTCACACCAATGGCCTTGCGCTGAACAGGTGACGGCCTTCACGGGCTCAGGCCACTCCGAATCCGCCGTTGTGGCTTTTGGTTGGCCTCACCTTGGCTGGACCCCTGTCGGGGTCGGCAAGGGCTGCTCAACCAGAGCCGTCGGGCCTCCGGTGATCGGCGACAAGAGTGGCGCCGACTCCCAGCAGCCGTTCCACTTCCAGCCCGGACGCCATCGTGCTGATGGGTCCGAGCCGGGGGAGGGGGCCTCGGCGTGACGTGTCGATGTCACGCCTCACGTGCCCTGTCCGGGGCGATCAGCTACTGAAGGGGACCGCGTCGGCCGGGTCGGCGTGCCAGTTGGTGGAGATGGGCTTGTCGATCAGGGTGGGGCTGGGGAGGCGGAGGGTGACGGTGCTGTCCTCGTCGCCGGCGATGGCGAGGACGAGCCGCCTGAGCTCGGTGCCGTAGTCGCCGTTGGTGGTCTTGGGGTTGATCCCCGCGTAGGCGGCGGTGGATCCGGACAGCTTGATGCTGTCGGTAACGGCCTGCTCGGCGGGGGGCACCTGGGTGTCGGCGGAGGAGCCGAAGCCGGCGGAGGGGATGGTGCCCTCCAAGTAGCAAGTGATGCCGGGCTTGGCCTTGGCGGTGATGAGGAAGTAGCCACCTGCCTGGGACTCCTCCGTCAGCTCGAAGGTGAGGTCGTTGGTTCCGCAGGTCTGCCCGACGGCGCGGCTGTCGCCCTGCCCACCGCCGATGGCGAGCGCGGTGGCGGTGCCGGCGGCGGTGAGGGCGGTCGCGGCGACGGCGGTGACGAGGAGGCGGGTGGAGCGGCTGGCAAGACGCGAACGCATCGGGAACTCCAGGGGTGGGGAGAGAAATCCGGTATCGCCCGGCGGACTGCTCGGGCTGACCAGAGCGTGTGCCGCAATCCGTCCCACCCACCAGCCATGACCGGCATTACGGAACGCTGGAACGCGGGAATGGCCCCTGACCAGCGCAAACGTCGTCGTCCTGGAACATGCGGCTGGAACGCCGAACCGTCAGCCACCCACCGAACCCGGCGAACCCAGCGAACCCTACGAGCCCTGCCTGCGGAGTTGCTCCAGCATCTGCCGCTGGTGGCGGTGGCCGATCGTCTCGTATCCGATGACGGTGACGAAGGGGGCGACCATCACGATCAGCAGACACACCGCGATCGCGACTCCCGCCGCGGCCAGCAGGACGGCCGCGAGCAGCACGGCGAGCGTCAGCGAGATCAGGAGCAGGTGGAAGCGGTCCGCCGCGGACATGAGCAGGGTGTGCAGCAGATAGACCATCAGCAGGTAGAGGCCGACCGGAATGGCCAGGGACAGGACGACGGCGACGTCGCCGATTTCGGAGTGATGCTCCAGTCGCAGGCCCGCGACATGCAGTCCGGCGCCGGCACCGGCGATCCCGATGAACAGCGGGATGTGGCCGTAGCCGAAGAGGTACCCGCGGCGGCGACGGTGCACGAGGACGTCGCCGAACGGCGTGGCGAAGTACACCCACCACATGCCGAAGGTCAGCCCGACGCCGGCGATGACGACGGCGACGGCGTTCCCGCTCCAGTCCATCCCGTCCGCGCCGCCCAGCAGGCCGCCCGAGGAGGCGACGGTGCCGACGACGCCCTCACCGAGAACGATGATCGCGAACAGGCTGTAGCGCTCCGCGACGTGGTGGGGGTGCCAGGGGGTCCCGCCCGCGCTGCCCTGCGTGAGCACCGGAAGGACGAGTTCCAGCGCGCCGAGCACGACGAAGGCGACGAACACGGCGGCGAGCGGCAGCCGGGTGAAGGCGACGACGACCCAGCCGATCTGGGCGATCACGGTCCAGCGGATGTTCGCCATGCAGACCCGGCGGTACGAGGGGGACTGCCGGGCGGCGCGCCACCACTGCAGGACCATCGCGACGCGCATCACGATGTACCCGATCACCATCACGCGCAGTTCGAGGTGTCCCCCCTCCTCGACGGAGTGGAACATCGCGGGAAGGCCGAGAGAGAACACGACGACGCCGATCATCTGCACCATGGTCAGGGCCCGGTAGAGCCAGTCGTCGGTGCCGAAGGCGGAGGCGAACCAGCTGAAGCTGATCCAGGCGACGCTGATCGCGAACATCGCCAGCACGAAGGCGGTGACCGCCTGTCCCGGATGCCCCTCGGCCACCATCTCGGCGAACCGGGAGGCAGCCGTCCCGACCGCGACCACAAAGGTGAGGTCGAACAGAAGCTCCAACGGCGACGAGACCCGCCCCCGCTCATCCGGATCACGTCCCGTCATGAGCACGATGCTGTGCGCCAGCTTGCCGGTGCCACTGCCACTGCCACTGTCAATGCCAGGGCCAGTGCTGGTGCTCGTGCCGGTGTCGGCCGGGTGTGCGGAGTCGCTCATGGGCAGCATTATGTTGGCTGCCCTCCAACAATCCGGTGAGCCCTGCCGGACGGCGCGGGCGCGGGCGCCGGCGTAGGCCATGGGAGCGCGGGGTCACGACGTCACGAGGTCATGTGGTCGCGGAAAGCGCCGCGGAGTACTCCGAGTACAGCTGCCTGCGAGCCTCCGTCGCCCGGTCCTCGCGCTCTCGGCGCCACCGGACCCGATCCGCCAGCAAGGTCGCACCGACCCCGATTCCTGCGCCGAGCAGCGTACTCACAGGCGATATCCACTCCACAACGCACGGAGCCTAATACCTGACGAGCTGACTACGGGCGGCCCGGCCGACGAGCGGCGGGTCAGCTCTCCGCGCTCTCCGCCGGTATCAGCTCTCCCCGGTCTCAGGTCTCCTTGTTCTCAGGAGGCTCAGGGTTCTCAGGGGGCTCAGGCTCGTCCACCAGCGCCGCGCTCAGCGTGGGCGCTGGTTTCAGCAGCGTCGTGAGGCGGGTGACGCGCAGCATGCGCAGCATCATCGGCTGGGTGCAGACGAGGCGCAGGTGGCCGCCTCTGGCGGTTACCCGGCGGCGGATCCGCATCAGCAAGGAGAGGCCGGAGCAGTCTAGGAAGTCGACCTGGGTGAGGTCGACGATCACGAGGGCTTCGGGCCCCGCGGCCACGGCGTCCAGGAGGGGCGCCGATCCGCTGAAGGCCACGAGGTCGATGTCGCCGTGCAGTTCGACCACGACCGCGTGGCCGAACCCGTACACCCGCGGCGGCCGCTCGGAGGCCTCGCACGTGTATTCGCTCAGTGTTTCCTGCCGCATATATCCCCCAGCGCCGGGGCCGAAGCGCCCCGAAGAAGCGCGGCCCAACAGAAGTGGCCGTTGCGAGAGTCACCGGGGGCCGGGGTGGCTGCGGGAAAATGGTATCGAGGACCGGAGCGCTCCGGGGTGACGGAACGATTCATGCGAAGGCTTCGTCACGCGATGGGGTGAAGATGGGGAATCTGACTTGACTTGATGGCTCTGCGTCGGGCCGGGGAGGCGGGATGTCGGCGGGACGTTCGTTCCCGGGCTGTGCGGGACGTTCGTTCCCGGGCTGTGTGGCATCCGTACGCCGGCGGCCGTTCCGCTCCCATCGGCGGCGCCTGGTTTCCATGGCAGGGTGTTACGGGCAAGCCACAGGGGGCCAACAGAAGAGGGGGAACCGTGATCGTCTGGATCAACGGCACGTTCGGTGCGGGAAAGACCAGCGCCGCACGGGAACTGATCGAGCTGATCCCGAACAGCACACTCTTCGACCCCGAGGTCATCGGCGCCGCACTGCCGCACCTGCTGCCGCCCAAGCGCCTCGACGAGGTGAGCGACTACCAGGACCTGCCGATCTGGCGCCGCCTCGTCATCGACACCGCGGCAGCCCTGCACGCCGAGGTGGGCGGCATCCTCGTGGTGCCGATGACGCTGCTGCGCCAGGAGTACCGCGACGAGATCTTCGGCGGCCTCGCCTCGCGCAGGATTCCCGTGCGCCACGTGCTTCTCGCCCCGGACGAAACGATCCTGCGCGAGCGAATATCGGGCCGCGACGTGCCACCGGACCAGCCCGACGGAGACTTGCGCCTGCGCCAGTGGTCCTTCGACCACATCGAGCCTTACCTCGCGGCGCGCGCCGCCTGGCTGGACGCCGACGCCCACCGCATCGACACCAGCACCCTCACCCCGTACGAGACCGCCGAACGCGTCGCCGAAGCCGTCCGCACCGACTCCGCCTCCGTGTGCGACATCGTGCAGACTCCGGAGCCCACTTCGGAGACCCTCGCCGCCGGTGTGCTGCTCTTCGACGAGCACGACCGTGTCCTGCTCGTCGACCCGACGTACAAGGCGGGCTGGGAGTTCCCGGGCGGTGTCGTCGAGCCCGGCGAGGCACCCGCGCGCGCGGGCGTACGCGAGGTGGCGGAGGAGACCGGCATCCAACTGGCCCACACCCCGCGCCTGTTGGTCGCCGACTGGGAGGCACCTC
This sequence comes from Streptomyces sp. NPDC058308, assembly GCF_042880275.1. Classification (NCBI taxonomy): domain Bacteria; kingdom Bacillati; phylum Actinomycetota; class Actinomycetes; order Kitasatosporales; family Streptomycetaceae; genus Streptomyces; species Streptomyces sp. NPDC058308. The sequence continues at coordinate 205,358 of NZ_JBHVZA010000016.1, forward strand.
AGCCACCCGGCTACGGAGGGATGCGGTTCCTCTTCGACGGTGGCCATCTCGACGGCGACGACGCCCGCCGCATGCTCCTGCCGGGCCCGGAACTGCGCGGCTGGCGTTTCGTCACCGAGCAGGAAGCCGCCGAGCTGCTCCCCGCCGTACGGTACGAACGTCTGCGCTGGGCGCTGCGCGCACGCGAACGCGGGGCCGCGCTCTACTTGGAGGCGGGCGTCCCCCTCAGTGGATAGCCCGGTGCTGCCCCACCGTGCCGCCACCCCACCGTGCCGCCACGCGTGACTTCGGGAACGGGACAGGGGCGCCCGGCCGTCGGCCGAGCGCCCGGTACCGCCCCGCGCCGGTCAGCTCGCCGCGTACTTCCGCAGGAACAGCGCCTCAGCCACCGACAGACGCTCCAGCTCCTGCGGCGACACGCTCTCGTTCACCGCGTGGATCTGCGCCTCCGGCTCGCTCAGGCCGATGAGCAGGATCTCCGCGCGCGGGTAGAGATTCGAGAGGGTGTTGCAGAGCGGGATGGAGCCACCCTGACCCGCGTACTGCATCTCCTCGCCCGGGTAGGCCTCGCCCATCGCCTCGGCCATCGCCGCGTACGCCGGGCTCGTCGTGTCCGCACGGAACGGCTGGCCCTGCCCGACCTGCTCCGTCCGCACCCGCGCACCCCACGGAGTGTGCGCCTCCAGGTGGGCCCTGAGCAGCTTCGTCGCCTCGGCGGCGTCCACGCCCGGCGGCACCCGCAGGCTGATCAGCGCCCGCGCACTCGCCTGCACCGACGGCGTCGCACCGACCACCGGCGGGCAGTCGATGCCGAGGACCGTGACGGCGGGGCGCGCCCAGATGCGGTCGGCGACCGAGCCCTCGCCGATGAGCTCGACGCCGTCGAGGACCTTGGCGTCCCGGCGGAAGTCGCCCTCCTCGTACTGCAGCCCGTCCCAGACGGTGTCGCTCGTCAGACCGTCGACCGTCGTCGACCCGTCCTCGGCGCGCAGCGAGTCCAGTGCACGGACCAGTGCGGCGAGGGCGTCCGGGGCGGCGCCGCCGAACTGTCCCGAGTGCAGGTTCCCTTCGAGGGTGTCCACGCTGACGCGGACCAGCGTCATGCCGCGCAGCGTCGAGGTGACCGTCGGCAGGCCGACCCGGAAGTTGCCCGCGTCGCCGATGACGATCGTGTCGGCCGTGAGCAGCTCGGGGTGTTCCTCCGCGTACCGCTCCAGGCCGCCCGTGCCCTGCTCCTCCGAGCCCTCCGCGATCACCTTGACGTTCACGGGGACGCCGCCGTTCGCCTTCAGGGCGCGCAGCGCGAGCAGGTGCATGATGACGCCGCCCTTGCAGTCGGCGCTGCCCCGGCCGTACCAGCGGCCGTCGCGCTCGGTCAGCTCGAAGGGCGGGGTGGCCCATGCGGCCTCGTCGAGCGGCGGCTGCACGTCGTAGTGCGCGTAGAGGAGAACCGTCGGCGCGCCCTCGGGGCCCGGCAGGAAGCCGTACACCGACTGCGTGCCGTCCGGGGTGTCGAGCAGCGCGACGTCCTGGAAGCCCTCGGCGCGCAGCGCGTCCGCGACCCAGCCGGCCGCTGCCTCGCTCTCGCTCTTCGGGAACTGCTCGAAGTCCGCCACCGACTTGAAGGCCACCAGTTCGGTGAGCTCCGCCTTCGCCCTCGGCATCAGTGAGGCGACGGTCTCGGCGATCGGATCCGGCGACATGGGCACGCTCCTCGTAGGTGCGACGTTGTACGTGTGGGTAGATGTGATCCTCCCACAGGAGGGACCCGTGGGCCTCCGCCGTAGGATGCCTGGGGACAGCGCGGCCAACAGCGGGATCAGGAGCGGTAGACCAACGTGAGCAGCGAGAACTCGTCGGACGACACCCGGCACGTGTGGGACGTCGTCGTGGTCGGAGCCGGCCCTGCGGGGGCCTCGGCGGCCTATGCGGCAGCGGTCGCCGGACGCACGGTGCTCCTCCTGGAGAAGGCCGACATCCCCCGCTACAAAACGTGCGGCGGCGGCATCATCGGCCCCTCGCGCGACTCCCTGCCGCCCGGCTTCGAGCTTCCGCTGCGGGACCGGGTGTACGCGGTGACGTTCGCCCTCGACGGCAAGTTCACGCGCACCCGCCGCTCCCGGCAGATGCTCTTCGGGCTCATCAACCGCCCCGAGTTCGACCAGCAGCTCGTCGAGCACGCGCAGAAGGCGGGCGCCGAGCTGCGCACCGGAGTCACGGTCGCGCGCGTGGAGCAGCACGGCCCCGACGTGCCCGACCGCCGTACGGTGGCCGTCGTGCTGCAGGGCGGCGAGACCGTCCTCGCCCGCGCCGTCGTCGGCGCCGACGGCAGCGCCAGCCGCATAGGGGCACATGTCGGCGTGAAGCTCGACCAGGTCGACCTCGGGCTCGAGGCCGAGATCCCGGTGCCGGAGACCGTCGCCGAGGACTGGGCGGGGCGGGCGCTCATCGACTGGGGCCCGATGCCGGGCAGTTACGGCTGGGTCTTCCCCAAGGGCGACACCCTCACCGTCGGTGTGATCTCCGCGCGCGGCGAAGGCGCGGCCACCAAGAGGTACCTGGAGGACTTCATCGCCCGGCTCGGCCTCGCCGGTTTCGAGCCCAGCGTTTCATCGGGGCACCTGACGCGCTGCCGCAGCGACGACTCGCCGCTCTCGCGCGGCCGGGTACTGGTCTGCGGCGACGCCGCGGGGCTCCTGGAGCCGTGGACCCGCGAGGGCATCTCCTTCGCGCTGCGCTCCGGCCGGCTCGCGGGGGAGTGGGCGGTGCGGATCGCCGAGGCGCACGACGCGGTGGACGCCCGCCGCCAGGCCCTGAACTACGCCTTCGCGATCAAGGCCGGGCTCGGCGTGGAGATGAGCGTCGGCCGGCGCCTGCTCAAGGCCTTCGAGCGCCGCCCCGGCGTGCTGCACACGGCGATCACGGGCTTCCGCCCCGCGTGGAACGCCTTCGCGAAGATCACGCGCGGTTCGACGACGCTGGGCGAACTGGTCCGCACCCACCCGATGGTGGGCCGCGCCCTGCAGGGGCGGGACGGGCGGGACCGCTAGGACCCTAGGGGCGGCAGTCCGATCGCCCGCGTCCATGTACGTGTCGGGAGAAGTGAGTAACTCATGGCCATGATCGGCCTGTTCTGGATCGCCGAGGGCGACGTGTACGTGGGCGCGAAGCCGTCAGGTCTGGCTCCCGGGGTGCGTCTGACCCCCGAGGGCGTGGTCGGCCTCGGCGACGGGCAGTCCGCGCTCTGGCTGTGGGAGGACGTGAACGCCTTGAGCGTCACGGACGTCCCCGTGAAGTCCTTGATGCGGACGGTCGGCGTGGTCAAGGACCTGGCTCTGGGAACGGTCAAGGAAATGGTCCTGCCCGTGAGTCACGGCCGGGTGGACGAGGCTGCCGGGATGATGACGGTAGGCGTGGCATCGAGGGACGGTGACCACGAGTTGGCGGCCTACGTCGCCGCGGCCGTCGGCTACCCCCAGGCAGAGGTCGACCTCTCCCGCGTACTCCTGTCCCGCCTCACGGAGGGCGCCGCCACGATGGCGACGACGCTCGCGGCGATGTCGGAGTGGGGCCGTTCACGGGAGGGCGGGACGCCTCGGGCCGGGGAGCGTGAGGCGCTGTTGCGGAGCTGGGTGGGCTAGATGAGTAGTTCCGATGTGGCTCAGTGGTCGTAGGCGATCAGTGAGCGGGTGATGGGTGCGCCGATGGTGCGGTTGTGCCAGATCGCGCAGG
>NZ_JBHVZA010000017.1:0-163007 GCF_042880275.1 Streptomyces sp. NPDC058308
TGGGTGGTGAGCAGGCTGTCGGGGTCGTCCGTGTCGCCGAGGAGTTCGTGCTGCCAGAGGGTGTAGTCGGCGTACTGGACCGGCAGCGGCTCCCACGTGGGCGGCCCGCCTGCACGGCGGGCGGTGTAGGCGGTGCTGAGGTCGCGGAGCAGTGGTCCCATCGACCAGCCGTCACCGGCGATGTGGTGGATGACCAGGACGAGTACGTGCTCGTCGACAGCGTCCTCCACAGTGAACAGCCCGGCACGAAGCGGCAGTTCGGTCGCCAGGTCGAAGGGATGGCTCACCGCGCGGTCCACCGCACCGGCCAGTTCCGCCTCGGTGACCGACTCGACGTCCACCACCGGCCGCGCCTCGGTGACCGGACGGATGTCCTGGTAGGGCTGCCCGTCCGACTCCGGGAAGACCGTGCGCAGGGCCTCGTGGCGCACCACCACATCGCCCAGCGCGGCACACAGGGCATCGACGTCCAGGGCCCCGGACAGACGCAGCACGACCGGCACGTTGTAGGTCGCGCTGGGCCCCTCGAACCGGTACAGGAACCACAACCGACGCTGCGCAAACGACAACGGCACCATGTCTTCTTGCGTTCCCCTCGTGTCTCAGCAGCAGCTCTAGCGCCGGTCTGTCCCGCGCGATGTGGATCCGGATGGTTCAGGTCATCCGGAAAGGTTCAGGTCACCCGGACATGGCCACCAGGACGCGGCGCGGCCCGGTGTACGGGCGGCGGCCGTGCGCCACGGCCACGTTGTCGATCAGCAGCAGATCGCCGTCGCGCCAGTCCACGTCCACGGCGGCGGCCAGGCCGTTGTCACGTACGTGCGCCACGTACTCGTCGGGAATGGGCGTGCCGTCGGCGAACGTCACCGACTGCGGCAGCTCGTCCTCCGGCATCAGCTCGGAGAGCATCGTCGCGGTGTCGGCGTCGAGGCCGGCGAGGTGCCACTGATCGAACTGGTTGAACCAGACCTCCTCGCCCGTGACCGGGTGCCGCACGGTGGCCGGGCGCAGCTGCGTGACGCGGAGGCCGCCGTCCGCCTTCCACTCCCAGGTGACGTCGGCGTCCGCGAGGAGCCCCTCGACCTCGTCCTTGTCGGAGGTCTCGAACGTGTCCTGCCAGCTCTTGCCGAAGCCCGCCCCGCTCTGCAGGTTCTGCGTGTAGCGGATGCCCTTGCTGAAGGCGGCCCTGACGTCCTCGTCGAGGGAGCTGAGCCACACCGTGCCGTCGACCACCGGCGTCGCGCCTCCGGTGGCCGGCTGCCGCTCGCAGTAGAAGGCGAGCCGGGACGGCCAACGGCGGGCGTAGGACAGCTCGTTGTGCATGGAGATGGTGAACTCGGACGGGTACTCCGTCGAGGTGTACACGTTGCTGCCCACCTTGGTGCGGGGCGAGTTGCCGTGCACGTAGGCCAGGCGGTTGGGCAGAAGGAGGTCGAGCGCCGAGTCGACCTGCTCCTGGGACGTGCCGAAGCCACGGAAGACCAGGGCCTTCTTCGCGAGGAGCAGCTCGGCCGTCCTCGCCGTGTCGCCGATCGCCGCCAGCAGGCCCTCATGGCTCGCCGCCACCCCCGCCGTGTCCGGCGTCACCACATGGGGCGTCCAGTCGCTCTGCTCGCTCACGCCACTTCTCCTCTGTTCCCTGTGTCCTTCGGCTGCGGATGTCCCGCTGTCCGGGGCTCCGCCTGTTCCGGTTCCTGTGCCGGTTCCCGGCCCGGTTCCGGCTGGCTCTGCTTCAGGCCGCCGGCCGGGCCGTGCTCACGTCGTCCCGCGCGAGCGCGGCCGCAGCTTGGGCCTGGGCTTGGGGCTCGGCCTGCCCGGGTTCTCCAGGTTCTCGGCCAGTTCCGCCACCGTCGGCTTGGTGAAGACCGTCCGCAGGTCGACCTCCGCGCCGAGGGCGGTGCGGATGCGGCCGATGAGGCGTGTGGCGAGCAGCGAGTGTCCGCCGAGGTCGAAGAAGTTGTCGTCGATGCCGACCGACTCCAGGCCGAGGACCTCGGCGAAGAGCACGGCGAGCACCTCTTCGCGGTTGTCGCGCGGAGTCCGGGACGACGCCGTCGTACCGCTGTAGTCGGGTGCGGGCAGCGCCTTGCGGTCCAGCTTTCCGTTCGGCGTGAGGGGGAGCGCGTCGAGGGTGACGACGGCCGCGGGGACCATGTGGTCGGGCAGCCGCGCGGCGACAGCCTTCTTCACCTGGCCGACGTCGACGGCGGCGTCACCGGCCACGGCGTCACCGGCCGCGGCACCGTCGGCCACGGCACCATCGGCCACGGCACCATCGGCCACTACGTAGCCGACCAGTCGCCGGTCGCCGGGCCGGTCCTCACGGATGAGAGCGGCCGCACTCGCCACCCCGGGGCAGGCCGCCAACGCGGCCTCGACCTCGCCGAGTTCGATACGGAAGCCGCGCAGCTTGACCTGATCGTCCGTGCGGCCCAGGTACCGCAAGGCACCGTCGTGGTTCCAGGCCGCCACGTCACCCGTGCGGTACATACGCGACCCCGCGCCCCCGTACGGATCGGCGACGAACCGCTCCGCCGTCAGCCCCGGCCGGTTCAGATAGCCCCGCGCGAGGCCCGCCCCCGCGAGGTACAGCTCCCCGGCGACACCCGGCGCGACCGGACGCAGCGCGGCGTCCAGCACGTACACCCGCGTGTTCGCGATCGGACGGCCGATGGGCGGAGCGACCCTGGGATCGCTGTCCGCGGCGCACGGGTGGTACGTGACGTCGACCGTCGCCTCCGTCGGCCCGTACAGGTTGTGGAGCCGCGCGGCGGGCAGTACGGAGTGGCAGCGCGTCACCAGATGGGCGGGCAGCGCCTCACCACTGCTGAAGAGCCGCCGCAGGGACACGCAACGCCCGGCCGACGGTTCGTTCAGGAACGCGTCCAGCATCGACGGCACGAAGTGCGCCGTGGTGACGCTCTCGCTCTCCACGAGTCCGGCCAGGTAGCGGGCGTCGTTGTGACCGTCGGGCTTCGCCAGGACCAGGGCCGCGCCCTGCAGCAGCGGCCAGAAGAACTCCCATACGGACACGTCGAATCCGGCCGGTGTCTTCTGCAGCACCCGGTCGTCGGCCCCGAGCCCGTACTCGGACTGCATCCACCGCAGCCGGTTCACGACTCCGGAGTGCGGGACGGTGACGCCCTTGGGGGTGCCGGTGGAGCCTGAGGTGTAGATGACGTAGGCGGGGTGGGCGGGGTCGGGTGTGGTGACCGGCCTTGTGGTGTCGAGCGCTGCCGTCTGCGCCTGGGGGGCGGGGTCGTCGAGGAGGACGGTGGGGGTGCCGTGGGGCCAGAGGCCGGTGGTGGTGGTGTCGGTGAGGACGAGGGTGGGGCAGGCGTCCTCCAGCATGTGGCGGATGCGGTCGACCGGGTAGGCCGTGTCGATGGGCAGGTAGGCGGCCCCCGCCTTGAGCACCGCGAGCAGGGCGGTGACCAGTTCCGGCGAGCGGGGCAGGGCGAGGGCGACGATGTGTTCGGCGCCGACACCCCGTTCCGTCAACAGCCGGGCCAGACGGTTGGCGCGGGCGTCGAGGTCCGCGTACGAGACGCGGACGCCGTCGGCGATCAGGGCGACGGCATCCGGCGTGGCCTCTACCTGCGCCTGGAACAGCTCCGGGAGCGTGACCGACGGAAGGGGAGCGGCCGTGTCGTTCCACTCCTCGAGCACCCGGTGCCGCTCGCCCTCGGACAGCACATCGACGGTGCCGACGCGCTGACCGGGGTCGGCGGTGACGACGCGCAGCACCCGCAGCAGCCGCTCCACCAGCGCGGTCACGGTGGCCTGCTCGAACAGATCCGTGCGGTACGCGACCGACCCGTGGATGCCGTCCGGCGATCCGCCCCCGCCCTGCCGCTCGGCCAGGTGCAGCGTCAGGTCCATGCGCGCGGCCCTGATGCGCGCCTCCTGCGGGGTCGCCTTCACCCCGGCGAAGGTCAGCTCGCCCCGCGGGTTGTTGTTGAGGGCGAGCATCACCTGGAAGAGCGGGTGGTGGGCCAGGGACCGCGTCGGGTTCAGGGCCTCGACCAGGCCCTCGAAGGGGACGTCCTGGTGGGCGTAGGCGTTGAGGTCGCTCTCGCGGACGCGGTCGAGCAGTTCCTCGAACGTCGGGTCGCCGGAGAGGTCGGTGCGCAGCACCAGCGTGTTCACGAAAAAGCCGACGAGGTCGTCGAGTTCCTCCTCGCCACGACCGGCGACCGGGGTCCCGATGGGGATGTCCGTGCCCGCGCCGAGCCGGTGCAGGAGCACGCTCAACGCGGCCTGGAGCACCATGAACACCGTCGTCTGCCGCGACCGCGCGAGGCCGGCCAGAGCCTGGTGCAGTTCGGCATCGATCCGCACCGGGACGACGCCGCCCTCGGACCCCGCCTGCTCGGGATACGGGAAGTCGGTGGGCAGGTCGATGCGTTCCGGCAACCCGGCCAGCGCATCACGCCAGTAGCCGACCTGCGCGGTGAAAAGGCTCTTCGGGTTGCTCTCGTCGCCGAGGAGAGCACGCTGCCACAGGGTGTAGTCCGCGTACTGCACCGGCAACGGCGTCCATGCCGGAGCCCGGCCGGCGCGACGGGCCGCATAGGCCGCGCTCAGGTCGCGGGACAGCGGCCCCATCGACCAGCCGTCACCGGCGATGTGGTGGATGACCAGGACGAGCACGTGCTCGTCGACAAGGCCGTCGACGGTGAACAGGGCCGCACGGAGGGGCAGTTCGGCCGTGATGTCGAAGGGATGGCGCACCGCGCGGTCCACCGCACCGGCCAGTTCCGCCTCGGTGACCGACTCGACGTCCACCACCGGACGCGCCTCCGCGGCCGGGCGGATGTCCTGGCAGGGCTGGCCGTCCGTCTCCGGGAAGACCGTGCGCAGAGCCTCGTGGCGCGCCACGACATCACCGAGCGCGTCCCGCAGCACCTCCGCGTCCAGGGCGCCGGAGATACGGAGCACGGCGGCGCCGTTGTAGGTCGCGCTGGGCCCCTCGAACCGGTGCAGGAACCACAGTCGGCGCTGCGCGAACGACAGCGGCATCCGCTGCGGGCGCGCCACGGGCACGATCGGCGGGCGCGCCTCGGTGCTGCCCGCGAGCTGCCGGGTCAGGCCCGCGACCGTCGGAGCGTCGAAGAACGCCTTGATGCCGAGCTGCGCGCCCATGGCCCTGCGGATACGGCCGATCACGCGGGCGGCCAGCAGGGAGTGCCCGCCGAGGTCGAAGAAGCTGTCGTCGACACCGATGCGCTCGGGGTCGACGCCGAGCACCTCGGCGAACAGGGCGGTGAGGATCTCCTCGTGCGGGCTGCGCGCGGGCCTGCCCGGCCGCCCTTCGGTGCCACCGGCGGCGGTGTAGTCGGGGTCGGGCAGCGCCTTGCGGTCCAGCTTCCCGTGAGCGGTCAGCGGCAGAGCGTCGAGGACGACGACCGCGGCCGGGACCATGTACTCCGGCAGCCGCTCCGCGAGGCGGTCCCGCACCTCGGCGGGGTCGACGCTCGCGTCGGTCTCCGGGACGACGTAGCCGACGAGGCGCCGGTCCCCTTCCTGCTCCTCGCGCACCACCACGGCGGCCCGCGCGACGTGCGCGCAGCGGGTCAACTCGGCCTCGATCTCGCCCAGTTCGATGCGGTAGCCGCGCAGCTTGACCTGGTCGTCGGCGCGGCCGAGGAAGACGAGGGTGCCGTCGCCGTTCCAGCGCGCGAGGTCGCCGGTGCGGTACATCCGGGATCCCGCGGGCCCGTACGGATCGGCGACGAAGCGCTGCCCGGTCAGCCCGGGCCGCCGCAGGTAGCCCCGCGCCAGGCACTCGCCCGCCACGTACAGCTCGCCGGGCACGCCGGGCGGCACCGGACGCAGGCCCGCGTCCAGGACGTACACCTGGGTGTTGGCCATCGGGCGGCCGATCGGGACCGGCCCGTCCGGCAGCTCGTCGCCGGGCTCGATCCTGAACTCGGTGCAGTTCACCGAGGCCTCGGTCGGCCCGTACACGTTCATGACCGTCACGTCCGGGTGCCGGTCGCGCCACGTGCGCAGGGCCTCGCCGAGCAGCGCCTCGCCGCCGAGCAGCAGCTCCTTGCGCGGGGAGACTTCTTCCGGGAGGCCTTCGAGCAGCGCCAGGTGGCTGGGCGTGGCCTTGAGGAAGTCGCAGCCGAGCGCACGCATCTCCGCGTCGTCCGCGAGATCGTCCCGCAGCTCCGCGAGCACCACGCGGCCGCCAGAGACGAGCGGCGTGAAGAGCGCGGTGATCGAGAGGTCGAAGGAGAGCGACGTGTGCAGCAGTGCCACACCCTGGGCCCCCGGGTAACGACGGCTCGTGTCGCGCAGATAGTCGACCACCGCCGCGTGCGGCACGATGACGCCCTTGGGGGTTCCCGTGGACCCCGAGGTGTAGATGACGTACGCGGGGTGGGCGGGGTCGGCTGTGGTGGCCGGGTCGGTGGAGTCGAGCGCTGCCGTCTGCGCCTGGAGGGCGGGGTCGTCGAGGAGGACGGTGGGGGTGTCCTCGGTCCACAGCGCGCTGGTGGTGGTGTGGGTCAGGACGAGGGTGGGGCGGGCGTCCTTCAGCATGAAGCGGATGCGGTCGACCGGGTAGGTCGTATCGATGGGCAGGTAGGCGGCGCCGGTCTTGAGTACGGCGAGGAGTGCGGTGATCAGTTCCGGTGAGCGGGGCAGGGCGAGGGCGACGATGTGTTCGGGGCCGACGCCGTGTTCCCTCAGTAGCCGGGCCAGACGGTTGGCGCGGGTGTTGAGCTGGTCATAGGTGAGGTGGGTGCCGTCGGCGATCAGGGCGACGGCATCCGGCGTGGCCTCGGCCTGCGCCTGGAACAGCTCGGGGAGCGTGCCGGGCCGGGTGGGCACGGCGGTGTCGTTCCACGCCCGGAGCATCTCCTCCTGCTCCGTGGCCGACAGCAGGTCCACCGATCCCACGCGCTGCTCGGGATCGTCGAGAAGGCTCGCGAGGGTCTGCCGGAACCAGCGGCCGATGGCCTCGACGCGCTCCCGGGAGAACCGGGACGCGTCGAACTGCAGGGCCCCGTCGATCCCCTGCGGCACACCGTCAGGACCGAACCGCTCCCGCAGCGTCAGGGTCAGGTCCCGGCGCGCGGCCTGCGTGTTCCAGGACGAGGCCGTGAGACTCAGCCCGGGGATGTCGAGCTGCTGCGCCTCGTGGTTCTGCAGCGTGAGCATCACCTGGTACAGCGGCTGGTGGTCCGTGGACCGGGTGGGGTTGAGTGCCTCCACCAGGCTTTCGAAGGGGACGTCCTGGTGGGCGTAGGCGTTGAGGTCGCTCTCGCGGACGCGGTCGAGGAGTTCGGCGAAGGTGGGATCGCCGGACAGGTCGGTGCGCAGCACCAGTGTGTTGACGAAGTTGCCGATGAGGGTGTCGAGCTCCTGCTGGGCCCGGCCTGCCGTCGGCGTGCCGATCGGAATGTCCGTTCCGGCGCCGAGGCGGTGCAGAAGCACGCTCAGAGCGGACTGCAGCACCATGAACACGGTGCTGCGGTGGCCCTTCGCGACCCGGACGAGTTCCGCGTGCAGCTCCGCCGTCAGGGACAGCTCCGCCACTTCTCCCCGCCGGTCGCCCGACGCCCGCTCGGCGAGGTCGGTGGGCAGTTCGATGCGGTCGGGGAGCCCGGCGAGCGCGTCTCTCCAGTGCGCGAGCTGAGTGGAGAGCAGGCTGTCGGGATCGTTCTCGTCGCCGAGGAGTTCGTGCTGCCAGAGGGTGTAGTCGGCGTACTGCACGGGCAAGGGCTGCCACGTCGGAGAGCTGCCCGCGCAGCGCGCGGTGTAGGCGGTGCCCAGGTCGCGGGCGAGAGGTCCCATCGACCAGCCGTCACCGGCGATGTGGTGGATGACCAGGACGAGTACGTGCTCGTCGGTGGTGTCGCTGAGGGTGAACAGGGCTCCGCGCAGGGGGAGTTCGGCCGCGAGGTCGAAGGGGTGGCGGACGGTGCGGTCGATCGCGTCGGTCAGTTCCGCTTCGGTGAGTGTTTCGGCCGTGATCTCGGGCTGTGCTTCGGTGGCCGGGCGGATGTCCTGGTAGGGCTGGCCGTCGTTGTCGGGGAAGACGGTGCGCAGGGCCTCGTGGCGTGCGACCACGTCGTTCAGCGCGGTCAGCAATGCCTTGGTGTTCAGGGTGCCGGTCAGGCGCAGCACGATCGGTACGTTGTAGGTGGCGCTGGGTCCTTCGTAGCGGTGCAGGAACCACAGTCGGCGTTGCGCGAACGAGAGTGGTGTTTGTTCGGGGCGTGTGGCGGGTGTGAGGGCGGGTCGGGCGGCCGGGTTTGTCGTGGCGTGGACCGTGGCTGCCAGGGTGGCGACGGTCGGGGCGGTGAACAGGTCGCGGATGGCCAGGTCCGCTCCGAGTACGGCTCGGATGCGGCCGATGAGGCGCATGGCGAGCAGGGAGTGTCCGCCGAGGTCGAAGAAGCTGTCGTCGAGGCCGATGTGGTCCAGGCCGAGGACTTCGGTGAAGAGTCCGGCCAGGAGCTCCTCGCGTGCGTCGCGCGGGGCCCGGGATGACGTTGCCGTAGCGGCGTAGTCGGGTGCGGGCAGTGCCTTGCGGTCCAGCTTTCCGTTCGGCATCAGCGGCAGCGCGTCCAGGACCATGACGGCGGACGGGACCATGTGGTCGGGCAGGCGGTTGGCTACCTGGGCGCGCACGGTGGCCGGTTCGGCGTCGCTTCCGGCTTCGCTCACGACGTAGCCGATCAGGCGTCGGTCGCCGGGCCGGTCCTCGCGGATGAGGGCGGCCGCACTCGCCATGCCGGGGCAGGCGGTCAATGCGGCTTCGATCTCGCCGAGTTCGATGCGGTAGCCGCGCAGTTTGACCTGGTCGTCGGTGCGTCCGAGGTAGCGCAGGGTGCCGTCGTTGTTCCAGGACGCGAGGTCGCCGGTGCGGTACATGCGCGACCCGGGGGGCCCGTAGGGGTCGGCGATGAACCGTTCGGCGGTCAGACCGGCCCGGTTGAGGTAGCCACGGGCGACACCCGCGCCCGCCACGTACAACTCACCAGGGACGCCGGGCGGGACGGGAGACAGCGTGCCGTCCAGCACATAGGTACGCACGTTGCCGATGGGGCGGCCGATGGGTGGGATTTCCGGCCCCGAGAGGGGGTCGCTGAGGGTGGCGCACACGGTGGCTTCGGTCGGCCCGTAGGCGTTGACCATCGTCCGGCCCACGGACCAGCGTCCGGCGGTGTCTGGCCCGCAGGCCTCGCCGCCCACGACGACCGTCATCGACGGCGGGATGTGTGCCGTGTCCAGCACACCCAGGGCGGAGGGGGGCACCATGCAGTACGTTACGCCCGCGTCGGAGAGGACACGTGTGAGCGCGGGGCCGGGAACGAGCTCGTGTGCGTCGGCGACCACGAGTGCGGCACCGGAGAGCAGCGCCAGGCTCCAGTCCCAGGTGGCCGCGTCGAAGCTGGGTGAGGCGAACTGCAGCACCCGGCTGCCCGGACCCACACCGAGGTCAGGGGCCGAGGACGCCACGAGGCTCACCAGGCCCGCGTGCGTGACCACGACACCCTTGGGCACCCCGGTCGAGCCGGAGGTGTAGATGACATAGGCAGGATGCTCGGCCGCGACCAGCTCGGCCGCGACCAGCTCGGCCGCGACCAGCTCGGCCGCGACCGGACCGGCCGGGGCAGAAGCCGCCAACTGCGCCTGTACGGCAGGCTCATCGAGCCGCACAACAGGCGTGTCCTGCGTCCACAGATGCATGCTCGTCGTGTCCGTCACGACCAGTGCCGGGCGGGCATCCTCGACCATGAAGCGGATCCGGTCCACCGGATACGCGGTGTCGATGGGCAGATACGCCGCCCCCGCCTTCCACACCGCAAGAACGGCGACCACCAGCTCCGGCGACCGCGGCAGCGCCAGCGCCACCACCTGCTCCGGCCCCACCCCACGGTCCATCAGCAACCGCGCCAGCCGATCCGCACGCGCATCCAACTCACCGTACGAGTAAACGGTGTTGCCATCCGCAGCCAGCACCGCCGCCGCATCCGGAGCCTGCGCGACCCGCGCCGCGAACAGAGCCGGGGCCGTTTCCGCAAGCACCTCTACCGCCGGACCGGCACCCCACTCACCCACCACCCGCTCACGCTCACCAGCGGAGAGCAGCTCCACCGCACCGACCCGCCGCCCCGCATCCTCAGCCACCGCCGTGAGGATCCGCACAAGGCGGTCGGCAATGACGCTGACCGCCTGCTGGTCGAAGCGGTCGGCGCGGAAGTCCAGCCGCAGCCGGAGTACGTCGCCAGGAGACACGGCAAGGCTCAACGGATAGTGGGTGGCATCGCGACCTTGCGTGGCCGTGGCCGTGAGGTGGGAGCTGCTGCGGTTGGCGGAGGCGTCGCGGTCGGCGGGGAAGTTCTCCACGGCCATGACCGTGTCGAACGCGTCGCCGAGACTGGCGGCCCGCTGAACGTCCGTCAGGGACAGGTGCTGGTGCGGCAGCAGCGCACCCTGCTCGTCCTGCACACGTGTGGCCAGATCGGCCCACGTGTCCTCGGAATTCAACCGCACCCGGACCGGCACCGTGTTGATGAACAGACCGATCATGCCCTCGATACCCGGAATCTCGGGAGAACGCCCCGACACCACGGCACCGAAGACCACGTCGTCCTGACCGGTCATCCGGCCGAGGAGCACACCCCACGCGCACTGGACGAGCGTGCTCAGCGTGACGCCCAGGCGACGGGCCTGGGCTTGAAGCGAGGCCGTGGTCGGCTGGGGGAGGTGTGCAACAAAGCTTTCCGGGAAGGCCGCTGTCGCACTTTCAGGAACGGTGTCCACGGCCGGAGTTGCGATAAAGGTCGGCTCAGCGCCGGCCAACGCCGTGGTCCAGGCTTCGCGGGCGCCGTCGCGGTCCTGCTCGGAGAGCCAGACCAGGTACTCCCGGTAGGGCGTGACGGGAGGGAGAGCGCTGTCGTCGCCCTTGGCGTCGTACAGGGCAAGGAGTTCACGCACCATCAGGGACGACGACCAGCCGTCGACGAGCACATGATGCTGGGTGATGACCACTCGGCTGCGGCCGGCCGCGGCCACGCCCGCGCCACCGGCGTGCCTGAGGAGCGCCATGCGCAGCAGCGGCGGGCGGTCGAGTTCGAAGCGGCGGGCCCGCTCTGCGTCGGCGAACGACCGCAGTTCGGCCTCGGCCTCCGCGGGCGACAGATGAGTGAGGTCGACCTCTGTCCACGGCAACTCGACGTCGCGCGCGACGACTTGGACCGGCTCGTCGAGGTCGTCCACCCAGAACGCGGCGCGCAGGTTCGCGTGCCGGTCGAGCAGGGCCTGGCCGGCCGTGCGCATGGCTTCGGCATCCAGGGGACCCTCGAAGTCCAGGATCAGCTGCACGACATAGGCATCCGGTCCCTCGCGGTCGGCAAGGGCGTGGTAGACCAGCCCCTCCTGCAGCGGAGACAGCGGCCAGATGTCCTCAAGCTCATGCGACAAGGTTGATCCACTCTCCGTACCAGGCACTGCAACGTGTTGAGGTAGCCCATTGACAGTGCGCGCGACCACTTCACCGGAACCGGGACCGGGCTGCGGCTGTCCGCCCGCCGTCTCCCGCGCCGGATCGAGAGGCGGGGGAGCCAGGCGTCGGTGTGCCGCGCACACCGGTCATGAATATCTTGGGCAGTCGCGCACAAAGGAGACGCGCACAAAAGGGAAACGGCACGTGTCGTCGGTGTGGCCCAAGAAGTTGGGAAAGGACGTCAGCTCGGCTTGTTCACCCGAGTCGCCAGGGAATAGCTCGCCGATAGGCCAGACGTGTCCGCGGTGCCCCTCCGAGGAATCTCTCCACGGCCCCCTCCTGCATCCAAAGCGCTACCCCCGTAACGCAGCCATGAGTTGAAGGGACACTACAACCGTCGCTGCGAGCTGTACATGTGACGCCCGTCACAAAGCCTTGCGGTGCAGGCAGGGCTTGGATTTCTGTACTGACCGGGATCTTAACCCACGGCGCGGGGTGTCCCGCTCAAAGCTGCCCGAGGGGGTGCGCCGGACGGCGGGGCAATCAATTCGACCATGGGTTGGCCGACATGATGTGTGATTATGTGGACGCCCGGCGAGTGCCGGGATGGATCACGTAGCTGTGGGGGGCTTGGGTGTCTGGTCCGGTCGATGAACAATGGCCCCTAACTGCTGCCCAGTCAGGGGTGTGGTTTGCCGCTTCCCTTGGGCCCATCTCCTCGGTCTACAACGTCGGTGAGCGCGTCGAAATCCACGGGCCGATCGACCCGGAAGTTCTCGAAAAGTCTTATCAGGCTGCCCTCGCGGAAGCGGAATCGCTGCGTCTTGCCATTGCGCAGGGTCCGGACGGCCCGGTTCAGGTTCCCGGCCGCGCCGAACAAGTGGCGGTGCGACGGCTTGATTTCACCGGGTGGAAGGATCCGGGCGCGGCGGCCGAAGCGTGGGTGACGACGGATGTCGAAACCGCGTTCGACCTCACGCAAGGGCCGTTGTACGCGCCCGCGCTGCTCACCGTCGGCCCGAACCTCCATATTCTGTACAGCCGTTACCACCACGTCATCATGGACGCCTGGAGTTCCGCGCTGATCACTCGGCGCACCGCCCAGCTGTATTCGGACAGGGTGGCGGGCCGCCAGGACAGCGGGACCCCGCTCCCTCCGTTCCGCGATCTGCTGGAACGCGAGGTGTCCTATCGGGGTTCGGAAGAGTACGAAGCCGACCGCCGGTACTGGCTCAAGCGCCTTGAGGACGCCCCCGACCCGGTAAGGCTCTCCAGCCGCCCGCACCGCAGGCCCGAGAACATTCTCCGTAGGCGGACCACGCTCGGCGCGGGCCTTTCGGATCAGTTGCGTTCCGCCGCCGCGCGACTCGGTGTCAGCCTCTCGGTATTGGCGGTGACGGCGACCGCCGCATACGTCAGCAGGGCCACCGGAGAGAGCACCATATCCGTCGGACTTCCGCTGTCCGGGCGCCTGGACGAGGTCGAGCGCAATACGCCGGGAATGACGGTCAACGTCGTTCCGCTGCACATCACGGTGCGTCCGGAAATGTCATTGAAGAAGCTGGCCAGGAAAGTCTGGGCCCAGACGACCCGGGCTTCGCGGCACAGCCGGTTCCGTATGGAAGATCTGCGTCGCGAACGCATTCGTATGGCCGGGGAGAGCCTTCCCTACGGGCCCGTGGTCAATGTCATGGCATTCGACTACGACATACGCTTCGACGGTCATCCGGTAAAGGCAAGCAGCCTCTCGCAGCGTTACACAGAGGACTTCTCCTTCGCCTTCTACGAAGGGGAGCACGAAGGCCCGATCGAGGCGTACTTCGACGCGAACGACCGTATGTACAGCCGGGCGGAAATGGACGCCCACGTCGAGCGTTTCCTGCTCTTCCTGGAGCGGCTGGCGGCAGCGCTCCCGGACCGGCCGATCGGTTCGGTCAGCCTGCTCAGTGCCGATGAGCGTGAGCGCGTGCTGGACGTGTGGGGCAGTGGTCCGGCGGTGGAGGTGCCGGAGGGGACCGCGCCTGCCCTGTTCGAGACGTGGGCCGCTCAGGCACCGGATGCCGCGGCGCTGGTGGCCGCGGACGGCAGCACGGTCTATTCGTACGGCGAGTTGAACGCCCGCGCGAATCAGCTCGCGCGGTTGCTGGTGGAACGAGGCGTCGGCCCCGAGCAGTTGGTGGCGCTGGCGCTGCCACGGTCGCCGGAGATGATCGTGGCCGTATGGGCCGTGCTCAAGGCGGGTGCGGCCTACTTGCCGGTGGACGTGGAGTACCCGGTGGAGCGAGTCCGCTTCATGGTGGAGGACTCCCGCCCGAGCGTGATGCTGGTCGACTCCGCCTCCACGCTTCCCGGCATTTCCGGTGAATGCGCCGTCATCTCTCTGAGCGATCCGGTGGTCGAAGGCCGCCTCGCGAGCTTGTCGACGGCTGATCTGACGGACGCGGACCGGCTGGGCCCGTCGGTGCCGGAACATCCCGCGTACGTCATCTACACGTCGGGCTCGACCGGCACCCCCAAGGGTGTGGTGGCCCACCACGCGGGCGTGGTGAATCTCGCTTTCGCCCTGCGAGGGCACTACGAGATCGGCCCGGGGACCCGCGTGCTGCAGTTCGCGTCGCCGAGCTTCGACGCCGCCACGTCGGAGATCTTCCGAACCCTTCTGCAGGGCGGGGCGCTCGTCCTGGCCTCCCCGGAAGAACTGGCTCCCGGTGACGCCCTGACGCATGTCCTGGTGAACGCCGGAGTGACCCACTGCACCCTCCCGCCGTCCGCGCTGAGCGTGATGGACACGGCGAGCGTTCCGGCAGCGATGACGCTGATCGTGGCGGGCGAGGCCTGCGACCCCGACACGGTCGGACGCTGGTCCGTCGGACGGCGGATGTTCAACGCGTACGGGCCGTCGGAAGCCACGGTGTGCGCGACCGTCAGCGACTCCTTGTCCGGGGCCGCGGTGCCGCCGATCGGCCGCCCGATCGGCAATGTGCACACGTATGTACTGGACGGCGGGCTGTCCCCGGTTCCGCCGGGCGTGCCCGGTGAGTTGTACGTGGCGGGCGCCGGTGTCACACGTGGCTACCTGAACCGGCCAGGACTGACCGCCGGACGGTTCGTCGCCGACCCGTACGGTCCTCCTGGGTCACGTATGTACCGCACGGGCGACCTGACGTCCTGGAACGACGACGGCACCCTGCGCTTCCTGGGCCGCGTCGACGACCAGGTCAAACTGCGTGGCTTCCGCATCGAACTGGGCGAGATCGAGGCCGCGTTGGCGGCCTGCCCAGGGGTACGGGCCGCCGCTGCCGTCATCCGTGAGGACCGGCCCGGCGACCGGCGCCTGATCGGCTACATCGTGGCCGACGGTGGCGTCGACGTGAGCCGGGTGAAGAAGACCGTCGCCGCGCGGCTGCCCGATCACATGGTCCCCGCGGCCGTCGTCACCCTCGACGAACTTCCCCTCACCCCGAACAGGAAGCTGGACCGCAAGGCGCTGCCCGCGCCCGACTACAGCGGTACGGCGGGTCTCTCCCGGGCCCCGCGCGATGTGCGCGAGGAGATCCTGGCGGCGCTCTTCGCGGACGTCCTCGGCGTCGGTCAGGTCGGTGTGGAGGAGAGCTTCTTCGACCTGGGCGGGCACTCCCTGCTCGTCATGCGCCTCATCGGCCGCATACGGGCCGCGCTCGGGGTCGACCTGGTCATCCGCGACCTGTTCGCGGCCCCGACCGTCGCCGCGCTGGCGCGTGTGGTGGAGGCGACGAGTAACCCGGTCGTCCGCCCGGCCCTGACGCCCGCCCCCCGTCCGCGACACATGCCATTGTCGTTCGCACAGCGCCGGTTGTGGTTTCTGAACCGGCTGGAGGGACCCAGCGCGACCTACAACGTGCCGGTGGTTCTGCGCTTGTCCGGCACCCTGGACGTCGATGCCCTGCGCGCCGCGCTGGGCGACGTGGTCGCGCGCCACGAGGCATTGCGCACGGTCTTCCCTGAGACGGGCGGCCAGCCGTACCAGGACATCCGCCCGGCGGCCGAGGCGCAGCCCTCGGTGACGGCCGAAGCGGTCACCGAGGCGGAACTGACCGCCGTCGTGGACCGTGCGGCCAGTCACCCCTTTGACCTCGCGACCGAACTGCCTCTGCGCGCCGCCCTGTTCACGGTCAGCGACGCTGTCGACGCACACGTACTGGTCCTCGCGCTCCATCACATCGCCGGCGACGGCCTGTCGATGGGCCCCTTGGCCCGTGACCTGAGTGCGGCCTATGCCGCGCGGTGTGCGGGACGGGCGCCGGCGTGGGTGCCGTTGCCGGTCCAGTACGCCGACTACACCCTGTGGCAGCAGAAGCTGCTCGGCGACGCGAACGAGCCGGACAGTGTGCTGAGCACCCAGCTGGCCTACTGGAAGCAGGCTCTGGCCGGGCTGCCGGAGCGCCTTGAGCTGCCGACCGATCATCCGTATCCGGAACAGGCCGGATACGAGGGCGCCTCGGTGCCGGTGCGGGTGGATGCCGAGGTGCACCGGGCGCTGGCCGGTCTTGCGCGGTCGCGGCAGACGACGGTGTTCATGGTGCTGCAGTCCGCCCTCGCCGTGCTGCTGCACCGCCTCGGCGCGGGCACGGACATTCCCCTGGGCACGCCGGTCGCGGGCCGGGGCGAGGAGGAACTCGACGACCTGGTCGGCTTCTTCGTCAACACCCTCGTGCTGCGCACCGACCTGTCCGGCGACCCCACCTTCGCCGAACTCCTCGACCGGGTCCGCGCAACGAATCTGAGCGCCTACTCCCACCAGGACATCCCCTTCGAGGGACTGGTCGAGGCGCTCAACCCGACGCGCTCCCTGGCCCATCACCCCCTCTTCCAGGTGATGCTGGCCTTCAACAACACTCCCCGTGCCACACCGGACCTGGTCGGCGTGACGGCCACGCCCCAGGCCGTCCGCGTCGAAGCCGCCCGGATGGACCTGTCCGTCAACCTCGCCGAACAGCGCGATGCCGACGGCGGCCATGCCGGGATCAGCGGCGTGATCTCGTACCGCACCGACCTGTTCGACCACGGCACGGTCACCACCATGGCCGAGCGGCTCATCCGCGTGCTCAAGAGCGTCGCCGTCGACGCCGAGCGGCGCGTGGGATCGATCGAGCTGCTCTCCGACGACGAGCGGCACCGGATCCTGGAGGAGCGGAACGACACCGCCAGGCCGGTGCCTCGCGCCACGGTCCCCGAACTGATCCAGGCGCAGGCCGAAGCCACACCGGACGCCACCGCGCTGATCGCCGACGGCGGGCACGGTGAGCACCTCACGTACGAGGACCTCAACACCCGCGCCAACCGCCTGGCGCACCTCCTGATCGAGCAGGGTGTGGGCCCCGAACACATCGTCGCCCTCGCCCTGCCCCGCTCACCGGAACTGATCACCGCCCTGCTCGCGGTGCTCAAGACGGGCGCCGCCTACCTGCCCGTCGACACGGCCTACCCGGTCGACCGCATCCGCTTCATGCTGGAGGACGCCCGTCCCACCCTCGTCCTGACCCACACCACCACCAGCGCGCTGTGGACCGAGGACACCCCCACCGTCTTCCTCGACGACCCCACCCTCCAGAGTCGGCTGACCGCCCGGCAGGACGCCGACCCGACCGACACCGACCGCCTGACGCCACTGGACCCCGGCCACCCCGCGTACGTCATCTATACGTCGGGCTCGACCGGCACCCCCAAGGGCGTGGTGGCCCACCACGCGGGCCTGGTGAATCTCGCTCTCGCGCAGAGCGAGCAGTGGGGGATCGGTACGGGCAGCCGTGTGCTGCAGTTCGCGTCGCCGAGCTTCGACGCCGCCGCGTCGGAGGTCTTCACCGCCCTGCTGACGGGCGGCACGCTCGTACTGGCGGACCCGGACCGGCTCATGCCCGGCGAGGCACTGACGCGTGTCCTGGTGGACGCAGGAGTGACCCACTGCACCCTGCCGCCGTCCGCACTGAGCGTCCTGGACGCGGCGCGTGTCCCGGCAGCGCTGACGCTGATCGTGGCGGGCGAGGCCTGCGACCCCGACACGGTCGGACGCTGGTCCGCGGGCCGGCGGATGTTCAACGCGTACGGGCCGTCGGAGGCGACGGTGTGCGCGACCGTGAGTGAGCCGTTGTCGGGTGCGGTGGTGCCGCCGATCGGTCGCCCGATCGCCAACGTGCGGACGTACGTCCTGGATGAGGGGTTGTCTCCGGTGCCGCCCGGGGTGCCCGGTGAGTTGTACGTTGCGGGGGCCGGTGTCGCCCGCGGTTATCTGAAGCGGCCGGGGCTGACGGCGGAGCGGTTCGTCGCTGATCCGTATGGGCCTGCTGGGTCGCGTATGTACCGTACCGGGGACCTCGCGTCCTGGAACAACGACGGCACCCTGCGCTACCTCGGACGCACCGACGACCAGGTCAAGCTGCGCGGCTTCCGCATCGAACTCGGCGAGGTCGAAGCGGCGTTGACCGCCTGCCCCGGCGTCGCGAGTGCGGCTGCCCTCATCCGTGAGGACCGGCCCGGCGACCGGCGCCTGGTCGGCTACGTCGTGGCCGAGGATGACGTGGCCGATGGTGCCGTCGACGTCGACCAAGTCAAGAAGGCCGTCGCCGCCCGGCTGCCCGACCACATGGTCCCCGCAGCCGTCGTCACCCTCGACGCCTTCCCCCTCATGCCGAACGGAAAGCTGGACCGCAAGGCACTGCCCGCACCCGACTACGCGCCGGCCACCCGCACCCGCGCCCCGAGCACCCCGCAGGAGAAGGCGCTCACCGACCTCTTCGCGGACGTTCTCGGTCTCGACCCCGACCGTGTCGGCGTCGACGACGGGTTCTTCGCCCTCGGCGGCGACAGCATCAGCTCCATCGTCCTGGTCAGCCGCGCCCGCGAACGCGGCCTCGACCTGACACCACGTGACGTCTTCCGCCACCACACGGCGCGGCAACTCGCCCACACGACAGGCAGGTTGCCGGACGGCGCAAGCCCGTCGGAATCGGAAACGGACGACGGAACCGGCTCGATCCCCTTGACCCCCATCATGCGGTGGCTCGTCGAGCCCGAGCACACGTATGAGGAGTTCTTCCAGGCGCGACTGGTCCAGGCCCCCGCAGGTGTGAGGCGCGACCAGCTGGTGGAGATCCTGCAGTCCCTCCTCGACCGTCACGACATACTGCGGGCCCGACTGACGCGGGACGGCGACCAGGGCGACTGGGCCCTGCTGGTCCCTCCGGTGGGCAGCCCGCAGGCGCTCACGGCCGATGCCGCCCTGGCGAGGGTGGACTGCGCCGACGCGGCCGCGGCCGAGCGTGAACAGCTGCTCGCCGAACATGCCGCGCAGGCACAGGGGCGGCTGGCGCCGCGCGACGGAGTGATGCTCCAGGCCGTCTGGTTCGACCACGGGCCGAAGGAGCCGGGACGACTGCTCCTGACGATCCATCACCTAGTGGTGGACGGCGTCTCCTGGCGCATACTCCTGCCCGACCTCGCCGCGGCGGGGGCGGCCGTACTCCGCGGCCACGCACCGGAGTTGGCGACGGTTCCCACCTCCTTCAAGCGCTGGGCGGAGCAGCTCCACGCGCTCGCGGGTGAACCGCGTACCACCGACTCCCTGCGGTACTGGACCGATGCCCTGTCCGTCTCCGAACCGCCCCTAGGCAATAGGCGGGCGGGTGCGTCCGAGGACACGGCGGCGCGGCTCGACGCGCTGCGTACGACGGTTCCGGTGGAGTTGACGGAGGCGCTGCTCACGCGGGTGCCCACCACGCTGCACGCCGGAGTCGAGGACGTACTCGTGACCGCGTTCCTGCTCGCGGTGACCCAGTGGCGGAACGCGCGCGGTGTGCCGGGCGTTTCTCCCCTACTGGGTGCCTCTCCCGCGCCGGGGGCCGCTGGCGCGACGTCCCTCCTGGTCGATGTCGAAGGCCACGGGCGGGAGGACCTGTTCCCGGGGGCCGACACGTCACGGACGGTGGGCTGGTTCACGGCCATGGCCCCCGTGCGGCTCGATCCCGGCAGGGTGTCCTGGGGCGAGGTCCGGCGCGGCGGACCCGCCGCCGGGCGGGTTCTGCAACGGGTCAAGGAACAGCTGCGTGCCGCGTCGGAGCGGCGGATCGACTACGGCCTGCTGCGCCATCTCAACCCGGAGACCGCACCGGTGCTCTCCGCACTTCCCGACGCGCAGGTGGCGTTCAACTACTTCGGTCGGGTCGGCCTGGGCCGTTCCCGTCCCGAGGACGACTGGCAGCAGGTGGTCGGCCGTACGCCCACGGGCGGCCTCGACCCCCGGATGCGTCTGACGCACGCGCTGATGGTGAACGCGGCGACAACGGAAGGCCCGTCAGGCCCGGAGCTGTCCGCGACGTGGTCATGGCCGCGTGATGTGCTGACGCCCGGGGATGTGAAGCAGCTCAGCGAGGGCTGGGTCGCCCACCTCAAGGCACTGGCCGCGCACGCCGACGGCCCCGACGCGGTCGGCCGGACGCCCTCGGACCTCTCCCTCGTCAACCTCAGCCAGAGCCAGATCAACCGACTTGAGAAGAAGTGGCGTGGAAGGCGGTGACGCCTTGAGCGTCATCGCCACCGCCCTGTTGTGATCGTGTGAGTTGGAGTGTGATGTTGCAGTGACCGCCGTCTACGAGGACGCAGCCGTCCGATCCCGTGTCCTCGACTTCCTGTCGCGGTACGTGGACGACCCCGCCGAGCTGGAAGGCATCCAGCTGATCACCGGCGGGGTGCTCAGCTCGCTGGCGACCGTGGCGCTCGTCAGTCACCTCGAGAAGGAGTTCGGCGTCGGCATCGACGACGACGACCTGGAGATCGAGAACTTCGACACCCTGGACAGCATCGTGCGGTTCGTGCAGGAGAAGCAGGCATGAGCCAGCCGCCACCGGCCGCGGCCGAGCTGGGGCGACTGCTGCTGCCGTTGGCCGACGAGATCGAGGCGGCGAAGGCGGTGCCCGCGCACGTCGTCGCGGAGCTCGTCCGGTCCGGCGCGCTGGGCGCGATGGTGCCCGCGGAGTACGGGGGGCGGCCACTGGGCCACCGGGGGTACGGCGAGCTGAGCCGGGCGGTGGCCCGTACCTCGGCGTCGCTGCAGAGCCTGCTGACGGTGCACGGCATGGTGTGCGCGAGCCTGAGCCGCTGGGCGTCGGAGGCCACCCGGCAGCGGCTGCTGCCGCGCCTCGCCTCCGGTGAACTCATCGGGGCGTTCGGCCTCACCGAGGACGGCGCGGGCAGCGACGCGCAGGCCGTCGGGACGACGGCGACTCCGGAAGAGGCCCCGGAAGGCGGCGGCCCGGCAGGCGCGGACGCGGGCACCGTGTGGCGCCTGGACGGCACGAAGCGCTGGCTGTCCTTCGGTCAGCTGGCCGACTGCTTCCTGGTCTTCGCCAGGCACGGCGACCGCAGCGTGGCCTTTCTCGTCCAGCGGGACGACCCGGGCGTCACGGTGGTCCCCAGCCGCCCCACCAGTGGCTTCCGCAGCGCCATGCTGGCCGACCTGCACCTGGAGGGCTGCCGCGTCCCCGCCGACCGCATGGTGGGCCGTCCCGGCTTCGGCGTCTCCCACGTCGCGGGCAGCGCGCTGACGTTGGGGCGCCTCTGCGTCGCGTACGGTTCCCTCGGGATCGCCGAGGCGTGCTGTGACGCGATCCTCGGCCACACCAGCAGCCGTAAGCAGTTCGGCGGGCGTCTGATCGACCTGCAACTCGTCCGCGGTCTCATCAGCGACGCCGTCCTCGACACCGAGGCGGCGCGGCTCCTGTGCGAGCAGGCGGCGCGGGCCATGGACACCCAGGACGACTGGCTGAACCAACACGTGCTCACGGCCAAGCTGGCCGCGTCCCGCGCGGCGGACAGGGCGTCCGCGGCCGCGGCCCAACTGCACGGCGCGGCGGGCCTGGTGGACGGAAGTCCGGTGGACCGCTGGGTGCGGGACGCACGGGTCATGCAGATCATCGAGGGAAGCACGCAACTGCTGCAGGACCTGCTGGCCGAGGAGAGCCTGCAGCGTTTCCGCGTACGCAGACGCCACCCGCAATATCCGTTCGAAGCAGGAGCTGACTGTGCCGAGTGAGCTGGTCAAGTGTGTCGTCTGGGACCTGGATGACACCGTGTGGGAAGGCGTACTGTCCGAAGGCTCGGGGGTGAAGTTGCGACCCGGCGTCCGTGAGCTGATCGACACGCTCGACCAGCGCGGCATCCTGCAGTCGGTCGCCAGCAAGAACGACGAGAAGGCGGCCCTCGCCGAACTCGAACGACTGGGCATCCGCCACTACTTCCTCGTCCCGCACGTCTCGTGGCAGCCGAAGTCGAGCCTGGTCGAGAGCATCGCGAAGAGCCTCAACATCGGCCTCGACACGGTGATGTTCGTGGACGACTCCGCTTTCGAGCGGGCCGAGGTCGAGTTCGTACACCCGCAGGTGCGGTGCGTGGACGCGGCCGAGACCGCGGACCTGCTCGACCGCCCGGAGCTGACCCGGCCGGTGACCGAGGACGGGCGCGCCCGCCGCACGCTGTATCTGCAGGCGGAGGAGCGCAACGAATACGAGAAGTCGTTCGCCGGCCCGCAGGTCGAGTTCCTCAGGTCGCTGCAGATGCGGCTCACGGTCGCGGTGGCCACTCCTGAGGACCTGGAACGCGCCGCCGAACTCACCGAGCGCACGCACCAGCTCAACACCACCGGTCTGACCTTCTCCAGAGCGGAACTGCGCGAACTGATGGACCGGCCGGACCAGACGCTCCTGGTCGCCCGCCTCACGGACCGCTTCGGGTCGTACGGCACCATCGGTCTCACCCTGGTCGGCAAGACGGCGGAGGAATGGCGGATCCGTCTGTTCCTGATGTCCTGCCGGGTGATGGGCCGCAATGTCGGAGGCGCCATCCTGCGGTATCTGGCGCAGTCGGCCGAGGCCGAACAGGTGCGCCTGACAGCGGACTTCAAGCCCACCGATGTCAATAAGTCGATGTACACGGTCTACCGCTTGGCGGGCTTCAAGAAGACCGCCGCCGAAGGCCCCGCACAGGTGCTGGAAATGGCATCCGGCCTGCCGCACACCTATCCCGACTATCTGGCCCTGTCGCTGCCCGCCCCATCGGACAAGCGTTGAGGAGTGCGCCATGACCCTGCTGATCACGTGGCCGGATTCCGGCCCCGACAACCCCGTACGGCATACGGCCGATCCCAGTGAGATCGCGGCCGCCCTGGCACCCGCGGGGGTGCGCTACGAACAGTGGCCGCTACGCGACGGCCTGCCCGAAGACCCCGGCTCCGAAGCCGTGTTGAGCGCGTACCGGGACGCTGTGGATGGCCTGGCCGCTGCCGAAGGTTTCGCCACCATCGACGTCGTGGGCCTGCGGCCGCGGAAGGATCTCGGCTGGCGCCTGACCGCCAAGGCCGAGCGGAAGAAGTTCCTCAGCGAGCACACGCACGATGACGACGACGAGGTGCGGTTCTTCGTCGCGGGGGCCGGGGCCTTCTATCTGCACGTCGGCAGTGAAGTGCACGCCGTGCTGTGCGAGGCCGGGGATCTGCTGGGCGTGCCGCGTGGGACGAAGCACTGGTTCGACATGGGGGCCGCACCCTCGTTCACCGTCATCCGCTTCTTCCATGAAGAGAGCGGCTGGATCGGCAACTTCACCGGGAGCGACATCGCTTTGAAGTTCCCGGACTTCGATGGCCTCGTGGCGGCGCGCACGGCCGCCTGATGCGCACACGGCCGGGTGGTTCCGGTGCCGAGGAGGGACAACGCCGTCATTTGTGAGCTTGCCGGGCGACGGCGGGCGGCGGAATCCGGCCACGAGAGGCGGTGGCTTCCTGCCTGGCCGAAAGCCGAGGCGGGTCCCGGCTCTGACGGCCTCCGTCAACCGGCACCGGCGGGCTGACCGGCCCGACCGGTTGGCTTGACGAGCCACTGCGGTCTCGCGCCAGGCACCTGGTGCCTGACGGTCGCGAGGCCGCGGTGTCGGCCGATACCGACTTCCAGCATTGCGCGTATCCGGTCGGCTCCACCGTCCGGACCAGGACGGATGGCATGGATCTCTTGCTGCTCTTTCCACCATTGACGGAGGCGACTCTTTTTCCGTACTTGAGTCTGTCCTATCTCGCCGGTGACGTCCGCCGGTTCGGCTACAGCGCGCATCAGGTGGATCTGAGCATCTGCACGATCTGCTGACGGAGGCCCTTGACGAATCCGCGCCGCGGGCGGTCGGCATATCCGTGGCTTTCTTCAGTCAGTTGGCGCCGGCACTGCTGAATGGCGGCTGTTCAGCCACCTGTACCCGCCGCGCTCGCTGGCCGGTCCCGAGGGCGAAGCGGTCCTCGACTGGCGCACCACGTTCCACATGAACAAGTGCGGCTACCGGCGTGGTACGGGCTTCGTCGATGTCACCGACTTGCGCCACGGAAAGCAACGGCGCGTCATCATGCGCAAGGTGCACAGAGGAAAGCTGGCGTCACTACTGGACGGCGCCCCCGCCGCGGACTTCCGGCACAGGGAAATTGAAGCGTTCGCGAAGTCGGGTCTCGTCCACCAAGTCGATGGCTCGGATGTGCCGACCCGGCGGACTGTGGGTACATGTCGGGGCCGCCGCACTCGGCGAAGACGACGCCCTGAACCAGTCCGGCGGCCCGTCCTGGACCACTGAGGAGACGTTCCTCGCCGCCGTGGACACGTGGTTCACCGTGCTCGACCTCCGGATCGCCGATTTCGGCCGAAGGCCGGGGGTCACGGACTGGGCGGCTGGGTATGCCGTGCTCCGTCGAAGGGAGGACTGAGACCAGGGGTCATCCCACGGCGTTACTCACCACATCCTCAAGGAGGAGCGCCGCCAGGGCGCCGAACGTGATTCCGGCGGCCAGGTTCACTGTGACGGCCGCGCGGCGCCCCCGTACCAGCCCCTGGCCCAGTCGGCCGGCGAACAGGCCTATCGTGCTGTCCCAGGCGAGGCCCATCACCAGGAAGATGAGGCCGAGGGCGAGCAACTGGAGCCAGAGCGGGCCGTGTTCGGGGCTGGTGAAGCGTGGCAGGAAAGCGGCGAAGAACAGCACGATCTTCGGGTTGAGCAGGTTGGTGAGGACGGCCCGGCGCAGGACCTCGCGCTCGGGCGGCGTCTCGGGAGCCGTCGTCGGCGCTTCCCTGGCCGAACGGATCGTGCTCACCGCCAGCCAGCCGAGGTAGAGGCCGCCGATCAGTTCCACCAGGTTCAGCGCGGCGGGCGTCGAGCGCAGCAGGACGGCGAGGCCGAGCGCGGCGGCCGTCACATGGACGACCATGCCCAGGGCCATTCCCATGGCGGAGAGCAGACCGGCTCGCGGGCCGCGTTGCAGGGCCACGGCCACGATGTACGCGGCGTCGGGCCCCGGAGCCACGGTGATGATCGCGGCCGCTGCCAGGTAGGCCGGCAGAAGAGCGAGGTCCAGCATGCCAACCCCCTGCGTTCGGATGATGTAACGCGTAGAGCTGTTGCAGTACGTTACCCGTACGGCGGGGCCGCTGCAACGCAATGACTGCTATCAACGCGTTACGCTGGGATGTATGGCAGTCACTCTCACAGCGGTTCCCGTCGAGACGGTGACGGAGCTCGTCAACGGTTGGGGGACGCTGCCGCGCCAGGAGGACGGCCGGGGGGACGCCCCTCACCGGCCCGCCGCCGACATCGCGGTGCGCCTCGGCCTGCCCGCGCGTGTGAGCGCCGCGCTGACCCCCGAGGCGCTCGCCTGCGCGGCGGACCGCCTTCACGAGGTCTTCTCCGCCCGGGACGCCGTGGCGTGCGCGCGAGGACTGACGCGTCTGCTGTCCGACAGCGGTGTCCGCCCCGTCGTGGAGCGCGGGACGGACCCCGGCGTGCTGCGCGCGGCGTGGAGCGTCGATGACGTCGATCACGCCCTGCTCGCGGCGGCCGCGGTCACCCTGCGCCAGTACCTCGCCGACCACGGGTTCGCCCGGATCGGCATCTGCACCGGCGGCCACTGCGCAGACGTCTACATCGACCAGTCACCCGGCGGCCGACGCCGCTTCTGCTCGGTGACCTGCCAGAACCGGGCGCGTGTGGCGGCGTTCCGGAGCCGTAGGGCGGCTGCCGCCGACTGAGCGGCCGGGTGGGGAGCTCAACCCCGGTCCGGCGGGAGGACCCCCTGCTCAAGCGCCATCTCCCGCGCCACCCGGGGCGCCGTCCACAGTGTCGGCAGCATGATGAAGCCCACCGGTACCGCCGTGACCACGATGAACGACTGCAGTGCCGTGATGCCTCCGTCGCCGACCAGGATCAGTACCGCGGCCGCGGCGCCCATCAGCAGGGCCCAGAACGCCCGTACCGCACGCGTCGGTTCACCGGCCCTCGTGCCCGCGGAGGCGATGCTGTACGACATCGAGTCGGTGGTCGTCACCACGAACGTGATCGTCAGCAGGAGCAGCGCGACCGCGACCACCGCGCCCATCGGGAGCCGCTGCGCCATCGAGATGACCGCGGCGTCCATGCCGACCGACTTCAGCGGACCCGAGATCGCGCCGGGGTCGCGCTGCTCCAGGAAGATGCCGGTGCCGCCGAACACCGTGAACCAGAACATGGTGGCCAGCGGAGGAATGATCGCGGTGGAGACCACGAGGTCGCGCAGCGTACGGCCCCTGGAGATGCGGGCCACGAAGATGGACATCAGCGGCCCGTAGCCGAGGAACCAGCCGAAGAAGAAGACCGTCCAGGAGCCGAGCCACGCGTGGTCGCCCCGGTTGAGGGCCAGCGGCACGAAGTCCCGCGCGTACTGGCCGAAGCCGCCCAGGAACGAGTCGAGCACGAAGCCGAGGGAGCCGAGGACCAGGAAGACGGCCATCAGGGCGACCGCGAGCCAGATGTTGGCCTTGCTGAAGAACTGGATGCCGCGGTCGACGCCGCTGGCGACGGAGAGGACGGCGACGACGGTGAGCAGGACGATGACGCCGAGCTGTACGGGGTAGCCGCCGGAGATGCCGAACACCTCGGAGAGCCCGTAGGAGACCTGGAGGCCGAGGAAGCCGATCGGGCCGACGGTCCCGGCCACCACGGCGATGACGCAGACGATGTCGACGGCGGCCCCGAGGCGGGAGTGCCGGATGCGCTCGCCGAGGAACGGATGGAGCAGGGTGCGCGGGCGCAGCGGCATGCCGCGCTCCTGGCCCCGGATCATCACGACCGAGGCGAGGGTGCCGAGGACGGCCCAGGCGAGGAAGCCCCAGTGCGCGAAGCTCTGGGAGAGCGCCGCGTCGGCCGCCTCCTGGGTGCCGCTCTTGACGCCGTCGTAGAAGGGGGGAGTGTTGACGTAGTGCTCCACGGGCTCGCCCGCCGCGAAGAAGACGCCGCCGCCCGCGAGCAGGGTCGACATGATCATGGCGATCCACTGGAACCTGCCGTACTCCGGGCGCGCCCCCGCGCCCCCGAGCCGCACCTTCCCGTACCGGGAGAAGCCCAGCCACAGCGCGACGCCGAACGTCGCGAGCAGCAGCACCTGCCACAGCGGACCGAACCACCGCGCGACGAAGGTGAAGACGGCGTTCACGACGTCGCCCGTGGCCGTGGGCGCGATCAGCGAGGCCAGGACGAACGCGGTGAGCAGCCCGCCGCTGACGGCAAGCACCGGTATGTCGGTGCGGTCGCGACCGCCGGGAGTCGCGGCGGGCGCCGCATGGCCCCCTTCGTGGGTATGGCCGCCTTCGTCGTCGTCCGCGGCGGGCTCGCCGTCGGCGGGCGCGACGGTACGGGCAGGGGAAGTCGACATGAGGTTCCTTGCTGAGGGGGATGCGCACACGAGGGCACGGCGCGGGCGCACGCGCGCACGGGAGGCCGGGTGGCGGCCGGACCGCTCGGTTTCGGCGCGCGGGTCAGCAGGGAAGGGTGCTATCCGAAGGACGTTTTCGTCAAATTCCGGACAATGTCCGGTGGTGCGGCGGCCGCGTTCGCGCCGGAGCACCAGCGGCAGCCGCGCCTTGCCCGAGCCCGTCCGCGTCCGATCAGTGGGCGAAGCCCCAGTCGAGCATCTTGGTGGCGTCGTCGAAGCGGCCCTTGTCGGCCCCCACGATCGCACCGACCAGGGTGCGGTTGTCCCGCTGGGCGGCGAAGACCACGGCGTAGCCGGCCTCCGCGCCGCTGCCGGTCTTGATGCCGAGGGCGCCGTCGTAGGTGCTCAGCAGCACGTTGGTGTTGTTCCAGGTGTAGTACCGGGTACGGCCGTTGGCCGCTGGGGCCTCGGCCTTGAACTGCTTCTTCTTCACGATGTCGGCGAACACCGGCTTCAGCATGGCGCGCTGGCCGAGCTTGGCCAGATCGCGGGCGGTGCTGCGGTTGTCGCCGTGCGAGATGCCGTCGAAGGAGTCGAAGTGCGTGCCGGTCAGGCCCAGTTGCTGCGCTTCGGCGTTCATCTGGTTCTCGAAGTCGGCGATCCGTGCGTCCGTGGTGTCCCCGGCCCCGAAGTTGTCGGCCAGTGCCATCGCGGCGTCCGCCCCGGACGGGAGCAGCATGGCGTGCAACAACTGCCTGACGGTCAGCTTGTCGCCGGTCTGCAGGTCGGCCGTGCTGGAACCGGTCTTCGCGACGTAGTCCCGGTACTCCTGCTTCACCGTGATCTGCCGGTCCAGCCACTCCGGGTGCTTGAGCGCGATCATTGCGGTCATGATCTTGGTGGTGCTGGCCATCGACACGCTCTCGTCGGCCTTGGCCCCGGCCCACATCTCCCGCTCCTGGCTGCCGTCGCGGGCGTCCAGCAGGAAGGCGTGATCGGCCTTGATGACGGGGGCGTCGTCCTGGCTCTTCGTGTCCGGCGCGCCTTGCCCCTGCGTGTCTGGCGCGCCTTGCCCCTGCGTGTCCGGCGCGCCCTGCCCCTGACCGACGGAACCGGTGGCCTCGCCGGTCGCCCGCTCGCTCTCGTCGACGGAGTGCGTGGCACTGGGGGTGGCCGCTTCGGCGAGACCACCAGCGGTGATCGGCAGCACGGCCCCGAACAGCGCGACGGTCGCGATCCGGGCCCCAGTCCGGTGCAGCCGGTTGGGGCGGGCGTGGGAACCCATGAGGCATCTCTTCTCCCGGCGCGGGGTGCCGGCTGGTGACGGAAAATCGGTGCGTAGTGAACCTACTTGGTGCGTAGTGAACCTACTTGGACGATGACGGCCATTTCAAGATCGCTGTGTCATAGCCGGGTAACAGGGCTGAGCGCGATGGGGACTGGGCCGTGGCTACCGCCAATCCCTCCGCTGGGTGGTCGGTTGGCCAGTGCGCTCGCGGCGGCTTCCGGTATGAATGTGAAGCGGTGTGAGTGACCACCGACCGGGGGCCAAGTGCTCACGTATCCATGGGGGGAGCGGCAGGTGGCGGATCAGCCGGTGTTCGTGCTGGGCGAAGGGTTGCAGGCGCTGGAGGCTGCGGCATTCGGGACGGAGGCGGAGTTCCAGGACTTGCTGGCGCGGCATCCGCGTGTACTGGACTTCGGGACGCTCTCCGACGGACGCCCCTTGCGGTTGGTGCTCGTCGCCCGGGAGATGGGCGTTGCGACCAGCGCGGACAACGGCCCGACGTACTGGTTGGACCACCTCTTCGTGGATGCCGACGGCGTGCCCACGTTGGTCGAGGTCAAGCGGGCGACTGACACCCGCATACGGCGGGAAGTCGTCGGCCAGATGCTCGACTACGCCGCGAACGGCGCACGCTACTGGCCCGCCGCACTGCTGCAACGCGCCTTCGAGGAGACCTGCGAGGCCGACGGCCGTTCCCTGGAGGAGGCGTACGGGGAGCTGTTGGGCGAGGGGTCCGAGCGTTCGCCCGAGGATTTCTGGACGACGGTGGAGGAGCGTCTGGCCGCGGGCCAGATGCGGTTGCTGTTCGTCGCGGACCGCATTCCCCTGGAACTGCGGTCGATCGTTGAGTTCCTCAACCGCCAGCTGCGGCAGACGGACGTGTACGCGGTCGAGTTGACCCAGTACCGGGGCGGGGGTGAGCTGAAGGTTCTCGTTCCGCGCGTCTACGGCGAAGTCGCCATGACGGCGAAGACGGCTGCGGGGCGGCGCAGTCCGCAGAAGACGCACCCGGACGAGATGGACGCCGCCATCGAGAGCCGCTATGGGCCGGAGGTCCGGCGGGTGGCGAGGGCACTCCTGAGTCACGCGCAGGGGCGTGGACGGCTCGTCGGGGGCACCGCCAAGTATCCGAGCATGAACGTCCACTACCGGGTGGCGGGACAATGGGTCCCGGTCGGCACCGTGTCCTTGTACGAGAGCCCGGCGGCTCGGGCGGAGTTGGCCTTCAGCTTCGGTGCCATCACCAAACGCATCGGTCTCGAGGCGGCAGCCGCGTTCGCAGCCGCCTTGCCGGCCGTGGGCGGGCTGGAGCTGAAGCTGGCCGAGCAGAGGGCGGCGGGGTTCCGCGGGTGGCCGCAGGTCTCCTTGAGCGCGCTTGCGGCCGCGCCCGGCGCGGTGGAGAGGGTCCTCGCCGCCGTCGACCAACTCGTGGACGGTCAAGGTGCTTCCTCCGGCTGAGACCGCGGCCCGCCGTACTCTTGGGGCGCCCGGGCAATGTACGGATCGGGCCTCGCGGTTCCCCGGCTCCGGCAGGTCTGCGGTGAGCGGCCAGCCGACGAGGTCGCTGCTGCTGCCGCCGTAGTCGACCGGGATCGAATCGCGCTGCACTGGGTCGAGGCCGCGCCGTGCTACGACCGCGGTGCGGACCTGGTGGTCCGGTGTCGCGCGCCAAGTCGGCGATGCACTCGGCCGGCAGCGTCAGGTTGGCCGCCACCGCGGCGCGTGCGCGAATACGGACTGGCCCGGAAGCGGGCAGCGAGATCGGCATCCACATCCGCGGCTTCGGCGATCACCTTCAAGCGACGGGAGTCGCCTGTAGCGCGGGGCCCAAGCGGGCCGCAGGGCGGACAGGGCCACCGTCGTCAGTCGGGATCGTGGTCCTTCCAAGCCAGTACCTGGACTGTCTCAAGGGGCCAATGACGGCCCATGCTCCTATCGGGGCGTCGAGCCTCCGCCTCTTCTGCGTACTGCTTGTTCCAGTGAGCCTGTTCCCGGTGGAGCGCGGGTCGGGACAATCGTCCGATGGCGGGATGGCAGGCTGCGACGACCTGTGCGAGGACGAGTGCGGTTTCGGCATCGCAGGAGGGATCACCGGGGTGTTCGTGCGGGACGCCGTACCACTCGGCGACGGCCTCCAGGGAGCGCCGACCGGAGCGGAAGGGTTCGGCGTGCCGGTCCAGGACGAGTGGGTCGCAGATCGGTGACAGGCCGTTGACCAGGCGATCGGACAGCGGCGCGAGCCCGTGCCTGAGCAGTTCGGTCTCCAAGGAGGTCAGCACGTACGGGGCGTGCCAGACCACCAGAGGTTCCTTGGTCACCAGATGCCCGACGAGCGTGGTAGCCAGTTCCTCCAGTGCCTGGGCGGCTGGCTTCCCGCGCGTACGTGCGTGTTCCACCGAGATGCCGTGGTTCTTGCGAGGTGTGACCGACAGCGGGCCGGGGCCAGGGTCGATGAGCCAGGTTCGCTCCGCCCCATCGCTGGTGCGCAGCGCGGCACCGAGGATCCGGTCGACGTTGTACCGGTTTCCCGTGGTCGCGATGTCCAGGGCCATGAGGCGACGTCGGTGCCAACCCGGGTGGTGATGGCGGGGCGGCGGCGCAGGCTCGCGGGCGTGTTCGCGGTGGTACACGGCCCATCCGCCGAAAGCGGTGTCCACGAGTGCACCGAGCCCTGCTGGAACGATCGAGCCACAGACCTCGCACTCCCCGTCTCTCCGGTTTGGCCGCATCGCGGAGGGGTCCGACGTGATGCCGTCCGGATCGGGTGCCGGAGCGTGCGCCGGGTGATAGACCACCCAGCCACCCCATGCGCTACGGAGCAGTACGCCGGCCTCGACCGCGACTTCCGAGCTGCACCGGGCGCAGCGGCCCGCGAATTGGTTCGTTCGAACTTGACTGTTCATGGGCCACCTCGATGAGGATCCAATGCCGCGGGGTCAATACCCTCGGTCGTAGATCTCCCGTAGCTACGGTTCCAGGACGGCGGGCATTCGCGCCAGGGTGTAACGGAAGGCATCGCCGGACGGTCGGAACGGCAACCACGGGTGTGGCGGCAGCGGATCATCCGGCTTCACGCCCGTAGGCACTCCGCCGACTGCAGGCAGGCGCGTGCGATGGGGCGGGCAGGCCAACTCGGCCCAGAGCGTGGCCTCGACGGGCACGGCCACGGCGCCGCCGCGCGGCTGCCGCATCTCGCCGGGTCTGCGGATGTACCGGCACCAGCACCAGCACCCGCTCGGCAGTTGGCTCACCGAGCCCCGGTCCCGCCAGGTCCAGCCGCTTCGTGCCTCCCCCTGCGGGCAGCAGTGTGGCGAGGGCCGGGCCGAGGAGCTCGGCGATCGGATCGGGTGCCACCTCAACAGGACGGCCTTTGGCGGCCACCACTACGTGGGCGAGGGCCACGCCCGCCGGGATGTCCCGGTACTCGCTCAGCCGTTGCCACAGCGCGCGGGTGGCCAGCAGCTCCGCCCAGTCCATGACGGGCCGCTCCGGACGGCGATCGCCCGCTCCCCAGCGCAGCGCATTCTGCCCCAGGGGGTTAGGAGCGCCCTGAATGAGCCTTCGCGTACCCGAAGTTGGTCAATGGGGTCGAGCCCGCCGCTACAGCCAATCCCTCCGCTTGAAGATGAAGTACAGGCTCACGCACACCACCGCCATCAGCAGGATCGCGAACGGATACCCGGCCGCCCACTTCAGCTCCGGCATCGTCTCGAAGTTCATCCCGTAGATCGTTCCCACCAACGTGGGTGCAAACAGAATGGCGGCCCACGACGAGATCTTCTTGATTTCCTCGTTCTGTTCGAAGCCCGCCTCCGCCAGCGCTCGCATCTCCGCGTTCTGCTGCTGCGTGACCAGGGTCGCGTTGACCGTGAGGATGTCGGTCAGGGCCTGGCGGAAGCCGTCCACTCGTTCGCTGGTGTGGGTGACGTGGTCGGCCACGTCGCGCAGGTAGCGCTGGAGTTCCTCGTCCGTGCCGTACTTCGCGAAGCCTGCCATCAGGGCGTGCAGCATGCCGACCAGGGGGCGGGTGGCGCGCTGGAACTCGACCATTTCGCGGGAGAGTTCGTAGATGCGGCGGGACACCTCGGGGTCACCCCTGAAGACCTCGGTCTCGATCTCGTCGATGTCGTTCTGTACGCCGGAGACGACCGGGGCGTAGCCGTCGACGACCGCGTCGAGGATCGCGTAGAGCACCGCCTCGGGGCCGAGTTTGAGGAGGTCGGGGGAGTCCTCCATGCGGCGGCGGACCGCCGAGAGGTCGGGGGCCGCGCCGTGCCGGACCGTGATGACGAAGTCGGGGCCGACGAAGACGTGCAGTTCGCCGAAGTCGACCTCCTCGGGGGCGTCGAGGTAGCGGGCGGCGCGCAGGACGACGAAGAGTGTTTCGCCGTAGCGTTCCAGTTTCGGGCGCTGGTGGGCCTCCATGGCGTCCTCGACGGCCAGCTCGTGCAGGTCGAACTCAGCTGCCAGGGAGAGGAGTTCGGACTCCGTCGGGCGGGCCAGGCCGATCCACGCCATGCCGTCCGGCTGGTCGCGCAGCTCACGGAAGGTGTCCGCCAGGGAGGTGGGGGTCGCCACGCGGACGCCGTCGCGGTACAGCGCCGCCTGGACGACAGTGTCCGTGTTCGCGCGGGCGGTCGCTTCCCGGGACCCCGGGGTCGGCTCCGCGTCCCGGGGTCCGTCGGAGCCCTTGGGTGTCTTGGTGGGCGGGGACGCCGGAGGGCGTGCCATGCGCCGCCACCCGTGCTTCTTCGCGGGTGGTGGTGTCGGACGGGCTCGGCGCTCCGCCATGCTCGCCGCCTCCTCTGTCGAGTGTCGAGTGTCGAGCGCTTGTCCGGTCGGTGTCCGGTCGGTCCGGGCGCGCGGGGCGGTCACCGAGCAGGATAGGTGGGGTGTGGTGCGTCGGGGGCGGCTGGGACGTCTCCGGGGTGTCGGGGCGGCTGGGGCGCCTGCCGAGTGTCGGGGGTGGCTCGGGCGTCTCCCGGGTGGCGCCCGTCGCGGACTGTTTCTGTCCGCAAGTCCCGCTAGCGTGCCGCCCATGACCAAAACGACGGCCCGGTCCCCGGCGAGCACCGCCCCCGTACTGGGCGCGCGTGCCCTCAACCGAGCCACCCTCGACCGGCAGCTGCTCCTGCGCCGGTCCCGTGACCTGTCCGTCAAGGACGCCGTCGCCCACCTCGTCGGGCTGCAGGCGCAGAACGTCAAGCCGCCCTACTACGCCCTCGCCGCACGCCTCGCGGAGTTCGACCCCGCCGAGCTCTCCGCGCTCCTGGAGTCGCGCCGGCTGGTCCGCATGGTCACCCTGCGCTCCACCATCCATCTGCACACCGCCGAGGACGCCCGCACCCTGCGGCCGCTCGTGCAGGTCGCCCCCGAACGCGAGCTCTCGGCGTTCCGCAAAGGCCTTGCCGGCGTCGACCTCGACGAGCTCGCGGAGATCGCCCGCGAGGCCGTCGAGGCGGAGCCCCCCACGATGAAGCAGCTCCGCGAGGTGCTGCTCCTCCGGTGGCCCGACGCCGACCCGCAGTCCCTCGCCGTAGCCGCCCGGTGCACCCTCCCGCTCGTGCAGGTCACCCCGCGCGGGCTGTGGCGACGCAGCGGGCAGGTCGCCCTCACCACCGTCGGACAGTGGCTCGACGATCGTGAGCAGGGTGAGGGCGGTCATGACGCGGGCGGTGACGGTCGTCGCGCCGGGGCAGAGGGCGCGCCCACGCCCGACACCACCGTCCTGCGCTACCTCGCCGCCTTCGGCCCCGCCTCCGTCAAGGACATGCAGACCTGGGCGCGGCTCACCCGGATGCGTGAGGTCTTCGAGCGGCTGCGGCCCCGGCTGCGTACGTTCCGGGACGGGAACGGCGTCGAACTCTTCGACCTGCCCGACGCGCCCCGCCCCGACGCGGACACCCCGGCCCCGCCCCGCTTCCTGCCCGAGTACGACAACCTCCTCCTCTCGCACGCCGACCGCACCCGCGTCGTCCCCGCCGCGTACAAGGGCCGCACCTGGACGGGGAACCTCGCGCACCGCGTCTTCCTCCTCGACGGGTTCCTGGCCGGGGTGTGGCGGCTGGCGGAGGACGCGAAGAGCGGGGTCGCCGTGCTCACCATCGAGCCGTTCGGGAGGCCCAGCCGGGCCCAGCGGGACGAGTTGGCACGGGAGGCGGAGCGGATGCTGGTGACGATCGCCGAGACCTCGTCGTCGTACGACATCCGCTTCGGGGCAGTTGTCAACAACGGAGTCGGCAACGGAGTCGACATCGAAGGGGAGGAGAGCGAAGGGGAGTAGGCCGCCGCAGCGTGGTACTCCTGCGGTACGCAGTCAGCGGTGTGCCCCCGTACGCCTTCAGGAAGGACAGCCGGTGACCAATACTCCCGACAGCACCCCCGACAGCACCCCCGACAGGGCCCCCGCCAGCGCGTGCGGACGCCCCGGCCCCGGCGTCGAGCCGACCACCGCCGACCGAGCCTGGCTCGCGGTGGCCTGCCAACTCGCGACCGAGTGCCCGCCCTCGCGCACGGAGTTCTCCGCCGGCGTGGTCGTCCTCGCCGATGACGGCACCGAACTCGCCCGCGGTCACTCGCGGCAGAACGAACCCCACGAGCATGCCGCGGAAGGCGCCCTCGCCCAGATCGCCCCCGGCGACCCGCGGCTGTCCACGGCCACGGTCTACAGCTCGGCCGGGCCGTGCGCCGAGCGTGGTCCGGGGCTCCGGCCGTGTGCCGAGTTGATCCGCGAGGCCGGGATCCGGCGTGTGGTCACCGCGTGCCGGGAGCCCCACGCCGACGGCACGTCAGGCACGTCAGGCACGTCAGGCACGTCAGACCCATCAGACGCGGACGGCGCGTACGGAATCCGGTCCCTGGAGGCCATCGGCGTCACCGTCATCGAGCTGTCCGAGTACGCCGACGCCGCCAAGGCCCCGAACCAGCACCTGCTCTGACGCGGGCAGATCCGGCGTTCTGACCCGTCAGCCCGCCTTCCGCTCCGCCAGGAACGCCTCCCACGTGCGCGTGCCCACCGTCGCGCCCGCCGTGGCGAGGTTCTCCCCGGTCCGGTACGCGCGGCCGACCTTTCCCGGCATGCGGACCGGCATCAGGGGGCGCCGCCTGCCGGTCGACTCCAGGTACTGACGCACCAGTTCGCCCAGCCCGTACACCTCCGGGCCCGAGAGGTCGGCGACCAGGCCCGCCGGGTCGTCCAGCGTCAGCTCCACCAGGCGGGCCGCCACGTCACGCGCGTCCACCGGCTCCCAGCGCATCCCGCCCGGCGCCGGGACGACCGGCAGCTTCCCCATCTTCTGCGCCACCGTCAGCGCCAGGTCGTGGAACTGGGCCGCCCGCAGCGTCGTCCACGGAATCCCCGATTCGGCCACCGCGCGCTCCGCGCCCAGCTTCGCGCGGAAGTACGCCAGCGGGATGCGGTCCGCGCCGATCACGGAGATGTACACGAGGTGCCGCACGCCGGCCGCGCGTGCGGCACGCACCAGGTTCCTGGTCGCCTCGTCGTCGCCCTTGGGGCCGCCCGCGAGGTGCAGCACCGTCTCGACTCCCGCCAGCGCGGCGCCGAGCGCGTCGCTGTCACCTTGCAGCAGGTCACAGGCGTGGTACTCGATACCGGCCGCGGGCTCGCGGCTGTGCCGGGTCAGGACGCGGACGGGGTGGCCCGCCGCGCGCAGGAGCGGCACGACGTGGCTGCCGAGCGTGCCGGTGCCTCCGGTGACCAGGATGGGGGCAGTCGTCTTCATCGTTGTCTCCCTGACGTTCGACCACAGGCGCCCCCTCGGAACGGCGCGCGCTGTCGGCTCACTGCCATGACGCGCGGCCCGGCGGGACTGTGACAGGAATCGGCCGACCAATATCAGCCGCCCAATATCTGCCGACCAGTTCCGACGGGAGGCTTCCAGCCCGACGGGAGCCCCGGCCGCAGGCCCGGAGAAACAATTTCCCGTATGCCTGTCACATCTCCCCGCCGAGCTCCGTCAGGGCAGTGACAGCAGCGTCAAAGCCCTGAGGAGTTGTTGACCATGGATACACGTGCTCTTACCGCAGAAGTACCGATGGTTCCGCGGATGTCCGAAGACCCTGCCCAGCTCGTTCCCGAGTTGGCGGACGTGTCGGCCGCACTGTTCAAAGTCACCGGCAACGGTTCGGTGCCCCGTTCCACGATCGGTCTCGTGCAGCTGCGCGCCGGCCAGATCGTCGGCAGCACCTACCTGACCGTTCTGCACACCGGATTCCTGCGCGGCGGCGGGGCGTCGGAGGAGCGGATCACGTCGGTGGCGTCCTGGCAGGACTCGCCGTACTTCACCGGTGCGGAGCGGGCCGCGCTCGCGCTCGTGGAAGCCGTGCTCCAGCCGTCGGCGGACGGTGAGCGGGTCTCCGACGCGCTGTACGCCGAGGTCGCGGAGCACTACGACGCCAAGGCGCTGGCCACCCTGATGTTCGCGATCGGGCAGGTCAATTTCTTCATCGCCGTGGCGCTCGTCGCCAAGCCGGTGCCCGGCCGGTCCTTCAGTGATCCCTGGAGCTGACACCGGCCGCACGCGGTGGCGGCAAGCAACCGCGTGAGCGTGAGCGCCCCGTACGGGTCCGGACCCGGACCCGTACGGGGCGCACCCGATCCACCCCGCACTCACCGGGGCACCGAACCCGGTGAACCCGGTGATACCAAAGCCGGTCACGCCAAAGCCGGTCACACCGAACCCGGTCGCACCAAAGGACGAACCCCCATGACCAGCACCTCCTACGTCGACGACCTGCTCGACGCACTCGCCCGGCAGCCCGACCGGGTGGCCCTGATCACGCAGGAGGGCCGCCACGTCCCGGCGGTTGACGTGCGCGACGGCGTGCACCGAGTGGCGGCCGAACTGGCGGCCCTCGGCATCGGCCGCGAGGACACCGTCACGCTGCTCACCGGCAACGGCCCCGACGCTCTCGTCGCCCGGTACGCCGCGAACCTCCTCGGCGCCCGGGTGGTCTTCCTCGGTCACGGTCTGGCCGCCGCGGCGCAGGCGGAGATCGTGGACAGCGTCGGCACGGCGATCCTGCTCGTGGACCCCGCGCTGCGCGCGTCCGCGGAGGCGCTGCTCCGGAAGACCGACGTCCCCCTCGTACGCACGCTCGCGGAGTTGGTGGCGCAGGCGGCAGCCCGTACGCGCCGCCCCGTCGCGGGCGGCGCGCGTCCCGAGGACGACTGGTGCGTCCGCCACACCGGGGGCACCACCGGTACCCCCAAGGGAATCCGGATGGCGCACGGACCGTACCGGGGCGTGCTGGC
Source organism: Streptomyces sp. NPDC058308 (assembly GCF_042880275.1). Taxonomy (NCBI): domain Bacteria; kingdom Bacillati; phylum Actinomycetota; class Actinomycetes; order Kitasatosporales; family Streptomycetaceae; genus Streptomyces; species Streptomyces sp. NPDC058308. The sequence continues at coordinate 37,766 of NZ_JBHVZA010000017.1, forward strand.
CCGGAGCGTCGCGGGTCTGGCGGCGGGCGAGCGGCCGCGCTTCCTCGCCTGCACCTCGCTCGCGCACATGGCCGGGATCATCGCCGACATCGCGCTGCTCGCCGGTGGGACGGTGGTGCTGCGCGACACCTTCGAGCCCGGCGACGCGCTCGCCACGATCGAGCGTGAGCACATCACCGACCTCTGGCTGCTGCCGCCGCTCCTGTACGAGTTGCTGGACCATCCGCGTCTCTCCCGTACCGACGTGACGACGGTGCGCCGGATCGTCTACGGCGGAACCCCCGTCGCGGCCGGCCGGCTCGTACAGGCGCAGGAGGCGTTCGGTCCCGTGCTCCACGGTTCGTACGGGCAGACAGAGGCGGGGTGCATCACCGAGCTGCTGCCCGACGAGCACCGCGGGGGAGAGGTGACCGTCGGGCGGGCGGCTCCCGGGGTCGTCATCGAGATCCGGGACCCGGCCGGTACGGTGCTCGCGGCCGGGGCGACCGGTGAGATCCACGTCCGTACGCCCCTGATGATGAGCGGCTACTGGCAGCAGCCCGAGCTGACCGCCGAGGTGATCGTCGACGGCTGGATACGTACGGGTGACGTCGGTTATCTGGACGCCGAGGGCTATCTCCACCTGGTCGACCGGCTCAAGGAGATGGTGATCGTTGTGGGCGGCCACGTGTATCCGGCGGAATTGGAGCAACTCCTTCTCACCCACCCCGACATCGCGCAGTGCGCGGCGTTCGGCGTACGGGATCCGCAAGGCATCGAGCAGGTGCACGTGGCGGTGGTGCCCGCCGCAGCGCCGGGTCCCGAGCGGTCCACGCGGCACATCGAGGACACCGTCCGGGAGTTCGTCACCAGCGGCAAGGGCGCCCTGTACGCCCCCTCGGCCGTGCATGTCGTGGACCGCGTTCCGCTCACGGACGTGGGCAAGCCGGACAAGAAGCGCCTGCGGGCATCACTCGGTGTCTCTTGAGGTCCCCCTTTAGGCTTCCCGGATGGAACTGCGGCAGCTCAGCTACTTCGTGACCGTCGCCGACGAGCTGCACTTCGGGCGTGCGGCCGAGCGGCTGCACATCGTCCAGTCCGCGGTCAGCCAGCAGATACGGCGCCTGGAGCGGGAGTTGGGCGCCGAGCTCTTCGACCGTTCGCCCCGCCACGTGCGGCTCACCGGCGCGGGGGAGCGGCTGCTGCCCGAGGCGCGGGCGGTGCTCGCCGCCGCCGAACGGGTGCGGGCCGCGGTCGCCCCGCCCGCCGGGCTGCGGCTCGCCACCAGCACCGGCCTCGGGGAACACCTGGACCGGGTGCTCGCGGAGTTCGCCGTACGGGCGCCGGGGGTGCCGGTGGAGCTGGTGTCGGGCGGGGCGCGCGAGCGGGTCGAGCAGGTCGTCGACGGGCGGGTCGACGCCGCCTTCGTACGTTCCGCGGAAGCCGTGCCCGGCGTGCGGATCGTGCCGTTGTGGGACGACCCGCTGGTCGCCGTGGTCCCGGCCGGGCATCCGCTGGCCGCGGAGGCCGACGTGGCGCTCGGTGACCTCGCGGGGCTGCCGCTGGCCATCACCGCGCGGCGCAACAACCCCGCCCTGGTGGACCTCGTCGTCGGGGCCTGCCGCGACGCCGGGTTCGAACCGGTGCCCGGCCCTGTCGACGGTTCGCTGCAGGACCGGCTCGCCACGATCGGGACGGGGGTCGCGCGGCAGTGGACGGTCGTGTACGCGTCGCACGCGCGCGTGCTGCACAGCCCGCGGGTGGCGTTCCTGCCGTTCCGCGCGCCGGGACTCGCGCTCGCCACGGGGCTCGCCGTACGGACCACCGAGCCCTCGCCCGAGCTCGCTCACCTTCTCGCCGCCTGCGCGGCCGCGACGCCGGTGACCTGCGGCGATCACGAACGCTGATCGCTGCGGTCGCGGGCTGCCCCTTGGTCGCGGCCCCCGCAGGGGATGGACTGGGGCCGTACCGAACGCCCCGGCCGCTCCGGGGCGTGAACGCCGGTGATTCCGGCCTTGAGCAAGGGAGTTCAGCCATGCCCATCGTCACCGTCCAGCAGGGTCCCCGCGACATCGAGCTCAAGCGGGAGCTGGTCAAGCAGATCACCGACGCGTTCGTGGACGCGTACAAGATCCCGGCCGACAGCGTCCACGTCTGGATCCACGAGACGCCCGCGGACAGCTGGGGCGTGGCGGGGACGCTGACGGCCGACAAGTAGGTGGACCGCGGCGACGTCCCGCTCGCCCCGCCGCCGGGCGGGGCTACGGCCACAGTCCCGCCCGCCGCCCGGCGGGGCTACGGCAACAGCCCCGCCCGGCGCGCGGCCACCACCGCCTCAAGGCGGGTGTGCGCGCCGAGCTTGCGCATGGCCGAGCGCAGGTAGCCCTTCACCGTTTCCGGGCGCAGTCCGAGGCGTTCGCCCGCCGTCGCGTTCGTGACGCCCGCGGCCACGCAGGACAGGACGTCCAGCTCGCGGGGGGTCAGGGAGACGGGGCGGCTCCGACCGTGGTCCGGGATGGTCGTCGCCGACTCCAGGCGGCCGCAGACCGACAGGAGTTCGGCCCGTAGCGCCGGGTCGACGATGCGGGGGGCCAGGGCGCGGAGCGCGCCGTGTGCCTCGCGGACCTGTTCCCACGCGCCATGGCCCGCCACCGGCTCCCGGGCCGCCGCGAGCAGGGACCGCACCTCGTCGCGTACGACGAGGGCCTGCTCCACGTCCCGGGCCGCCGCCACCGCCGCCGACAGCGTCCGGTCGCCGAGCGGCTGGGCCGTGCGCAGCGCCCCGTACAGCACCCCGCGCACCTGGCGGCGCACCACGACGGGCACCGCGAGCACGGACCGCAGGCCCTCGGCGGCGACCGCCGCGTCGTACTCGTGGCTGATGTGCCGCGACACGTGGTAGTCGGTGACCGCGCACGGCCGTGACAGGGCGACCGCCTTGCCGCCCAGGCCGTTGCCCGACGAGATGGCGAGCCCGTGCAGGGCGCGCGTTCCCGTGCCGCTCAGCTCGCCGATCCGCAGCACGTGGCGCGCGTTTTCGAGAAGGCCGCCGAACGCCACCGGGAGCCCCGTGCCGCGGCGCAGCCGCAGCAGAGCGGCCCGTACCTCCACGGCTTCGCCGCCGTCGTCCGCCACGCGATCGCCCCTTCGTTTCGCGACACCCCCGTCCGGGGGTAGTGAGACCCGCATCACGAATTACACGATGTTCCGTAGCGTCCGGCAATGAGTACGGCGGCAGGAGCGGCCGGATCGGCCGGAGCGGGTTCGCGTGATCGAGTAGGGGTGCATATGACGATGACCGGGGCGAGCGCCACGGAGCAGTTCCGTACCGCACGGGACTTCCTCCTGCGGCACAGAGAGGATTACGCCGCCGCGTACGAGGGCTTCGCCTGGCCGCGGCCCGAACGGTTCAACTGGGCCCTCGACTGGTTCGACGTCATCGCCGACGGCAACGGGCGGACCGCGCTGCACATCGTGGAGGAGGACGGCAGGGAGGACCGCTACTCCTTCGCACGGCTCTCGGCCCGCTCGAACCGGGTCGCCAACTGGCTGCGCGCGCACGGCGTCCGGGCCGGCGACCGCATCGTGGTGATGCTCGGCAACCAGGTCGAGCTGTGGGAGATCGCGCTCGCGGCGATGAAGCTGCGCGCCGTCGTCATCCCGGCGACACCGCTGCTCGGCCCCGCCGACCTGCGCGACCGCATCGAGCGGGGCCGCGCCCGGCACGTGGTCGTGCGCCCCGAGGACACCGCGAAGTTCGACGACGTGCCCGGCGACTACACACGCATCGTCGTCACGGGGGCGGCGGATGAGGGCGCGGGCGGGAGCGCGGGTACCGGCGCGGGCCAGGGGTGGCTCCCGTACGGCGGCGCCGACGACGCCCCCGAGACCTTCGAGCCCGACGGCATCACCCTCGCCGACGACCCGCTGATGCTCTACTTCACCTCGGGCACCACCGCACGCCCGAAGCTCGTCGAGCACACCCATGTGTCCTACCCCGTGGGCCACTTGGCGACGATGTACTGGATCGGTCTCAAGCCCGGCGACGTCCATCTGAACATCTCTTCGCCCGGCTGGGCCAAGCACGCCTGGTCGAACTTCTTCGCCCCGTGGAACGCCGAGGCCACCGTCTTCATCCACAACTACTCCCGCTTCGACGCCGGGCGGCTGATGGCGGAGATGGACCGGGCGGGCGTCACCTCCTTCTGCGCGCCGCCCACCGTGTGGCGCATGCTCATCCAGGCCGACCTGACGCAGCTGCGCACCCCGCCGCGCGAGGTCGTCGCCGCCGGTGAGCCGCTCAATCCCGAGGTCATCGAGCAGGTGCGGCGCGACTGGGGCGTCACCATCCGCGACGGATTCGGGCAGACCGAGACCGCCGTACAGGTCGCCAACTCGCCCGGTCAGCAGCTGAAGCGGGGCTCGATGGGCCGCCCCACCCCCGGCTTCTCCGTCGAGCTCCTCGACCCGGTGACCGGCGAACCGGGCGCGGCGGAGGGGGAGATCGCCCTGGATCTGGGCGCGGACCCCGTCGGTCTGATGGCCGGCTACCACGGCGACCCCGAGCGCACCGCGGAGGCCATGGCGGGCGGTTACTACCGCACCGGTGACATCGGCTCCCGCGACGCCGACGGCTACATCACCTACGTCGGACGGTCCGACGACGTCTTCAAGGCCTCCGACTACAAGATCTCGCCGTTCGAGCTGGAGAGCGCGCTCCTGGAGCACGAGGCGGTGGCCGAGGCGGCCGTGGTGCCCGCGCCCGACCCGGTGCGGCTCGCCGTGCCCAAGGCGTACGTCGTGCTCGCCGAGGGCTTCGAACCGGGCCCGGACACCGCCAAGCTGCTCTTCGAGCACTCCCGCGCGGTGCTCGCCCCGTACAAGCGGCTGCGCCGCCTGGAGTTCGGCGCGCTGCCCAAGACCGTGTCCGGCAAGATCCGGCGCGTCGAGCTCCGTGCGGCGACCGCCGCCGGATCAGGCGCGGAATACCGTGAGGAGGACTTCCGGTGAGTGAACTCTCCTACGCGCACGGGACGAGCCGCACGCCCCTCCTCGGCGACACCATCGGGCAGAACCTCGACCGGGCCGTCCGGTCCTGGCCCGACCGCGACGCGCTCGTCGACGTCGCCGCGGGCACCCGCTGGACGTACGCCGAGTTCGGCGCCGCCGTCGCGCGGGTGGCGCGCGGGCTCCTCGGCTCGGGCGTGGCCAAGGGGGACCGTGTCGGGATCTGGGCGGTGAACTGCGCCGAGTGGGTGCTCGTGCAGTACGCCACCGCGCGCATCGGCGCGGTCATGGTGAACATCAACCCGGCGTACCGCGCCCACGAGTTGGAGTTCGTCCTCAACCAGGCGGGCGTCCGCGTCCTGGTCGCCACGCAGAGCCACAAGAGCAGCGACTACCGCGCGCTCGTCGACGAGGTGCGGCCCCGCTGCCCCGGGCTGCGCGCCGTGCACTACATCGGAGACGGTTCCTGGGACGTGCTCCTCGACGCCGCGCAGGGTGTCACGGACGAGCAACTCGCTTCCTGTGAGGCCGAGTTGAGCTGCGATGAGCCGGTGAACATCCAGTACACCTCCGGCACCACCGGCTTTCCCAAGGGGGCCACGCTCTCCCACCACAACATCCTCAACAACGGTTACTGGGTGGGCCGTACGGTCGGCTACACCGAACAGGACCGGATCTGTCTTCCCGTGCCCTTCTACCACTGCTTCGGCATGGTGATGGGCAACCTCGGCGCCACCTCGCACGGCGCGTGCATCGTCATCCCCGCGCCGTCCTTCGACCCCGTCGCCACGCTGCACGCCGTCGAGCGGGAGCGCTGCACCTCGCTGTACGGGGTGCCGACGATGTTCATCGCGGAGCTGAACCTCGCCGACTTCGCGACGTACGACCTGAGTTCGCTGCGCACCGGCATCATGGCCGGCTCGCCCTGCCCCGTCGAGGTGATGAAGCGCGTCGTCGCCGAGATGCACATGGAGGAGGTGTCCATCTGCTACGGCATGACGGAGACCTCACCCGTCTCCACCCAGACCCGCCGCACCGACGACCTGGAGCGCCGCACGGGCACGGTCGGCCGCGTCCTGCCGCACGTCGAGGTGAAGGTCGTCGACCCGGCGACCGGCGTGACGCTGCCGCGCGGCACGCCCGGCGAGCTGTGCACCCGCGGCTACGGCGTGATGCTCGGCTACTGGGACGAGCCCGAACGGACCCGCGAAGTCATCGACTCCGGGCGCTGGATGCACACCGGCGACCTCGCGGTCATGCGTGAGGACGGCTACGTCCGGATCGTCGGCCGCATCAAGGACATGATCATCAGGGGCGGCGAGAACATCTACCCCCGCGAGATCGAGGAGTTCCTCTATGGCCACCCGAAGATCGCCGACGTCCAGGTGGTGGGCGTCCCCGACGAACGGTACGGCGAGACACCGCTGGCCTGCGTGATCCTGCGGGACCCCAGTGCCGGGCTGACGCTGGATGAGCTCAAGGCGTACTGCGCGGGGCGGTTGGCCCACTACAAGATCCCGGCCGGGCTGCGGATCCTGGAGTCCTTCCCCATGACGGTCTCGGGCAAGGTGCGCAAGATCGAGCTCAGGGAGCGGTACGGGGAGTGACGGAGACCTCGTCCCCGGCGAGGTCGCGGCGCATGCAGAGGCGGGGCCACCGGTCGAGGCCGAGCTCCGCCTCGTGCGCGCGGATCCCGCGCAGCGCCGGGCTGAGGCGGGCGTCCGCGAGCGGGCGGAAGCCGATGCGGGCGTAGTACGGCGCGTTCCACGGGACGTCGGCGAACGTGGCCAGGGTCAGCGCGGCGGCGCCCTGCGCGCGGGCCCACCGCGCGACGTGCTCGATCAGGTCGCGGCCGACGCCGCGGCGGGCGGCGCGCGGGTGCACGGAGACCTGCTCGATGTGGAACACGGGGTCGGTGGGGTCCCCGTCGGCGGAATCGGCCAAGGGCTCGCCGATCAGGTACCCGACCGGGCGGTCGTCCGCGTCGGCGGCGACCCACGCCCGGCCCGCGCGACGGAAACGGTCCAACTCCTCGACACTGAACGGCTCGTCGTCCGCGATCGCGGCCATGCCGAGGGCACGGAAGGGCTCACCCGCGGCGCGCTCGATGTCCTGGAGCGCGGGCAGGTCGGCGACGGTGGCGGGACGGATGAGCGGGGTTCCGGGCGTCGTCGGTCCGGGCACGGGGTTGGGCATGGGGCGAGTATGCCGTGACCAAAACCGCTTGTGCAGCCGGGTACCGACCGGCGATCGTGGGCCGGTCCGTCAGCCGATCACGCGAGGTGAGTGTGCACCTGTCCAAGGCCGGTGACGCGGAAAGAGCCGGGACTGGCACGGCGGGAGCGGGGACCGGCCCGGCGGGGGTCGGGTCCGAATCGGCGGGGGCCGGGGCTGGCTCGGCGGGGGCCGGGTCCGAATCGGTGGGAGCCGGGACTGGGTCGGCCGGGGCCGGGAGGGACGGAGTGGCCGCTGCCGTCGTCGGCTCGGCCCCGCCCGGCCTGAGCCGCGGCATGGTGCTGCTGCTCGCCGTCACCTGTGGCGTGGCCGTCGGCAACGTCTACTTCCCGCAGGCCGTGAGCCCATTGGTCGCCGACGGCCTGGACGTGTCGGCCGACACGGCGGCGCTCGTCGTGACGGCCACCCAGTTCGGCTACGCGGGCGGCATCTTCCTCCTGGTGCCGCTCGGCGACCGCATACCGTACCGGCCGCTCATCGTCACGCTCCTCTCGCTGGCCGGGCTCGGCCTGCTCGGGGCGGGCGCCGCGCCCGGGCTCTCGCCGCTGCTCGTGGCGAGTGCCCTCGTCGGTGTCACCACCGTGATCGCCCAGGTCATCGCGCCCACGGCGGCGGGCCTCGTGCCCGAGGAGCGCCGCGGAGCCGTCGCGGGCACCCTGCTGAGCGGCTCGATCGGCGGCATGCTGCTGTCCAGGGTCTTCGGCGGCGCGGTGGGGGAGTGGCTGGGCTGGCGCGCCCCGTACCTGATGACGTCGGCCGTCACCCTGCTCCTCGCGTGCGTCCTGGCCCGCGCGCTGCCGAGATCGACGGCGCCGTCCCGGCAGCGCTATCCCGCGCTGCTCGCCGAGTCGCTCCGCCTGCTGCGCACCGAGCCGGACCTGCGGCGCTCCGGCTTCTACCAGGCGATGATCTTCGGCGGGTTCTCCGCCCTGTGGACCGGCGTCGCACTGCTCCTCACCGGCCCGGAGTACGGGATGGGCGCGTCGGCGGTCGGCATGCTCGCCCTGGTGAACGCGGCGACCATGATCTGCACGCCGGTGGCGGGGCGGCAGGTGGACAGGCGGGGCTCCGACGCGGTCAATCTGGTCTGCATGCTCGCCGTCCTGGTGGCCTCCGCCGTCCTCTTCGTGGGCGGCTTCGGCGGGGTGGTGGGGCTCGTCGCCCTCGGGGTGGGGTCGCTGCTGCTCGACGTGGCGATGCAGTCGGGCACGGTCGCCAACCAGGTACGGATCTTCGGGCTGAGTGACGAGGCGCGTGCCCGGCTCAACACGGCGTACATGACCTGCGCCTACCTGGGCGGAAGCATTGGTTCCTGGCTCGCGGTACGGGCCTACGGCGCCTTCGGCTGGCCGGGGGTGTGCGGACTCGTGGCCCTGCTGACCGTCCTGGCGCTCACCCGGCACCTGGCGCATCTGGCGCACTTGGCGCATCGGGCGCATCCGCGGGGCGGCGAGGGCCGGGCCGCGCTCACGCCCCGGCGGCGACCAGGTCGTCCGCCGCGCCGTTGACCGGCTGAGGCGTGCCGGTCAGGTCCATGGTGAACAGCGGCACGTCGAGGGTGTCCGCGCGGGTGCGGGCGCCGGCCGTGTAGCCCGCGAGGGAGAAGCAGACGCAGGTGACGGGGGTGTCGCCGGCCTCGGTCATGGCGGTCAGCCACAGACACTCGATGTCCCGCAGGGTGGTGGGCCGCAGCCCGGGCTCCACCTGCGCCAGCACGCCGCGCGCGGTGATCCGGGACCCCGAGGGCGGGCGCCGGGCGGCACTGCGCGTATGGAGATAGCCGAGCCACCGCAGGTACAGCGCGGCCACGGTCACGGCGTCGTGGGCGTTGCGGATCGTCACGGGGCGGAAGGCGGGGCGCGGTCGCGGAGTCTCTGCCCGCCCCGGAGACCCCGGAGGCCCCGCCTCATCCATGGGCTCCGCCCCCTCAGGTGACATCACCGGGACAGCCGGAGCGCCCGGAGTGGCCGGAGTGGCCGGAACGCCCGGAGCGGCTGGAGCGCCCGGAGTAGCCGGGGCGGCCGGAGTGGCTGGAATGGGCGAGATCCCGGCATCGGTCGGAATCACGGGAATGCGCAGAATCGTCCCACAGGCGCAGCCCAGCTCCGGCTGGGGCCACTGGCCCCCGCGCCCGCAGGCCCCGCAGCGCACCGTGACCCACTCGTGCGCCCAGGTCCGGTCCGTGACCGGGACCGGTGCCGCGCCCCTGGCCACCGGAGGGGTCACCCGGGCACCGCACGCGCAGGGGTAGGCCGGGGGAGCGTACAGATGCTCGCGCCTGCAGTCCGGGCACCGTATCGGCGCACCACCGTCCGTCACCGTCACCACCGCCTGCCGTGGGCCGCCCCGCCGTGTCGCGCCCGTCCGGGCGGCCGTCCCGCCGCCCCTCGGGCCCTCTCTCCTCATCCTCCACCCAAGGGCTCCCCCGCGGCTGCGAGTTGAGTCAACAGGTGAACCGGGTCCTGGAGAGGTGTTCACCCGATCTCTCTTGACGGTCTCCGGCGCGCCCGCTTACATTGCTTCCATATAGCAGAACAAACTTTCCACAATGCGGAAACAGAAGCTCACCGCGGGGCGCGACGGGAGCCGGATCCGCCAGCCGAATCCGGCAGCCGAAGAGCTGTCGAAGCTGTCGAAGCAGGAGAACCCCATGGCTCGTATGACCGCTGCCCGCGCGGCAGTTGAGATCCTCAAGCGCGAAGGCGTCGTCAACGCGTTCGGTGTGCCGGGCGCCGCGATCAACCCCTTCTACAAGGCGCTCAAGGAGGGCGGTGGCATCGACCACACCCTCGCCCGCCACGTCGAGGGCGCCTCGCACATGGCCGAGGGCTACACCCGGGCCAACCCGGGCAACATCGGTGTCTGCATCGGTACGTCAGGACCGGCCGGCACCGACATGATCACCGGTCTGTACTCCGCGATCGGCGACTCGATCCCGATCCTCTGCATCACCGGCCAGGCGCCGACGCACCTCCTGCACAAGGAGGACTTCCAGGCCGTCGACATCGCGACGATCGCCAAGTCGGTCACGAAGATGGCCGTCACGGTCCTGGAGGCCGCGCAGGTCCCCGGCGTCTTCCAGCAGGCGTTCCACCTGATGCGCTCCGGCCGTCCGGGACCGGTCCTCATCGACCTGCCCATCGACGTCCAGCAGACCGAGATCGAGTTCGACCCGGAGACGTACGAGCCGCTGCCGGTCTACAAGCCGGCCGCGACCCGCGCGCAGATCGAGAAGGCGATCACCTTCCTGGTCGAGTCCGAGCGTCCGCTGATCGTCGCGGGCGGCGGCATCATCAACGCCGACGCGTCCGACCTCCTGGTCGAGTTCGCCGAGCTCACCAACACCCCTGTCGTGCCGACCCTGATGGGCTGGGGCACCATCCCCGACGACCACGACCTGAACGCGGGCATGGTCGGCCAGCAGACCGGCCACCGGTACGGCAACGCGACGTTCCTGGAGTCGGACTTCGTCCTCGGCATCGGCAACCGCTGGGCCAACCGTCACACCGGCTACGCGCTGGACGTGTACACCGAGGGCCGCACGTTCGTCCACGTCGACATCGAGCCGACCCAGATCGGCAAGATCTTCGCGCCGGACTACGGGATCGCCTCCGACGCCAAGATCGCCCTCGAACTCTTCGTCGAGGTCGCCAAGGAGCTGAAGGCGGCCGGCAAGCTGCCCGACCGCTCCGCGTGGGTCGCCTCGCACCTGGAGCGCAAGGAGACCCTCCAGCGCCGCACGCACTTCGACGACATCCCCATGAAGCCGCAGCGCGTCTACGAGGAGATGAACAAGGCGTTCGGCAGGGACACGCGCTACGTCACGACGATCGGCCTCTCGCAGATCGCCGGCGCGCAGATGCTGCACGTCTACAAGCCGCGCCACTGGATCAACTGCGGCCAGGCGGGCCCGCTCGGCTGGACCATCCCGGCCGCGCTCGGCGTCGCGAAGGCCGACCCGGACACGCAGGTCGTCGCCCTCTCCGGTGACTACGACTTCCAGTTCATGATCGAGGAGCTGGCGGTCGGTGCGCAGCACCGCATCCCGTACGTCCACGTCCTGGTGAACAACGCCTACCTGGGCCTGATCCGGCAGGCGCAGATCGGTCTGGACATCAACTTCCAGGTCAACCTGGAGTTCGAGAACCAGAACAGCCCCGAGCTCGGCGTCTACGGCGTCGACCACGTCAAGGTCGCCGAGGGCCTGGGCTGCAAGGCGATCCGCGTGACCGACCCGGCGGAGCTCGGCACGGCCTTCGAGCAGGCCAGGAAGCTCGCGCAGGAGCACCGGGTGCCGGTCGTCGTTGAGGCGATCCTGGAGCGCATCACGAACATCTCCATGAGCCCCACGGCCGACATCAGCGCGGTCAAGGAGTTCGAGGAGATCGCCACGGAGCCGGGCCACGCGCCCACGGCGATCCGCCCGCTGAAGGTCTGACACGCGGCTCCCCACTGACAGGGGCGGTCCACCCGTGGGGGGTGGGCCGCCCCTTCGGCGTACCCCGGGGCGTTGTCAGTGCCGGGCGGCACACTGGCCGGCATGCAACCAAGAGCCGACGCGGCGCTGGAGAAGCAGGTACAGATCGCCGCGGAGGCGGCAGCGGACGCGGGCACGGGCGTGTGCCTGGCGGCCGTGGCGGGGCACCTGCGCTCGGACCCGAGGGGGAACATCCGGGGCGGCAAGAAGCTCCTCGGGCTGCTCGAGAAGGCCCGGAGCAAGGCGGCCGCGGCCGGCGAGTGGCAGGTCGTACGCCTTGTACAGGACGCCCTGGACTACGCCGAAGGGCGCATCCTCAAGCCGGAGCTGGACGACCGTCTGCGGCTGTTCCGGGACGGCGAGCGCCGCTCCGGCAACGGGGGCATCGGGGGCGTCGTCGCGGCGGGTTACGCCCAGGCGGCGGACGCCTGCGAGAGCTACCTCGCCACGCATCCGCAGGCGTCGGCGCGGGAGTTGTCGGACCGGCTGCGGGGCCTGGAGCGGGACGCCCGGTTCCTGGAGGCACCGGCAGACCGCCCGGGGCGCTACGTCGTCCCGCGCGGCAGCGCGGAGCTGGCGCTCTGGCTGGAGCGCATCCTGCGCGACGGCCGCATCGACGTCGAGGACCCCGCCGAGGCGGCCCGGCGGATCACCACCTCACCGGAGGCGTTGGCGCTGCTCGCCGCCGATGACGAGGGGCAACTCGTGCTGCAAGCCGCCGAGTTGCGGCGCCGCTCGGCCGGACTGGAGGAGTTGCGACAGGTCGTCGAGGACCCCGGCGCGTCCGAGCACGACCTGCAGCGTGCGCTCCACGGCCAGCCCTGGATCTTCGGAGGCCGCTATGTCGCCGAGTTCGCCCAGCGCCGCCTCGTGCCCGGCGACGAGCTGGACATCCCGCTGCTCCGCGGCGACGGCTCCCTGCACGTCGTGGAGCTGAAGCGCGCGACGGGCCTGAAGGGCGCGTTGGTGAAGAAGCACCGGGGGGCCTGGGTGCCGACGGCCCAGGTGCACGACGCCGTGGGCCAAGCGGTCAACTACCTGGTGGGCCTCGACGAGAACCGTGACCGCATCCGCGAGGAGTTCGGCATCGAGACGCGCAGGGCGAGCGCCCTGGTCCTGATCGGCCACCCCGACGTGCAGTCCGACGTGCCGGAGAAGGAGATCAACGAGGCGCTGCGGACGTTCAATTCACATGTCAGCCGCGTCGAGGTCCTCACCTACAAGGAGCTCGTCGACAATGCCCGCCTTTCCCTCGCGGGTCCCGCGGACACGGAAGAGCGCCGAGTACGGGACCGTCCGTACTCGGCGCTCTGGCCATGAGGTCTTGAGTTGTGACCGCCCGACCGCGCGCGACTGGCGGAACATGCATACGCGCTGCCGGGCGGAGTCTGTGGGGCCCCAAGGGGCCGTCGGCTGGACCGCGGCGGCTGCGACGGACCGGGGGTTTCCCTCCCTCAGGTCGAGAAGGAAGCCGTCGGACCTTGACCACCGCACTGGCTCGCAGAGCCGCCGCGGACCGTGCCTGCCCGCGTGCGTCACGTACCACCCCTCATCCGGGTCCGTGACGACGGTGCGGGCTCAGCGCCGGTGAGTCGACCTCCCGTCAACTCACCGGCGCAGCCTGGGAGTTACTCGCTCAGTCCTCGCGCAGGGCGCGGACGGCCTCCTCGACGCGCTTGCCGTAGTCGGCGTCGGCGGCATGGAAGTGGGCGAGGTTCTTCTCGATGACGTCGTCGCGGGAGACCTGGGACAGGCCACCGGCGATGTTCGCCACCAGACGGGACTTCTCGTCCTCGGACATCAGGCGGTAGAGCTCGCCCGCCTGGAAGAAGTCGTCGTCCTTGGTGTGGGTCGCGGCCGCGTGCGTGCCGGTGTAGCCGGCGAGGGCGAGCGGCGCCGACAGCGGCTGGCCGGTCTCGACCGGGCCGTCGTACGAGTTGGGCTCGTAGTTCTTGCGGTCGCGGCCGTAGGCGTTGGACGCCATCAGGCCGTCGCGGCCGTAGTTGTCGGCCTTGGTCGCCTTGGGGGCGTTCACGGCGAGCTGGGTGTGGTTGACGCCCAGGCGGTAGCGGTGCGCGTCCGCGTAGGCGAACAGGCGGCCCTGGAGCATCTTGTCGGGGGAGGGACCGATGCCCGGAACGAAGTTGTTCGGGGAGAAGGCGGCCTGCTCCACCTCCGCGAACACGTTGTCGGGGTTGCGGTCCAGGACCAGACGGCCCACGCGCTGGAGCGGGTAGTCCTTGTGCGGCCACACCTTGGTGAGGTCGAACGGGTTGAAGCGGTAGTCCGCCGCCTCGGCCGCCGGCATGATCTGCACGTGCAGCGTCCAGGACGGGTTCACGCCCCGCTCGATGGCCTGGAGCAGGTCCGTCTGGTGCGAGTTGGCGTCCTTGCCCGCGATCTCGGCGGCCTGGTCGGCGGAGAGGCTGCGGACGCCCTGGTTCGTCTTGAAGTGGTACTTGACGAAGAAGGCCTCGCCCTTGGCGTTCGTCCACTGGTAGGTGTGCGAGCCGTAGCCGTTCATGTGACGGTACGAGGCGGGGATGCCGCGGTCGCCCATCAGCCAGGTCACCTGGTGCGTGGCCTCGGGGGCGTGCGCCCAGAAGTCCCAGACGTTGTCCGGCTCCTGCTTGCCCGTGAAGGGGTCGCGCTTCTGGGAGTGGATGAAGTCGGGGAACTTCAGCGGGTCCTTGATGAAGAAGACAGGCGTGTTGTTGCCGACGAGGTCGTAGTTGCCCTCTTCGGTGTAGAACTTCAGCGCGAAGCCGCGCGGGTCACGGACGGCGTCCGCGCCGCCGAGGCTGTCGGCCACGGTCGAGAAGCGCAGGAAGACCTCGGTGCGCTTGCCGATCTCGCCGAGGAAGTCGGCGTGGGTGAAGCCGGTGACGTCGTCGGTCACCTCGAAGTAGCCGTACGCGCCGGAGCCCCGGGCGTGCACGACGCGCTCCGGGATGCGCTCACGGTTGAAGCGGGCCAGCTTTTCCAGGAGGTGCTGGTCCTGGAGGAGGATCGGGCCACCGACGCCGGCGGTGGCGGAGTTCTGATTGTCGGCGACGGGGGCGCCGGACTCGGTCGTGAGCACACGCTTCGACATGGTGGCGAGGTTGACCTTCCGTACGGAACTGCTTCAACTGCTGACGGTGCTCGGGAGCGTATGGACCCCTGAGCAGCCACGTCAACAGTTTGTTGAAGTTTTTGGGTGGGCCTTGTTCACGGCATGGGGTACGGCAAAGGGTTCCGGACCGCGGCGACGCCTGGGCGCGACAGGACAGGTGTCAGCGCCACCGCGGCCCGGAAGTTCAGGGGGAGCTCCGACTAGAGCTCGGCGCCCGAGAGGCGCTCGACGGAGCGCAGCAGGGCGGAGTGGTCCAGGCCGCCGTCACCCTGCGTGCGCAGCGAGGCGACGAGCTGGGCGACGACCGCGCCGACCGGCAGGGCGGCACCGACGTTGCGGGCGGCGTCGGTGACGATGCCCATGTCCTTGTGGTGCAGGTCGATCCGGAAACCGGGCTTGAAGTCGCGGTTCAGGAAGTTGTCCTTCTTGCGGGTGAGGACGGTCGAGCCCGCGAGACCGCCGTTCAGGACGTCGAGCGCGGCCTTCAGGTCCACGCCGGACTTCTCCAGGAAGACCACGGCCTCGGCGCACGCCTGGATGTTGACGGCGACGATGAGCTGGTTGGCGGCCTTGACGGTCTGGCCCGAGCCGTGCGGACCGCACAGCACGATGGTCTTGCCGAGGGCGTCGAGGAGCGGCTTGGCCTCGTCGAAGTCGGCCTGCTCGCCGCCGACCATGATGGAGAGCACGGCCTCGATGGCACCGGCCTCGCCGCCGGACACCGGGGCGTCCAGGACGCGCAGGCCCTTCTCCTTGGCGGCCTTGGCCAGGTCCACGGAGGTCTGCGGGGTGATCGACGACATGTCGACGATCAGCGCACCCGGCTTCGCGTTCTCCAGGATGCCGTCGGCACCGTACGCGATGGCCTCGACCTGCGGGGACGCGGGCACCATCGTGACGACCACGTCGGCGTCCTTGACGGCCTCGGCGATGGACTTGGCGGCGGTGCCGCCCGCCGCGGCAAGGCGGTCCAGCTTGTCCTGCTCAAGGGTGAAGCCGGTGACGGAGTAACCCGCCTTGATCAGGTTCTCGGACATGGGGGAGCCCATGATGCCGAGGCCGATCCACGCGATCTTGGGAAGGTTGCTCATGAGGGTGTCTCTCCTACTGCTCTCAAGCGTGTCGTACGTCGATGAGTGGCCGCTCAGCGTGCGGCGCGGGCCTCGGCGGGCAGCCAGTCGAAGGCCTCGGCGCTCGGGGCGTCGCCCGGCTTGTACTCCAGGCCGACCCACCCCTCGTAACCCGCCTTCCTGAGCTGGTCGAGGAGACCCTCAAGGGGGAGCGAGCCGGTGCCGGGGGCGCCGCGGCCGGGGTTGTCGGCGATCTGTACGTGCCCCGTCTTGGCCGCGTACTGCTCGATGACCGAGGGCAGGTCCTCGCCGTTCATGGACAGGTGGTACAGGTCCATGAGGAACTTGGCGTTGCCGAGGCCGGTGGCCGCGTTCACCTTGTCCACGATCTCGATCGCCTTGGGCGCGCTCACGATCGGGCACTTGGGCGACTCGGGGGCGTTCAGCGCCTCGATCAGCAGGATCGCGCCGACGCGGTCGGCCTCGCGGGCCGCGAGCGCCAGGTTCTCCAGGGCGAGTTCGTCCTGGACGGCCGGGTCCACGCCGTCGACGCGGTTGCCGTACAGCGCGTTGAGCGCCGTGCACCCGAGGGACTTGGCGAAGTCCGCGGCCACCGCGAGGTTGGCGCGGAACTTCTCGCTCTCCTCGCCGGGGATCGACAGGGCGCCGCGGTCCGGGCCCGGCAGCTGCCCGGCGTAGAAGTTCAGACCCACGAGGCGGACGCCCGCGTCCTCGATCGCCTTCTTCAGGGCGTCGAGCTCGGACTGCTCGGGGGTGGGGGCGTCGACCCAGGGCCACCACAGCTCGACCGCGCCGAAGCCGGCCTTCGCGGCGGCCGCGGGGCGCTCCAGGAGCGGGAGCTCGGTGAAGAGGATCGACAGGTTCACATTGAAGCGCTGGTCGGAGTATCCCATGGGGCTTCCGCGCTCCTTCCGTATTGCGGAAGTTCATTTCTGCTTGATGGAAGACTGCCTGTGGTCTGCGGAAGCTGTCAAGAGGGGGCTGCCGAAAAATCGAGCCGCGGCATTAGGTTGTGGAGCGTGCGATTGAGAGTGGAGTTCACGACCGAACCCTTCGATCTCGACGAGGCCCCCGCGCATGCGCTGGTGGCCCGCGAGGTCATTCAGGGGGCCCTGCTGGACGCCGTGGACGTAGGTCCGTTCGGCAATACGGCCGAGGGCGACGTCGACGCGGTGCTGACCGCGGTCGACGCGATGCTGCGCCGGTCCCTCGGGGCGGGCGCCACCCGCGTCTCGCTCCAGGTCAACGTGATCGGCGAGCCGGGAGAGCCGGCGGACCCGGGGGAGGCGGATAAGTGACCGGTTTCGGGGACGACCCCTTCGTCACCGCGGTGAAGCCGCTGGTGGACGCCATGGGTGGCGAGATGGTGCCGCCCGACGAGGCGGGGATCGACGACGTGGTCCTGGCCTGGGAGGGCGAGGACGTGGTGGCCGTGCGGCTGCCGCAGCTCGCCGACTCCCTGGATCACATCCTGCTCGCCCTGGAGCGCAAGCAGGGGCGGCCGCTCTCCGAGCTCGACCGCAAGGCGAAACAGGAGGTCGTACGCATCCTGGAGGCGCGCGGCGCGTTCGCCGTCCGGCATGGCGTGGAGACGGTGGCGGGCGCCCTGGGCGTCTCGCGTTTCACCGTGTACAACTACCTGAACAGGGAAAATGCCGCGAAGGGCGACTGACCGCCCCCGCCCCCGCCCCCAGCTGCCCCGCTGCCCCCTCCCGCGAGTCACTCTGTGCAGCCGAGCCGTCACCCGTATTGCCGGGTGGCGGCTTCTTTGTTCAAGTTATTTCAACAAAGTGTTGACGCTGCGTTGTTGAAGGTCTTAGCTGTTCCGCAGCCCGTCCAGCACAAGGCCACGGAGGCTCCCCGTGACTTCGAGTAAGACGCCGGGTCTCACCCGGTTCAACGCCTTGGAGGAGACCGCGGCCACCGCCGCGCTCCACGAGGCCTGCGCCTCCTCGGCCTGGGGAAGCAAGCTGCTCTCCCAGCGCCCCTACGACACCGTCGAAGCCCTCTTCGCCGCGAGCGACGCCGCCATGGCCGAGCTCACCGCGGACGATCTGGCCGAGGCGATGGCGGGGCACCCGCCGATCGGGCGCCCGAAGCCCGGGGACCCGACCTCGTCCCGCGAGCAGCGGGGCATGGCAGGTGCCTCCGAGGAGCTCAAGACCGAAATGCTCGAACTGAACCTGGCTTACCAGGACAAGTTCGGTCATGTCTTCCTGATCTGCGCCACCGGCCGCACCGGTGAGCAGATGCGGGACGCGGTCAAGGAGCGGATCGGCAACTCGCCCGAACAGGAGCGGGAGATCGTCCGCTCCGAGCTGGGCAAGATCAACCGCATCCGCCTGACCCGCCTCCTGGAAGAGGAAGCCGCATGAGCACGGAAACGACCGCCTCGGTGTCCACGCACATCCTGGACACCAGCGTCGGACGACCCGCCGAGGGCATCGCCATCTCGCTGTGCGCCCGCAGCGGCCCGGCCGCCGAGTGGCAGGCGCTCGGCGGCAGCGCGACCGACGCGGACGGGCGTTGCAAGGACCTCCCGGCGCTGCCGGAAGGTGTCACACACGTACGTCTCGACTTCGAGACCGAGGCGTACTTCCTGACCAAGAACAACCAGCAAGCCGAGGCGCAGCAGGACGCCCCCGCGAATCGGGACAGCGGTGCGACCGGAGCGTTCTTCCCGGAGGTGGCGATCACGTTCGCCGTCACGCCGGGCGAGCACTACCACGTACCGCTGCTGCTCAACCCGTTCGGCTACTCCGTTTACCGAGGGAGCTAGCAGACATGCCCACCATTCTGGGACAGAACCAGTACGGCAAGGCTGAGAACCGGGTCGTAAAGATCACGCGGGACGGCGACACCCATCACATCAAGGACCTGAACGTCTCCGTCGCCCTCTCCGGCGACCTGGACGACGTCCACTACAACGGCTCGAACGCCAACTGCCTGCCGACGGACACGACGAAGAACACCTGCTTCGCGTTCGCCAAGGAATACGGCATCGAGTCCGCCGAGCAGTACGGCATCCACCTCGCCCGGCACTTCGTGGACAGCCAGCCCTCGATCCACCGCGCGCGCATCCGCATCGAGGAGTACAGCTGGGAGCGCATCGGCGGCTCCGACAGCAACTCCAAGTTCATAGGCGCCGACGAGGTCAAGCACTCCTTCGTCCGCAAGGGCCAGGAGACGCGGCTCGCCCAGATCACCTACGACGGCGAGAACTTCGAGGTCCTCTCGGGTCTGAAGGACCTGACCGTGATGAACTCCACGAACTCCGAGTTCTGGGGCTACATCAAGGACAAGTACACGACGCTCCAGGAAGACTACGACCGCATCCTCGCCACCTCCCTGTCCACCTGGTGGCGGCACAACTGGACCAACGACGAGCAGCGCATGCCGAGTTGGGAGCGGAGTTACGAGCAGGCGAAGAAGCACATCCTGCACGCCTTCGTGGAGACCTACTCGCTGTCGCTCCAGCAGACGCTGTACCAGATGGGTTCGCGGGTCATCAACAACCGCAGCGAGATCGACGAGATCCGCTTCTCCGCGCCCAACAAGCACCACTTCCGTCAGGACCTCTCGCCCTTCGGCCTCGACAACGCCGCCAAGGACGGAGCCGTCTACTACGCCGCCGACCGCCCGTACGGCCTCATCGAGGCCACGATCCTGCGGGACGGCGTCGAGCCGAAGATCCCGGTCGACATGACCAACCTCTGACGCGGGATGCGTGCCCCCGCTCCACCCGCAGTGGGCGGGGGCGCGCCACACCGGAGGGAACATCCGCAATGGCACAGCCTGCACAGGGGCCGGCAGCAGCCGAAGGCCCGTGTTCCACCCCATCGGACATAGCTGACAGGGACATAGCTGACAGGGCGTCAACTGCCGACTGTCACCCGGTGGACGAGAAGCTCCACCCCTCGCGGCTCGTCCCCGCCGCGCTCCAGCACATCGCCGCCATGTACGCGGGTGTGGTCACCCCTCCGCTCATCATCGGCCAGGCCTGCGGCCTGGACACCGTCGCCCAGACCCGGCTCATCGCCGCCGGGCTCCTCATCGCCGGTCTCGCCACCATCCTGCAGACCCTCGGCGTCAAGGGCTTCGTCGGCAACCGCCTGCCGTTCGTGAACGCCGCCTCCTCGGCCGGCATCGCGCCCATCCTCGCCATCGCCGAGACCAACGCCAAGGGCGACCAACTCCCCGCGATCTACGGCGCGGTGATGGTCGCGGGCGTCTTCTGCCTCGCGGTCGGCCCCTTCTTCGGCAGGCTGCTCCGCTTCTTCCCGCCGCTGGTCACCGGCGTCGTCATCACCCTCATCGGCGTCACGCTGATGCCCGTGCCCGTGAAATGGGCGCAGGGCGGCGACGAGACCGACCCGGCCTTCGGCAACATGAAGTACCTGGCGCTCGCCGCCTTCACGCTCGTCGTGATCCTGCTCTTCCAGCGCTTCGGCCGCGGCTTTTTCAAGCAAGTCGCCCTGCTCGCGGGCCTGTTCATCGGCACGCTCGCCGCGATCCCGTTCGGCATGGCCGACTTCACATCGGTGCAGACGGCCCCGCTCGCCGCCCTGCCCACGCCGTTCGCCTCCGGCGCCCCCGTCTTCCAGCCCGCCGCGATCCTCTCGCTCTGCATCGTGATGCTGGTCCTGATGACCGAGTCCGCGGCCGGCATGCTCGCCCTCGGCGAGATCTGCGAGCGCAAGACCGACGGGAGGACCATCACCCGCGGCCTGCGCACCGACGGCATCGCGACCCTGGTCGGACCCGTCTTCGGCGGCTTCCCGACCTCGGCCTTCGCGCAGAACGTCGGCGTGGTCTCGCTGACCCGGGTCCGCAGCCGCTACGTCGTCGCCGTCGCCGGTGGCGCGCTCATCGTCCTCGGCGTCTTCCCGGTGCTCGGCGCGGTCGTCAACGTGGTCCCCATGCCGGTACTCGGCGGCGCGGGCATCGTCCTCTTCGGCTCCATCGCGGTCAGCGGCATCCGTACGCTCTCCGAGGCGGGCCTGGACGACAGCTCCAACATCATCCTGGTGGCCGTGGCGCTCGGCGCGGGCATCATTCCGCTCGCCGCCCCCACCTTCTACGCGGAGTTCCCCGCCTGGGCGCAGACCGTGCTCGGCTCCGGCATCAGCGCCGGCGCCCTGGTCGCCGTCTCGCTCAACCTGTTCTTCAACCATCTCGGCACCCGTGGCTCCACCGCCGCGGCACTCAAATCTTCCTAGGGTCATGCCGTGCCCTCCCCCAAGCTCTTCATGAGCAGGGGGGACCCCAGCCACTCACCGGAAAAGGAAGCACCATGGCAACCTCGGCAAACCCTGCAGGCGCCGTAGAGCGCATCGTCATCGAGAACGCCGCCATCGCCACGGTCGACGCCCACGACACCGAGTACGCCTCGGGGTACGTGGTGGTCGCCGGGAACAAGATCGAGTCGATCGGCGCGGGCAAGGCCCCCGAGGGCCTGGCGAACGTCGTACGCCGTATCGACGCCACCGGCCACCTCGTCACCCCCGGCCTGGTCAACACCCACCACCACTTCTACCAGTGGATCACCCGGGGCCTGGCCACCGACCACAACCTGTTCAACTGGCTGGTGGCGCTCTACCCGACGTGGGCGCGCATCGACGAGCAGATGACGTACGCGGCCGCGCAGGGCTCCCTCGGCATGATGGCCCGCGGCGGTGTCACCACCGCCATGGACCACCACTACGTGTTCCCGCAGGGCTCCGGCGACCTCTCCGGCTCGATCATCCGCGCCGCCTCCGAGATGGGCGTCCGCTTCACCCTGGCCCGCGGCTCCATGGACCGCAGCGAGAAGGACGGCGGCCTGCCGCCGGACTTCGCCGTCGAGACCCTGGAGGGCGCGCTCGCCGCGACCGAGGAGACCGTCAAGAAGCACCACGACGCCTCCTTCGACGCGATGACGCAGGTCGCCGTCGCGCCCTGCTCGCCCTTCTCCGTGTCGACCGAACTCATGAAGCAGGGCGCCGAGTTGGCCCGCCGCCTCGGAGTGCGCCTGCACACCCACGGCAGCGAGACGGTCGAGGAGGAGAAGTTCTGCCACGAGCTCTTCGGCATGGGCCCGACCGACTACTTCGAGTCCACCGGCTGGCTCGGTGAGGACGTGTGGATGGCGCACTGCGTCCACATGAACGACTCCGACATCGCCGCGTTCGCCCGTACCGGTACGGGAGTCGCGCACTGCCCGTCCTCCAACGCCCGCCTCGCGGCCGGCATCGCCCGCGTCCCCGACATGCTCAGGGCGGGCGTCCCCGTCGGCCTCGGCGTCGACGGCACCGCGTCCAACGAGTCCGGCGAGCTGCACACCGAGCTGCGCAACGCCCTCCTCATCAACCGCCTCGGCGCCCACAAGGAAGCCGCCCTGAACGCCCGTCAGGCCCTGCGCCTGGGCACGTACGGCGGCGCGCAGGTCCTGGGCCGCGGCGCGCAGATCGGCTCCCTGGAGGCCGGCAAGCTCGCCGACCTGGTGCTCTGGAAGATCGACGGCATCGGACACGCGTCCATCGCCGACCCGGTGACCGCCATCGTCTTCGGCGCGGCGGCCCCGGTCACGCTCTCCCTCGTCAACGGCAGGCCGGTCGTCGAGAACGGCCGCCTGCTGCACGCCGACGAGGACGCCATCGCCCGCTCCACGCGGGACCAGGCGCAGCGTCTCGCGCGGATCGCCGCCGGGAGCTGAACCCAAGAATTCCGGTCAGGGGGGACGGCCCTTGACCGGACTTGAGCAGCCGAGCGGGCTGCTCAAGTGCCGCCCCGGAACGCGGCCCAAAGCTTCGCGTTCCCGGGGCGGTCAGTAATACCTGGGCGCATTTCCACAACCGCATACCGAGCAAGTCCTTGCACCACGCACCACCTCCCAGAAGCGAAAAGTGCCGGCGGCCCAGCCGGTACTGGAAAACAACCGGAGGAGCCACAGTGGCCACTCAGCCCAGGTTCACCAAGCAAGGCAACACCCCAGGCACCGGCCCAGGTGCCGCCCCCGGCCCGGACACCGACGACGGGTCCATACGCACCGACGGGGCCGTACACCCCGTCGACGAGAAGCTCCCCGCCCTCAAGATGGCCACCACCGGCCTCCAGCACGTGGCCGCCATGTACGCGGGCGTCGTCGCCCCGCCGCTCATCGTCGGCGCGGCGATCGGCCTCTCGGCCAAGGACCTCACGTTCCTCACGGGCGCCTGCCTCTTCACCGCGGGTCTCGCGACCTTCCTGCAGACCCTCGGCTTCTGGAAGATCGGTGCCCGGCTGCCCTTCGTCAACGGCGTCACCTTCGCCGGTGTCGCCCCCATGCTCGCGGTCGTCGAATCGACCGACAACAAGGACGACGCGCTGCCGCTCATCTTCGGCGCGGTGATCGTCGCGGGCGTGCTCGGCTTCATCGCCGCCCCGTTCTTCTCGAAGATGATCCGCTTCTTCCCGCCCGTGGTGACCGGCACGGTCATCACCCTCATCGGCATCTCGCTGATGCCGGTGGCCTTCGGCTGGGCGCAGGGGCCCGTCCCCGGCGCCGACGACTACGGCTCGATGAAGAACCTGGGCCTGGCGGGCATCACGCTCGTCATCGTCCTGCTGCTGCGCCGCTTCACCACCGGCTTCCTGAAGCAGATCGCCGTCCTGCTCGGCCTCGTCGTCGGCACGCTCGTCGCGATCCCGTTCGGCGTCACGGACTTCGGCCCGGTCGGCGACGCGGACGTCGTGGGCTTCCCGACGCCCTTCCACTTCGGCGCGCCGCAGTTCGCCGCCGCCGCGATCGTCTCCCTCTGCGTCGTCATGGTCGTCTCGATGACCGAGTCCACCGCGGACATGCTGGCGCTCGGCGAGATCGTGGAACGCCCCGCCGACGAGAAGACCATCGCCGCCGGCCTGCGCGCCGACACCCTCGGCTCGGCGCTCAGCCCGCTCTTCAACGGCTTCATGTGCAGCGCCTTCGCGCAGAACATCGGCCTGGTCGCGATGACGAAGATCCGCAGCCGGTACGTGGTCGCCGCCGGCGGCGGCTTCCTCGTCCTGATGGGCCTCTGTCCGATGGCCGCCTCGCTGATCGCGGTCGTGCCGCGTCCGGTGCTCGGCGGCGCGGGCGTGGTGCTCTTCGGCTCGGTCGCGGCGAGCGGCATCCAGACGCTGGTCAAGGCGGACCTGGAGCGCGACAACAACGTGCTGATCGTGGCCGTCTCGCTGGCCGTCGGCCTGATCCCGATCGCGGCGCCGGAGTTCTACCACGCCTTCCCGGAGACGGCGAAGATCATCCTGGATTCGGGCATCTCGACGGGCTGCGTGGCCGCCGTGCTCCTGAACCTGGTCTTCAACCACATCGGCAGGGGCCGCGACGAGGACGACGTGACGGCTCCGATGGAGCCGGGCGGGGAGATCGCCAAGACGCGCGTGCCGGGGCAGGGGCAGGGGCAGGCGGTGGCGCACTGAGGTACCGGCTGCCTGCCGCGGTCACGGCTCACCGGCTCACGTACACCGTTCCCTCGCGCGGTCAGGTCCCGCGCGAGGCAACGGCCTGTCACCCGACGGCTCTCAGCCGTCGACGTCCATCGCGTCCGGGTCGCCGCCCTTGACGACCTTGATGACCTTGCCGCTCGCGTCGCACAGCTCCGCGCGGACGACGTAATTCGCCTGGATGCCCTTCCAGAAGATGACTTCCTGCTGCTGGGCGAAGGACGTGGTGCCCAGCGTGTCCACCAGGTCGATGCCGCCGGGCGCGTGGATCACGTAGCGCCAGCCGCTGCCGTCCGGCTGCCGCGCCCAGTCGGGCACGTACCCGCCGGGGGAGCGGGTGGTGCTGACGAAACCCGTCCTCTGCAGGAGCTTCTGATAGTGCCGCAGGCTGGCCGGCAGCTTCTCGTTCCAGGGCTTGAACCCCTTGCCGATTATCTGGTCCGGCGTCCTGCCGTCCCAGCGGTACAGGGGCTCGGTGTCCTTGCGGTAGCGCAGCGGCGGTACGTCGCGGCCCTGCTTCCTGTCCTCGCGCATCGACTTCACCTTGCCGGGGTCGATGCCGTAGGTGCTGTCCCCGAAGCCCGCCGCGGGCTGGGGAGTCGGCGTGGTGGAACGAGGGTGCTTGTCGCGCTCGGCCATGAAATCGGGGAAGTCGTACTCGCCCGCCTCCGAGTCGGTGCCGCCGTCCGAGAGCTCCTCGGCGTCGGAGAAGTCCAGCCTGTCGATGTCCATCGCCATCGGGTCCTGGCCCGGCGCGCGCTGCACCGTGGGCTGCCCGTCCTGCTGATGGCCGCAACCGGCGCCGTGCCGGTGCCGCTCCTGCTCCTGCTCGCCGGAGCCCTGCCCGCCGTTCTGGCGGAGCATCTGCACCACGGCGGCGTTCCCGGCCGCTCCCTGCAGGGCGCGCAGCCGCTGGAGCGGGTCTTCGGTTCCGGTTGTGGGTCTGCGGGCCGTGTTTCGCGTCTTCCCGGCGGCGTTCGTACGGGTGTGGTCGTGTTCGCGCAACGGGACTCCTCGATCTACAGAGCCACCAAGTCTCCCTGACAGGAGGCGGGTCCGACCAGAGACCGAAGGGCAGCGTCGCATGGCTGAACGGGCAGGTGCCGGAAGCGGGCGGTCGGTGCGGGGGTGCCCGGGGGGTCTTCCGTTTCCGGGGCGCGCCGGAGTAGGTCCGTGCCGCCGCCGACCGTACGGCGGAAGTTACTTCATAATCCGTTGTACGAAGGGCCCCGAGATGTCATACCGTGGTCAAGCTGCTGCGCCGGAGGTCTCGGCCGGAGCGGCCGGAGTTCTTGTTCCTGCTGTGTCGATCTTGAGGTGACGTCCTATTAACCAGGCCATGTAGTCGTCCGCGTTCCCCACGTGCTGTTGTGTCGCACGTGTCCGGGGGCGGACGTCGCGCTGGCCTGAGTTGCGTCACCCCCCCCCGCAGTTTTCTGTCTTCTTCTCTGTCCCGGGTGCAGCTCTGCCGTCTGCCCCGGGTTTCGCGTTTTCCCGCCCCGGTGCGGCTGTCGGCAGGGCTCCCCGATTCCTTGGATCAGGAGTTCCCGTCGTGTCTTCCGCCGCGCTCGGCAACGAGCCACAGCACACCCCCCAGCCCCCGGACCACCCAGCACCCCACCACCCGAAAATGGCATTGGCGGCCCGGATCGCCCTCCTGGTGCTGCTGGTCGCCGAGCTCATGGACATCCTCGACCAGTCCGTCGTCCTGACCGCCCTGCCCGCGATCCAGGAATCGACCGGCGCGGGACCGGCCGCCGTGCAGTGGCTGACCACCGGCTATTCCCTGCCCGTCGCCGTCGGCCTGATCACCGGCGGACGCCTCGGCGACCTCTACGGCCGACGCAGGATGCTCCTCAGCGGCACCGTCGTGTTCACCACGGCGTCGCTGCTGTGCGGCCTCGCCACCGGCCCCGGCGTACTGATCGGCGCCCGCATGCTCCAGGGCGTGGGAGTGGCCCTGATGATTCCGCAGGTCCTGGCCACCCTCCACGTCACCTTCGAGGGGCAGAACCGCAGCAAGGCGTTCGGCCTGTACGGGGCGGTCCTCTCCCTCGCCAACGTGCTGGGCCCGGTCCTTGGCGGGCTGCTCACCGAGGCCGATCTGTTCGGGCTGTCCTGGCGGCCGATCTTCCTGATCAACGTGCCCGTCGGCCTCGCCGTGCTCCTCCTGGGGCGCCGGTTCGTCCCCGAATCGACCGTCCAGAAGGCCGACCGGCTCGACCTGACCGGCATGCTGCTGTCCGCACTGGCCATCGTCCTGATCCTCGTCCCGCTCACCGAGGGGCACCTCCACCACTGGCCGCTGTGGTGCTTCGTCATGCTCGCCACCGGCCTGCTCGCGCTCGGTGTCTTCCTGCGCCACCAGCAGTGCAAGCAGGACAACGCACCCCTCGTGCCCCTGCCCCTCTTCCGGAGCCGGCAGTTCTCCGGCGGCACGGCCGCGCAGCTGACGCACGGCCTGCTGTGCGGGCTGTTCTTCATGACCTGGACCCTCTACCTCCAGCGCGGCCTGGGCATGAGCCCTTTCCACGCGGCCATCGCCTTCGTCCTGCTCTCCTTCGGAGAACTGGCCGGCGCGACGATCGCGGCGAAGAGCGCCGGACGCTTCGCCCGCCGCCTTCCCCAGGCCGGAGCCCTCATCGCGCTCGCCGCGATGGCCGCCTACGGACTCCAGGCCGACGCGGGTCAGGCGGACCTGACCCTGCTGGCGATGACCCCTCCGGTAGTACTGATCGGGTTCGGCCTCGGCATGGTCAGCGGCCCGCTCGCCGACATGTCGCTGGCCGGGGTCCCGCACGAGAACGCCGGTTCCGCCTCGGGTCTGTTCAACACCGCCATGCACCTGGGCATCGCGCTGGGCACCGCGCTGACCGCCCTGGTCTTCTTCGCCACCACCGGCGGATCACCCGGCGCCGGACTCAACCGCGAGGCGTTCACCACCGTGCTGTGGTGGGTCGGCGGCCTCCTCGCCCTGCTGTGGGCCCTGATGTTCTGCCTGCCCGAGCGGGCGCACAGCCCGGCCGATCGCTGATCCACTCCGTGGCGCGCCCCGGCGGCCCGCCCGACGATGAGCAGCCGGTGCTCACCGGGCGAACTTCGCGACGGCCGCCGGGGTCACCGGGGTGAAGAAGTTGACGAGGTTGCCGTCGGGGTCGCGGAAGAGCAGGGAGCGGTTGCCCCAGGGCATCGTGGTGGGGGGCGCGACGAAGTCGGTGACCAGGGCGGTCAGGTTCTCGTGGACGCGGTCGACGTCGTCGACGAGGAACTCGATGATCACGCTGTGGTTGTCCGCGGGGCGGGCCGAGCCGGGGGCGAACAGCGGGACGGTGCGGGTGCCGGCGATCGCGAGGGCCGCGGTGGGGGTGCTGAGCTCAGCGAAGTCCTCGGTGGCCCAGGCGGCCGAGAGCCCGGTGGCCTTCTCGTAGAACGCGACGAGGCGCGCGACGTCGTGCGTGATGATGCGGATCGAGACGAAGTTCATGGTGTTCTCCCAGGTCAAGAGGGTGGTCGCAAACGGCGGCCGCCGCGCCGCGATGTCGTGGCACTCCGCAGGCTAGGACAAATAGAGGACAGAATCGGTCCGGTATTGGCGCTAGGCTCCGACCATGTCTCGACCTACCGGGCGTGTGCTGACCCTCTTGGAGCTGCTGCAGTCGGGCGGCATCCGGACGGTCGCGGAACTCGCCGAGAAACTGGGCGTCGACGGGCGGACCGTGCGGCGGTACGTGGACCATCTGGTCGACCTCGACGTGCCGGTCGAAGCGGTGCGCGGCCGCTACGGCGGGTACCGGCTCGCCCCCGGGTACCGTCTGCCGCCGCTCATGCTCAGCGACGAGGAGGCGCTCGCCGCGCTGCTCGGCCTGGTCGCCGGGCGCAGGGCGGGGCTGATGACGGCGGCGGACACGGCGAGCGAGACGGCGGCGGCCAAGATCCGCAGGGTGCTGCCCGAGCGCCTCGCGCACCGGCTCGACGCGGTCCTGGACTCCCTCGCCTTCACGGCGCCGCCCGGCGAGTCCGCGACCCCGGACGCAGAGGTCCTGCTCACCGTCGCCGACGCGGCACGCCACCGGCGCCCGGTCTCGATCAGATACGTCGACCGGGAGGGCCGCCGCAGCGAACGCCCCTTGCACGTGTACGGGATCGTCGCCCACGCGGGCCGCTGGTACGTCACGGGCGCGGTCCCCGGCACCGGCGAGGACCGCACCGGCACCGGCGAGGACCGGACCTTCCGGCTCGACCGCATCGAGGGCGTGCGGAACCTGCCCGGCTCGTTCGAGGTGCCGGACGGAGTAGATCCGGCCGAGCGCGTCCTGGCGGGGCTCGCCACAGCCCCGTACCGGTACGAGGTGACCTTGCGGATCCAGGGCACGGCCGAGCAGATCCGCGCCCGACTCCCGGCCTCCGTCGCGACTTTGGAGGAGCTCGGCCCCGAATCCGAGGCGGGCACGGACCCGGCGGCCGAGCCCTGGCTGCGCGTCGAGGTGCGGGCCGAGCGGCTCGACTGGCTGCCGCCGGTGCTCGCCTCCCTCGACCGGCCCTTCGTCATCGAGCGACCCGATGAACTCCGGGACCTGGTGGGCGAGTTCGCGGACCGTATTGCTTCCTGGGCCCGCCGGACCTGATGCGAGAAGGTCTGATGCGAGAAGGCGGGCCGGCGGTCAGCGGGACGTGCCGCCGCGCGGCAGCCGCACCGTCGTGACGACCCCTCCCGCGTTCTCGTCGTCCGTGCCGAGCAGCAGCGACTTCGTCTCCGGCACGTACTCCATCGCCTCGATCTTGTGGCCCTTGAACTTCCGTAGTACGTCGGGGGACTTGGCGACCGAGAGGCGCACCGCGCCGGAGCGGCTCACCGACAGGCTGCCCGCGTCGTTCACGGCCGAGTCGAAGGGCCCGTCGTCCCCGGCGTCCGAGGCCGAGCTGATGAGGAGGCGGCCGGAGCCCGTGACCGTGATGTCCGAGGCGTGCCGGACGTCGCCCGACGGGTAGGGGGCGCGGAAGCGGGCCGTCGTGACCCGGCCGAACTCCGCCTCGCCGTACTTGTTGAAGGAGAACGGCGCCGCGTGCAGCGTCGCCGGACGGTCCCTGCCCGCGCCCCGGTCGGCCCAGACCGCCGCCATCCTGCCGTGCCGCGAGGTCAGCGCGAAGCTCTCGTAGTCGTCGCCCTCGGCGATCGCGGGGAGCGGGGAGGTGTCCAGTACCTCGGCTTCGGAGCCCTTCACCTTCAGGTGGTAGACGAGGCCGCGGCTGGCCAGCGCCACGTACTCGTCGGAGGTGCCCGGCACCGCCTCGATCGCCTCCAGGTCTATGGGTTCGGCGCCGCCCGCCCAGGTGAGCGGCTCGACGGTGGCGGAGCGGCCGGGGCGGTAGGTGAGGTCGGCGACGCGGTTCTGGCCGGGCTTCTTGTTGTCGCGTACGACGACGGCGTGCGTCGCGCCGTCGGAGCGGCCGGTCAGCGCGGAGCCGCTGATGCCCGAGGTGATGTCGTCACCGGCCCGCTGCCAGCCGCCGTCCGATGCGGAGGCGGGGGCGGTGGCGGGGGCGGTGGCGCCCGATGCGGCGCCTGTGACGGCGAGCGCGGCGACGGAGACGGCTGCGGTGGTCAGCACGGTCGTACGGAAGAACATGGAGCTCTCTCACCTCGGTGCAGGTAGACGCGCGTAGACAGGGAGTTGGCCGGGACCGTATCCATGGGGGCCCTGGTGAGGCAAGAGGCGTGTGGCATTGGAGGTGCGTGAGAGAGGGGGGGCCGGGAGCGCGGGGCGCCGAAGCACCCCGCGCGGGAAGGCCGTCGGGAAGGTGACCAGGAAGGCGGCCGGGGAGGGCCGCCGACCGTCACCCGATGCGGTACGGGTCCCCGTAGACCTTCCACTCCAGCGGCGTGTCCAGGTTGAGGTTCCGCTTCTTCAGGAACACTCGCTGCGCCGTGTCGACCCGGCTGGTGTCCTCGTGGGCCTCCTCCTGCTTCATCGCCCAGACGCGCGCGTCGAGGAAGGCGTTCAGGTACGCCACCTCGTCGCCGCCCTGGGCCGGCGGCTTGGCCGAACGCAGCGCGCGCTTACGGATGTTGCGGAAGCTGGTGGAGTCGCCGCCGTCGCCGTGCATGACGATCGCGTCGTAGTAACAGAACTGTCCGAGGACCCCGATGCCGTCCGCCTTGCCCTGCTTGACCGACGGGTTGAAGTAGACGCGGTCGCGCTCGTCGTTCTGCGCCTTGCGGAACTCCGCGTCGGTGTCGGCGGCCCGCTCCCAGTCGCGCTTGAAGTTCGGGTCGAGGCCCTCGTGCGAGTCGGTGCCGTCGACCCTGCGCAGCGCCGGGAGGTACTTGGCCAGGATGTTGCCCGGCTTGCGCTGCGTGTAGAGCTCGACCAGGTCGAGCATGTCGCCGGTGCCGGAGCAGAAGCCGATGATGCCCGCGGTGTAGCCGCGGCCGTCGTCGATGTCCTCGCAGTATCGATACTGCTTCTTCCAGTCGAGCGAGGAGTTCTCCGCGCTGCAGACGATCTGCATCGCGATCTCCTTCTTCGCCGGATCGTCGAGCCCAGCGGCCGCGAACAGCGAGGAGGTCGGGGCCGAGGCCGAGGTCTGGGTCGCGTTAGCGGACTGCGTGGCGAGCAGCGGCCCCGCGACGGCCGCCGCGCCCATGAAGGCGAGCAGGGTGCGGCGGGAGGTGAGGGTGGTGCGCGTGCGTATGTGAGGGGTCTCCACGAGGGCCTCCAGGTGGGGGAGTTCATGGTTCCGCGTCTGTTAGGAAGGTTTCCTACCAGAGATTTGAGATGACGTATACCCGTCAAGCCGCGATACGTCTGCGGCGCGAAATGGCCGGACCTCGCTCTGGCAGCGCGCCCCACGGGTCCGTACGCTCCGCCTCGCTCACGCAATCCGCTCCAGGCACCCGCAATGCGCTCCACGCACCACAGGCACTTCTCCAACCCCCCTCCGCAGAAATGGAATGGAGAACCATGGCCGGTGCACTGCTGCTGAGCGGCGCCCTAGTGGCGCTCTTCGGCTCGACACTCCCCGCGCAGGACGCGACCTCGATCCTGGACCCGCCCCCCGACAAGATCGTGATCGAGGTCGCCACGGTCAACGGCTCCGGCTGCCCCGCCGGTACCGCGGCCGTCGCCGTGTCCGAGGACAACACGGCCTTCACGGTCACCTACAGCGACTATCTCGCCCGTACGGGTGCGGGGTCCGACCCCACGGCCTTCCGCAAAAACTGCCAGCTCAACCTCGTCGTGCACGTCCCGCAGGGCTTCACGTACGCGATCGCCAGCGCGGACTATCGCGGCTACGCCTCGCTCCAGCCCGGCGCCAAGGGCACGGAGAAGGCCTCGTACTACTTCCAGGGGTCGCCCCAGACGGGGGCGATCAGCCACGAGTTCAAGGGGGCCTACAGCGACAACTGGCAGGCCACCGACAGTACGGACTGGGCGCAGCTCGTGTGGGCGCCGTGCGGGGTGAAGCGGAACTTCAACATCAACACGGAGTTGCGTGTCGACGCGGGAACGTCTGACCCCGCGAAGTCGAGCTTCATGACGATGGACTCGACCGACGGGGACATCAGTACCGTGTACCACATGGCCTGGAAGGAGTGTCCGCGTCGTCCGTGAGGTGATGTAGGGGCCCGCCCCTTGCCCCGCGCGCCGGGGTGGGGCCGGGCGCCCCATAAGGGGCGCGGGGAACTGCGCGACAAGCCACGACGCACCCGCAGATCGCGAGCCGACCGCCCCACTGGCCCCGCTACTGCAAGGAACTCCGCACCACCGCGGCCACCGCGTACGTGCTGCCCGACGGGCGGGTCGCCAGGTGGCCCGGATCGCGGGCCCAGGTGTTTTCGACGGTGAACCAGTCGATGTCGGCGGGAGCGTGGTCCTCCGTGAGGGCGGCGCGGAGTTCCTTGAAGTAGAGGGACCAGCGCTGCCGGTAGAGGCCACCGACGAGGCCCGCCCACTCACGGTTGGCGTAATCCCGCAGGCCCGCGTCCGCGCCCTCGCGCGTGCCCCAGACCGTGAGCAAGGAGAGCTGGTCGTAGGCGAGTTCGGTGCGTTCCTTGTCGGTGGCGCCCCAGCCGCGGGCGTCCGCGACCCAACGGCCGAGCAGGTGGCGCGAGTCGGTGGCCACGAGCCGGTCGAGCAGGTCCATCAGGGCGAGCCAGTCGCGGGTCAGCCGGTCGAAGCGCGCCGCGTCCCCGGCGTCGTACGCCTGCTTGATCCGGGGGAGCAGGACGCGGCTGCGGTTGGAGAGCGCCTGCCGGGCGACGTCGAGCAGGTCGCGGCGGTACGCGGACGAGGTGCGCAACTCGCGTCGTACGGCGAGGAGTTCGCCCAGGGCCGGTTCGAAGTCCGCCGGGTCGTAGCGCATCTTCTTGGGGGACCAGGCCGCCGCCGAGGTCGCGGACAGGTCGGGGCGCGCCCCGAAGAGGCCGTCGGCGCCCTCGGCCCATGAGTCGGCCCGGGTCGTGCCGTAGGCGGTGCGGCGCAGGATGTCCCAGGCGGCGGTGGCGTGCGGATCTTCGGCCCCGTATCGGGTACGGGCCCACTCGTCGAACCAGCGCTTGAGGTTCAAGTCGCCCTTTCTCCAGGCCAGTTCGGAGAAGAGCTCGAAGGCCGCCGGATTGTCGTCGGCGGCCTCCGGCATGAGGGAGATGCCGCGCATCGTGCTGCCGTCCCTGGTGCGCCACTTCTCGTAGAGGGCCGCCCAGTCGGGGGTGTTGGCGCCGAGGACGGTGTGTCCGCCGAAGTTCCAGATGGAGCCGAAGGTGTACGGCGTGGCGCCCCAGTCGGCCTCGCGGTCGGTGACATGGGGGAAGCGGTCGGAGAGGCCGTCGACGACGAGCATCCGCTCTCTGTCGACGGCGTCGGTGATGGCCTTCGGGGGATTGTGCTGCCAGCCGAGGATGACCCAGGTGGCGCCGGGGTGCGCGGCCCGCAGCGCCTTCTCGACGCCCTTCGCGGCCTCCCCGACCGGCACGTCACCGGGCTTTCCGCCCTCGTGCAGGAGGTCCATCTTGTACATCGTGGTCGGGCCGAAGAGGGCGTCCTGCGCCCGGTAGAACGCGGCGGCCACGCGCGCGAAGTGGCCGGTGCGCGGATCCAGCCAGTCCGGTCGCGTGAAGCCCACCCAACTGCCCTGCGGCACCGTCTTCGCGCCGGGGTTCCTGTCGGCGAAACCGGCCGGCACGGTGCCGTAGTAGCCGGGCAGGACCGGCGTCATGCCGAGCTCGCGGAGCCGGTCGCAGATGCGGCGGCCCAGGCGGGCGCGGGCGTCGAGCAGCTGCCGGGACACCGGGTGCGGGAACGACGACATGTTCTGCAGGAGCCACCACGGCTGGTGGGCGGGCCCCGGTATCCAGGCGCGCAGCTCCTCGTCCGCGTAGCCGAACTCCTGGAACGCGCGGTGCTGCACGGCGTCGGCGCCCACGTACACGAGCACTTCGTTGTAGCCGTGCAGCGCGAGCACGTCGATCTCGCGCTCCCAGTAGGCCCAGTCGTGGTACGCGCCGGTGTAGCCGTCGTTGGTGTCGTTGAGTACGAAGCGGTGGGGGACGTTGGCCGTGCCGGTGAGCGGGGCCGTGGGTGCGGGAAGCCGCTTCGGCAGGTCCGTCCGGCTGCCCGCCCAGGTGATGTTGGCGTGCGCGGTGTGCTTCAAGTAGTGGCGTAACCCCGTGAGTTGGGTGGCGGGTCCGGTCGCCGTGACCGTGATGCGGCCGCGTTCGCCGGTGACCCGGAAGGAGTCCTCGGCGCCCGGCTCCTTGGGGACGGCCCTGAACGTGATCTGGTCCCAGTGGCGGGGGAGCAGGCGTCGGGCCGCCTCGGCTGCGGCGGTCCGGCGCGGGGCGGGCGCTCCGTCGGCCGTGCTGCCGGAACAGGCGACGGCTGCGGCACCGGCCGTACCGGCGAGGCCGGTGAGGAGAGTGCGGCGGGGGAGAGGCATACGGGCTCCGTAATCGGGAGGGAGGGAGCGTGCGGGGGCGCGGTGCGCGGTGCGCGATGTGGGTGCGCGGTGCAGGTGCACGCTGCGGTGCGGGTGCGCGGTGCATTCCGAGGTGTCTCTTCCCCGGCTTGATCCGGGGGCACGCCTTTGATCGGGGGCACGCACGCCTTTGGTCCGGGGCACGCCTCTGATCCGGAGGCAAGCCTGCCGCACGCCTGTCCGGCGGCGCCGGAACCGTGACCGAGCGCCCCTCTATGATCACGGAACCCACACACCGCCGGAGAACAGCAGGTAGCTTTCGCGCACCGAACAGCCCCCTGACCGCCCCGGCGCACATGGAGACATACATGGCACACGTGACGCACATGACGCACGTGACGCACACGGCACATCCGGTACACGCGACCGAAGAGCCCACCCTAGAGCCCACCCTCGGCGTCCAACACCTGGGCACAGCTACCTGGATGAACCTCCCGGACGCCCTGGCCGCCGCGGCAGCAGCAGCCGACCGCCTCGTCTCACGGCGCGCGGAGCTGATGGCCGTTCTCACGCGTCACGAAAGCGCCGAGACAGCCGCCGACGAGCTCGAAGGCGCCGTCGACGCGCTGCGGAACCTGCACCGCGAGGTGCCTGACCTGCGAGCCGCGCGGGCCGGCCGCGTCGCCGTGTTCCTGCCGGTCAATCTGCCGCTGTATTCGATGGTGCTGTTCGCCGCCATCCCCTCCCTGGCCGCCGAGGCGGTCACGGTGCGCGGACCGGCGGCCACCGAGCAGTGGCACAAGGACGTGCTCGCCGCGAGCGGGCTCGGCGAGTACTTCGAGAGACTCGAACTGGTCCACCGCACCCGCCGCGCCTTCATCGAGGACCACGTACGCCACGCCGACACCGTGATCTTCACCGGCCGGTACGAGAACGCCGAGCAGGTACGACGGGAATGCCCGTCGGCCCTGTTCGTGTTCGAGGGCAGCGCCCCCAATCCCATAGTGGTCGGGCCGCGCGCCGGTCTGGACGCCTCGTTCGACCGGATCGTCGCGGCCCGGCTGTTCAACGGGGGACAGGACTGCGCCGGACCCGACGCGTACCTGGTCCACAGCAGCCGCACCGACGCGTTCGTCGCACGGCTGCGCGCCACCCTGTCCGCGCTCCCCTGCGGCAGCTACGACGACCCGCAGGTGCGGGTGGGTCCCATCCTCAACCCACGCCCCCTGCGCGACCTCGCCCAACGCCTTGAAGCAGTCGCCGACGACGTGGTGCACGGCGGCGGAGTCGACATACCGGCCGCCACCGTGCAGCCGACGGTCATCGTCCGCCCGCTTGCGCGCCACGACCGGCTCGTCGAGTTCTTCGCGCCGGTCTTCTACATACTGAGCTACGACCATCCGGCCGAGCTCGACGCCTTCTTCGCCCGCGACGAGTACACGGCGAACGCCATGTACGTCTCGGTCTTCGGCGAGGACGTCCCGCGCTCCCTGTACGCCACCTCCACGGTCCTCATCGGCCAGACCGTCCTCGACGTGGAACGCGGAAACGACCCCTACGGCGGCTACGGCCCCCAGGCCAACTACGTCTCCCGCGGCGACGACATCCTTGAGGTCGCCCCCATCCTCATCAGCGCCACACTCGCGCGACACACTCTCCCTCCGGAAGTCACCGTGTAGCAGCAGTCATCGGATGGATCTGAGCCACGTGCGGGGCAAATGATCCGCAGATCGCGCCAGTTGGGCCCATGGCAGACCCATTGACATCCGATGTATTCACTCCTACGTTCCCGTGCGACCCCCAACCCAGGGAACCCCGGGAGCCTCCCCATGCGCCACAGAGCCACTGGACCCGCACTCGCCCTGCTCCTCGCCGCCGCCCTCGCGGGCACGGCCGCCCCCGCCGCGACCGCCCTCCCCGACGGCCCGCCCGCCGCGACCGACCGGGCTCCGACCCCCGACCCACCACGCGCCACCGGCCCCGGCCCCGGCACCGACCACGCCGCGGACGACCCCTTCACCGCGGACCGCACCAACTGGTTCCGCCAGGACCGCTTCGGCATGTTCATCCACTTCGGCGCGTACTCGAACCTGGAGGGCGAGTACAAGCGGCCCGACGGGAGCGTCTGCCGTGACGCCGAGTGGATCAAGCGGCAGTGCGACATCCCCATGGCCGTGTACGAGAAGCAGGCGCAGTCCTTCAACCCCGCGGACTTCGACGCGAAGGCCGTCGTCAAGGCGGCCAAGGACGCCGGGATGCGCTACATCGTCATCACGTCCAAGCACCACGAGGGCTACGCGATGTGGCCGACGAAGGTGAACGACTGGAACCTGCGCGACCACTCCTCCTTCGACAAGAACCGCGACATCCTCGCCGAGCTCAAGAAGGCATCCGACGACGCGGGCATCAAACTCGGCTTCTACTACTCGATCTGGGACTGGCACGACAAGGACTTCGCTGACCCGGCCACCTTCCCCGCGTACGAGAAGCGCATGTACGCCCAGCTCAAGGAGCTGGTCGACACCTACGACCCGGCGCTGCTCTGGTTCGACGGCGAGTGGGACACCGACAACCCCCACAACCCCTGGACGGCGAAGGACGGCGAGCGCCTGGAGTCCTACCTCCGCGGCCTCGACCCCGATCTGGTCATCAACAACCGCGTCGGCAAGCGCCGCGTCGTCGACGGCGACTACGGCACCCCCGAGCAGGAGATCCCGGGCGCCCCGGTCGACGGCCAGCTCTGGGAGTCGTGCATGACGCTCAACGGCCACTGGGGGTACGCCAGTTACGACGAGAACTGGAAGTCGGGTCCGACCCTGACCCGCAACCTCCTCGCCACCACATCGCGCAGCGGCAACTACCTCCTCAACGTCGGCCCCGACGCGCGCGGCCGCGTCCCGCAGCCCTCCGTCGACCGCCTGAAGCAGATGGGCGACTGGCTGCGCGAGGACGGCCAGGGCAACGCCGTCTTCGGCGCCCGCTACGGCGGACTCGTCGAGGAGCCGTCCTGGGGGGCGGTGAGCCGCAAGGGCGACAAGCTGTACGCGGCGGTCACGCGGTGGCCGGCGGCGGGCGGAACACTGCACCTCACGGCGCGCACCGAGTTCACGGTGACGTCGGCCAAGATCCTCGGCAGCGACCAGAAGGTGACGGTCACCAAGGCGGGCGACGGCTACGACATCAAGCCGTCGGGCGCCGCCACCAACGAGACCGCGACCGTGGTCGAGCTGTCCGTCGACCCCGGGCCCACCGCCCGCCCCGGCCGCGGCACGGGCCTCAAGCAGGAGATCTTCGACAACGCGAAGCTCGAAGGCGCCCCGAGGATCACCCGCACCGACGCCACGCTCAACCACGCGTGGAAGTACACCGGCTCACCGGCCGTCTCGATCCCCTCGGACCACTTCAGTGTCCGCTGGACGGGATCGGTCGTGCCGCGCCGCTCGGAAACGTACACGCTGACCACCGTCTCCGACGACATGGCCCGCGTATGGATCGACGGCAAGCTCGTCATCGACTCCTGGACGCCGCACGAGCCCAAGCTCGACAAGGCCCAGGTGAACCTGACCGCGGGCAGGCGTCACACGATCAAGGTCGAGTACGCGGAGCAGACGGGCGAGGCCCATCTGAAGCTGCTGTGGTCGAGCCCGGGCCAGGAGCAGCAGATCGTTCCCCGTTCGCAGCTGTACATGCGCTGACGGGACCCTC
Organism: Streptomyces sp. NPDC058308; assembly: GCF_042880275.1. Classification (NCBI taxonomy): domain Bacteria; kingdom Bacillati; phylum Actinomycetota; class Actinomycetes; order Kitasatosporales; family Streptomycetaceae; genus Streptomyces; species Streptomyces sp. NPDC058308. Next base: position 75,750 of record NZ_JBHVZA010000017.1, read on the forward strand.
TTTCTGAAAATCAGGCCCCAAGTCCTTCGTTTCAGGGACTTGGGGCCATTGACCTTGGGACCAATGGCGGGCACTTCCCCTTCCGGGGGTTGGCAATGTTGATCGACGACCGTCCCAGGTGTCCGACAGAGAGAGTGACTGCAACGTGAGCGCGCCCGAAGCCCCTGAAACACCGGCACCGCCCGCTCCCGAAGCAGTGGCCCGCCACCGTGCGCTCTTCCGCGCGATCCACCGCCGCAAGAACCCGCGGCTGCGCCAGTCCGACATCACGGTGACCGAGGAAGCTCAGGTCAAACGCGCGGTGAAGGCGACCGCGCTGGGCAACGCCATGGAGTGGTACGACTTCGGCGTCTACGCCTACCTCGCCGTCATCATCGGCAAGGAGTTCTTCCCGTCCGGGAACGACACCGCGCAGACCCTCTCCTCCCTGGCGACCTTCGCCGCCGCCTTCCTGGTGCGCCCCATCGGCGGCATGTTCTTCGGCCCGCTCGGCGACAAGGTCGGCCGCAAGAAGATCCTCGCGCTCACCATGATCATGATGTCGACGGCGACGCTCGCCATCGGCCTGATCCCCAGCTACACCTCGATCGGCGTCTGGGCACCGGTCCTCCTCGTCCTCTGCCGCATGGTGCAGGGCTTCTCCACGGGCGGCGAGTACGGCGGTGCGGCGACGTTCATCGCCGAGTACGCCCCCGACAAGCGCCGCGGTTTCTGGGGCTCCTTCCTGGAGTTCGGCACGCTGATCGGCTACACCGTCGCCGCCGTCCTCGTCACCACCCTGACCATGGCGCTCAGCGACGACTCCATGCAGTCCTGGGGCTGGCGCATCCCGTTCCTGGTGGCGGCGCCGCTCGGCCTCATCGGCCTCTACCTGCGCCTGAAGCTCGACGAGTCGCCCGCATTCCAGAAGATGGAGGAGAGCGGGCCGGCCGCCGAGCGCGACAAGAAGTCCTTCAAGGATTCCTTCTTCGGCCAGTGGCGCGCGATGCTGCTCTGCATCGCCCTGGTCGCGGCGTTCAACGTCACCGACTACATGCTGCTGTCGTACATGCCGACGTACCTCACCCAGCTCGGCTTCGGCGAGACCGGCGGCCTGATGTCCATCGTCATCGTGATGCTCATCCTGATGGCGCTCATCAACTCCGTCGGCCGCCTCTCCGACCGCATCGGCCGCAAGCCGGTCCTGATGGCGGGCTCGATCGGCTTCTTCGTGCTCGCCCTCCCGGCCTTCCTCCTCATCAAGCAGGGCGGCACGATCCCGGTCTTCTCCGGCCTGCTCATCCTGGGCCTCGCCCTGGTCTGCTACCTGGGCGCCATGTCCTCGTCGCTCCCCGCCCTCTTCCCGACGGACGTCCGCTACGGCTCGCTGTCCATCGGCTTCAACATCTCCGTCTCCCTCTTCGGCGGTACGACGCCGCTGGTCGTGGCGGGCCTGATCAGCGCCACCGGCAACGACCTGATGCCCGCGTTCTACACGATGTTGGCGGGCCTGGTCGGCATCATCGCCGTCGCCGCGATGAAGGAGACGGCCCGCCAGCCGCTGGAGGGCTCCCCGCCGTCGGTGGGCACGGACGAGGAGGCGCGGGAACTCGTGGAGTCCCAGCGTCAGCTGCGGGACGCGTAACTCACGAAGCGCGCCCAGGCGCGGGGCTCCAGGGAGAGTTGGGGTCCCGCGGGGCGCTTGGAGTCGCGGATGTGGATGGTGGTGGGGCAAGGGGCGACTTCCACGCAGTCGTCGCCGGAGCCGCCGCTGTGGCTGGACTTGCGCCAGGTAAGGGCGGCCTCTATGCAGTCGTCGCCGTCACCTCCGCTGTAACTGCTCTTGAACCAGGCCAGTTCGGGGGTGCTCATTGCGCTCCTCGCATCCGCTCCAGCAGGCTCACCGAGTCGTCGAACGAGAGAGCCTGTGCGCGCATCCTGGCATACCGCATCTGGAGCATGCTGACCACTTTCGGGTCGGAGATGAACTGGCCGCTCTCCTGCCCCTCGGCGTACGCGAACCACTTGTTCTCTGGTGTCTCCAGCAGTCGGATGGGACCGTCCAGCCCTGCATGGCTCTCCCGCACCACCGGCATGATCTGAATCTCGATGTTCCGGCGCTTGGCGAGCCCCAGAACATGGTCGATGAGTTCCATGGTGACGTCATGCCCGCCCATGCGACGCAGGAACAGATGTTCCTCAAGGATGAAGCTGAACGCGGTGTTCGGCCGCTCGGTGAGCAGCCGTTGACGCCCGACTCGTGCCTCCAGCTGCGCCTCGATCTGCTCGTCGCCCATCGGGGGAAGCTGATTGACGAACAGCGTCCGCGCGTAGGCGGCCGTCTGCAACAAGCCCGGAATTAACCGGCATTCGTACGTGCAGAGAGCCACCGCCTCCTGCTCCAGCTGGGCCCACCGCCGGAACCAAGAAGCCAGCCCCCGCTGCCGCGACAACTGAACCACAGCCACCCGCAACGTCCCGAACGCGTCGAGCGACGCCTCGCACCGGTCGACGAAACGGGGCGGCGGAAAGCGTCTGCCCTGCTCGATCGAGGCGAGGAAATGGGCCGAGTAGCCGATCTCCGGGGCCAGGGACTCCTGCGTGTACCCGGCGTGTTTGCGAAAGCTCTTCAGGACCGCGCCGAAGGCCTTGAGCCCATCGGTCGGTTCTGGCTCGTTACTGCTCGACGTACTTGACGACATCACGGGTATCCCCTGACGCTCGCTTACCGGTCCCCGCCAACTCGCCCATGGTCACGTTCGGTTACCCGTACTGTCCACCGTTCGCACTCGTACAATTACGGAGCGTACGAGTTTTGTGCCTGGTGACCCCTGGGGCGTGCGGCCACGGTGGGCGCATGCCGACCGAAGCCCAACCCGCCGCCGCCGCGCTCCGCGAGGTCACCGAACGCCTGAGCGCCACCCCGCGAGGGGCCCGCCTCGCCCGCAGGCTGGCCAGGTACCACCTGGACGGCTGGGGGATTCCGTACGACAGCGAGCTCTCGGACGCCGCGGAGGCGATCGTCGCCGAGCTCGCCGCGAACGCCGTGACCCACGGCCGTGTGCCGGGCCGCGACTTCGAGCTGCGCGTGACGCTCCACGCGGACACGCTCCGTATCGAGGTCGCCGACACCCGTGCCGAACGCAGGCCGCCGGACGTACCCGAACTCCCGGAGCCCGAAGGGGAGTCAGGCCGGGGACTCGTGATCGTGGCGGCACTGGCCACGGAGTGGGGCGTGCAGGGGCGGGGTGTCGGCAAGACGGTCTGGGCGAGGCTGGCTCTCACGGAGGGGGAGGGGCGGCTCGCGAAGCCCCAACATGACTGAGACGCATGGGAGTTAGTTAACCGTGTGTACATTCGGGTGGGGTGTTACCGGACGTGTGCCGTATGGCTGGCCGACACGGAGGAGCCCCAGTCTCACGCAAGATCCATCCGTTCCGGAACGAGGAGTCATCGCGTGACCAGACGTTGTCCGACCCGTCGAACGATCGGTTCGGTCGTACTCGCCCTGACGACCGTCCTCGTGGCGACGTCCGCCACCACGGCGGTGGCCGCCGACCCGCTGCCGGGGATATCCCCCCGTTCTGAGACCCCCGTCCTGCACGACGACGACGCGGGCGGCAACGCCGACGCCGACGACCCCGCGATCTGGCGCGACGCCGCGGACCCGGCACGCAGTCTGGTGATCGCCACCGCGAAGGAGGGCGGCCTGCGCGCGTACGACCTGGACGCACGTCCCGTGCAGTCGGTCGCGGCGCCGCCCGCCACCGGCCCCGACGACGCGCCGGGCCGCTTCAACAACGTCGACCTCGTGCACGGCCTGAAGCTGTCGTCGGGCCCTGCCGACCTCGCCGTCACCAGCGACCGGGGCAACGACCGGCTCCGCTTCTACCGCATCGACCGCGACCGCCCGGGCGGCCCGCTCACCGACGTCACGGACCCGGCGGCTCCGCCCGTGTTCTCCGCCGGCCAGGCCGAGATCAACGAGCAGCGCACGGCGTACGGCCTCGCGACCTGGCAGGACGAGGCGAGCGGTCGCTCGTACGCCCTGGTCAGCCGCCGCGAGCGGACCAGCGTGGCGCTCCTCGAACTGATCCCGGGAAGCGGCGGCAAGGTCTCGTACCGCAAGGTCCGCACGATGGACCTGCCGTCCTCGTTCCGGCTGCCGAACGGCACGTCGTGGAGCCCGTGCGCCGAGCCGGGTGAGCTCCCGCAGATCGAGGGCATGGTCGTCGATCCGTCCAACGGCACGCTGTACGCAGGGCAGGAGGACGTCGGTATCTGGCGCTTGCGCGCGGACCTGACCGGCAAGCCTCAACTCGTCGACAAGGTAAGGGAGTACGGCGTCCCGGGCGTCTATGACGAGGAGACGGAGGAGTGCACGCCGGGCGCCGATCCCGGCTACGGCGGCAAGCGGATCGCGTCCGACGTGGAGGGCCTGACCCTGGTCGCCGAGTCCGACGGCGACGGCTACCTGCTCGCCTCCAGCCAGGGCGACAACACCTTCGCCGCGTACGACCGTGAGCTGAGCGACCGCAACGAGTACGAGGGCGGCTTCCGCGTCACCCCGGCGGGCGGCGCCCTGGACGGCTCCGAGGAGTGCGACGGCGCGGCGGCCCTGAACGAGCCGCTCGGCCCGGAGTACCCGCACGGGCTTCTGGTCGTCCAGGACGGCCACGACGCCCCCGGTGACGGCGACCGCCCGGCGACGAACTTCAAGTTCGTGGACTTGGGGAAGGTCATGAAGGCGCTGGACGACTGACCGCATCCTCATGGTGTCAAAGACAGGCTCTCAGGGGCGCCGCGGGCCGGGCCGCAGCACCGTCGCCGCCAGCGCGAGGCCCGCTGCCGCGATGCCCGCGGCGACCCAGAAGGCGAGCCGGTAGCCGTCGGCGGTGGCGGTGACGGCGTCCGTGCCCCGCCCGGTGAGGGACTCCGTGCGGCTCGCCGCGAGGGTCGTCAGGACCGCGAGGCCGAGTGAACCACCCACCACCTGGGTGGTGTTGAAGAGCCCGGACGCCAGCCCGGCGTCCTCCTCGGACGCGCCGCCCATGGCGAGCCCCGTCACCGCGGGCATCGCGGCGGCGAATCCGGCGCTGATCAGCAGCATCCCGGGCAGCACGTCGACGGCGTACGAACCGTCGGCGGGCAGCTGCCCGAGGAGCGCGAGGCCCGCCGTGATCAGGGTGAGGCCCGCGAGGAGCGTGCGATGGGCGCCGAAGCGGCCGATGACCCGCGCGGAGAGCCCGAGCATCAGGACCCCGATGACGACGGGCGCGGGCAGGAACGCCGTACCTGTCTTCAACTCCCCGAAGCCCAGGCTCCGTTGGAGGTAGAGCGCCCCGATGTACTGGAAGCCGTACATCCCGGCGATCATCGCCATCTGCACGGCGTTGGCGCCGGTCAGGACGCGGGAGCGGAAGAGGCGGAGCCGGAGGAGGGGCCGGGCCGCGCGGGCCTGGCGGACGGTGAAGGCGACGTAAAGGAGGAGGGACGCGGCGGCGAGGAGGACGGTCGTCGCCGCGCCGTGCTCGGCGGCGGTGACGATGGTGTAGACGGTCAGCATCAGCGCGCCGGTGATCAGCGCCGCGCCCGGATAGTCCGCGCCGCCGCCGAGACCCGCACCACGGTCGGCGTCGAGCACGCGCACCGCCGCGACGAGCGCGACGGCCCCGATGGGCAGATTGATCAGGAAGATCCAGTGCCAGTTCAGCGTCTCGGTCAGCGCCCCGCCGAGAAAGGTGCCGATCGCCCCGCCCGCCGCGCCGACCGCGCTGAACACGGCGATGGCCCTGGCCCGCTCGCGCGCCTCGGGAAAGAGGGCGACGAGCATGCCGAGCACCACCGCGGACGTCATCGCGCCGCCCACGCCCTGCAGCGCGCGGGCCGCGACCAGCAGCCCCTGATCGGTGGCGACCCCGCACAGCACGGAGGCGGCGGTGAAGACCGCGAGCCCCGACACGAACATCCGTTTGCGCCCGACGAGATCACCGAGCCGTCCGACGAGCAGCAGCAGCCCGCCGAAGGCGATGAGATAGGCGTTGACCACCCAGGCGACCCCGGCCGCGGAGAACCCCAGATCGCTCTGGACGGCCGGCATCGCGACGGTCACGATGTTGCCGTCGATGATCGTCATCAGGGCACCGGACGACAGCACCGCGAGCGAGGCCCAAGGGGACGCGGGCCGGCGGGGCGACGGCCGGGGCGGCGCCGGGGTGTTGACCTCGTACACGGTCTGGGACATGGTGACGACCTCCGTATCTGGCGCCTTTGACCTGCAAAGGTGCATGACTTGTAACGGGGCTCATCGTGGATGCCCGCGAGGGCGGGGAGTAAGGAGGCACTTTGATGTCCCAGGGGAACACCGGTGTTACCTCGCAGGTGGTGAACGCGGAGGCGTGCCCGGTCCGCGAAGTTATTGACAGGGTCGTGGGCAAATGGAGCGTCCCGATCATCATCGCGGCCGCGCACGGCCCCATCCGCTTCACCGAACTGGAGCGCGCCATCGAGGGCATCAGCCGCCGCATGCTGACACTCACCCTGCGCAACCTGGAACGGGACGGTCTCCTGAAACGCACCGTCCACCCCACGGTCCCGCCGAAGGTCGAGTACGAACTGACACCCGTCGCCCGCGCATTGCACGGCACGCTCCTGCAACTCACCGGATGGGCGGAACAGCACCGCGTGACGATCGCGGAGTCGCGGGCGGCGTATGACGCGGAGAGGGGGCTGGTGGAGCCGTAGGCTTTGCCTGTACATGACCGTACGGAGTCGATCCGGTGACACGGAACGGCTACTGTCGCGCGTTGGCTTGTGCACATTGCAACGTGAGGTATCGGGGGACGTCGGACATGGGGGATCTGGGCAAGGACTCGGAGTCGATCGCGAAAGCGGCACCGTTGCTGCGCAAGGCGCCGCACCACATCGCAAAGCCGCTGCACGACTTCAAGGCGGCCTCGCACGACCTGTCCGCCCTTGGCGCGCTGGGTGCGCTGATGAGCGCGACCGATGACGTGCGCGAGGGCATGGAGACGCTCGCGGAGGTCGCGGACGACCTCGTGGACGCGTGGCACGGCGAGGCGAAGCTGATGACCGACCTGTCCGAGGCGTTCGACGTCCTGGACGTGCTGCTCGAAGCCGCCGCGCGCGGCAAGAAGCAGGGCTGAGCCCCGTGGTCGACCTCAACCCCTTGCACTACATCAACAAGTTCAACCACATGGCCGGCGACAACATGGCCTCCATGATGGAGTTCCTGGGGATCTCCGACCCGGCCGTCGACCCGGACGGCGTGCGCGAGATCGCCAAGAAGTGGCGGGGCCTGGCCAAGGCCGTGGACGCCTCGGTCAAGGACGCCGAGTCCGCCCTCAAGGACGTCACCTGGGAGGGCAAGACCGCCACCGCGTTCAACAAACGGGCCAAGAAGACCCGCACGCAGGCCACGCAGATGGCCGACTCGCTGCGCGACGGCGCGGACGCGCTCGACAAGTACGCCGACGAGGCGCACGAGCTCCTGACCGAGCTCAACGTCATCATCGTCGAGATCATCGAGGTGGAGATGGCGGGCCTGGCCCTGTCCGTCCTCACCGGCGGCGCCTCCGCGGTGGTCGGCAACCTGGCCGCGGGCGCCCGCTTCGCGAAGGCAATGGCCCTGATCGGCCGGATCGAGCACGCGGGCACGGCGATGGCCCGCACCATCCGCGCGGTCCTGGAGGTCATCCGGGGCCTGCGCCGGGCGCTGAAGGCCCTCAAGGAGATCAAGGCGATCGCGCGGGTCGGGAAGATGGCGGGCGAGGGCGCCAAGTTCGCCGCGCTCGACACCCTGCTGAAGGACCCCGCCACCTTCAAGGACCCCGGAAAGCTCGCCGAGACCCTCGCGCTCGGCGCGGCCCTCGGCGTCGGCCTGGGCAGTCTGGGCACCCTGCTCGGCAAGGGTCTGGGCAAGCTCAAGCCCAAGGACCTGGCCAGGCTGCGCGGCGCCATGAAGCTCAACTGCGCCTCTTTCCAACGCCTTTCGATGCGCCCCGGCTTCGACAAGCTGCCCGCCTCGGTGCGCAACGCGCTCAAGAAGTTCGTCCGCGACCCGATCGACGTGGCCACCGGCGACATGGCGCTGCCGCGCACGGACGTCCAACTCCCGGGCGTGCTCCCCCTCGTGCTGGAGCGCACCCACCTGTCCTCCTACCGCTTCGGCGGCTGGTTCGGCCCGTCCTGGGCCTCGACGCTGGACCAGCGGGTGCAGGCGGACGAGGACGGGTTCGTCTACGCGGCCGCCGACGGCGCCCGCCTCTGCTTCCCGATACCGGACCCGGAGACCGGGGCCCCGGCCCGCCCCGACACCCCCGGCTCACGCCTGACCCTCTCCTGGGTGGACGGCTTCGACGGCGCGATATGCGTGAGCGACCCCGACAGCGGCCTGACCCAGGTCTTCCACAGCCCCGTCCCCGCCGCGGCGGGCGAGGCGGTCGACCTCCCGCTCCAGTACATCCAGGACCGCAACGGCAACCGCATCACCATCGAGTACGCCGAGGGCGACATCCCCGCGGCGGTGAGCCACACCGGCGGCTACCGCATCGCACTGGACCGCGACGACGCGGACTCCCGCATCACCGGCCTGCGCCTGCTGGACCCCGAAGCTCCCTCGGACCCCGGCACGACCCTGGTCACCTTCGCCTACGACGAGGCGGGCCACCTCACCGACGAGACCAACTCCTCAGGCCTGCCGATGCGTTACACCTACGACACGGACGGCCGCATCACGTCCTGGACCGACCGCAACGGCACGACGTACTGGTACGCCTACGACGAGCGGGGCCGCGTCACCGCCACCGGCGGCACCGGCGACGCACTCGCCTCCACGCTCACCTACGAGGACGCGACGCGCACGACGCGAGTGACGGATTCGCTGGGGCATGTGCGGGTGTATGAGCACAACGAGGCGTACCGGCTGGTGCGGGAGACGGACCCGCTGGGGCACGTCACGGAGCAGGAGTGGGACGAGGAGCTGCGCCTGACCGCGGTGACCGACCCGTTGGGCCGTGCAACCCGCTACGCGTACGACGGGGAGGGTCGCGTCTCGCGGGTGGTGCGTCCAGACGGTGGCGAGATCAGCTCGCAGTACAACGAGTTCGGCCTGCCGACGCTGGTGGTGGAAGCCGATGGGTCGCGCTGGTGCCAGGAGTACGACGGCTCCGGCAATCCAGTGACCGTGACCGACGCCGTCGGCCGCACCACGCGCCTCGCCCACGACAGCACCGGTGGCGTCAAGCGCATCACCGACGCACTCGGAAACAGCACCCTGATCCGCAACAACGAGGCGGGCCTGCCCATCCGGGTGACCGACGCTCTCGGAGCCGTGACCGCTTACGAACGTGACGCGTTCGGGCAGCCGGTGGTCCTGACGGACCCCTTGGGCGCGCGGACCCTCTTGGAGTGGACGGCCGAGGGCCACCTCGCCCGTCAGGTCGCCGCCGACGGCTCGGAGGAGACCTGGACGTACGACGGCGAGGGCAACTGCACGTCCCATACCGATGCCCTGCGCCGTACCTCGCTGTTCGAGTTCACCCACTTCGACCTACTGTCCGCCAGTACAGGCCCGGACGGCGTCCGCCACGAGTTCACCTACGACAGCGAGCTCCGTCTCGTCCAGGTGCGCAATCCACTGGGGTTGACCTGGGACTACGAATTCGACGCAGCCGGTCGGTTGGTCGAAGAAGTCGATTTCGACGGCAGGCGGCACAGGTATCACCATGACGCGGCGGGACAGCTCACCGAACGGGTGACGCCGCTGGGCGAGACGATCCGTTTCGAACGCGATGACCTGGGCGCGGTCCGGCGCAAGGAGGTGGCCGGACATGTCACGGAATTCACCTATGATCCCGCGGGCCGGATGACCGGTGCCACCAACCCGGACGCCGTGGTGGAGATCCTGCGCGACGCGACTGGCCGCGTGCTGTCCGAAACCGTGAACGGCCGCAGAGTTTCCTATGCCTATGACGAGCTGGGTCGCCGTTCGGAACGCAGAACCCCGTCAGGCGCGATGAGCACGTGGACGTACGACGCGGTGGGAAACCGCACCAGCCTGACGGCAGGGGGCAGGCGTCTCGGCTTCGAGCACGACGCCGGAGGACTGGAGGTCGCCCGCCACGTCGGTGATCACCTGACCATCTCTCATTCGTTCGACGTGATGGGCCGGCCCGGGGCTCAGTCCATCACGGGCTCCGGAGGACGCCGAGTCCAAGAGCGCACGTACCAATACAGTGCCGACGGCAGTCTGACCGGTATCGAACAACAAGTGGGCGGGACGAAGAGGTTCGAGCTCGATCCGTCGGGACGCGTCACCCGTGTCCAAGCGGAAGGGTGGCTCGAGGCCTACGCGTACGACCCTGCGGGCGGCCAAGCGGATGCCTTGTGGCCTGCGGCTCACCCCGGTCAGGAGGCACAGGGGCGGCGCGAGTACGCCGGGACCACCCTGCTGCGGGCGGGCCGTGTCCGTTACCAACACGATGCTGCCGGCCGCCTCGTGCTCCGCCAGAAGATACGACTCTCGCAAAAGGCCGACACATGGCGGTACGTGTGGGACGCCGAAGACAGGCTCATTGCGGTCATCACTCCAGACGGCGCCCGGTGGCACTACACCTACGACCCGCTCGGACGGCGCATCGCGAAGGCCCGCCTCGCGGCCGATGGGGAGTCAGTCGTCGAGAGGGTCGACTTCACCTGGGACGGGACACTGCTCTGCGAGCAGACCAGCACTGCCCCCGAGCTGCCCGACCCGGTCACCGTCACCTGGGACCACCGGGGTCTCTGTCCCCTTACGCAGACCGAACGCATCAGTGCCGCCGAAGCGCCTCAACACGAGATCGACTCCCGGTTCTTCGCCATCGTCACCGACCTGGTCGGTACGCCGACCGAGCTCCTCGACGAAGACGGCGACATCGCCTGGCAGGCCCGTAGCACTCTGTGGGGTGTCACAGCCTGGGCAGCGGACGCTTCCGCGTACACACCACTGCGGTTCCCGGGTCAGTACTACGATCCCGAATCCGGCCTTAATTACAACTATTTCCGTCACTACGATTCCGAGACCGGCCGCTACGCCTCGCTCGACCCCCTCGGCCTCTCGCCCGCGCCGAACCCTTCCACCTACGTCCACAATCCCCACCTGTGGACCGACCACTTGGGCCTCGCGCCCTCTTGCCGGTTCTGGAACCTCGTGGAGTACCGGGGCCAGCGTGTGTACCAGCGCGACGACCTCGTATTGAACAACCCCGAAGCGATACAGGCGCGCGACCGGTACGGGCGATCCAACCTGAAGCGCATGCAGCAGGGGCTCGCTCCTCTCGGCCCCGACGGCAGGCCGATGAACGTGCACCATATGCTCCAGACCGAGGACGGGCCGATGGCGGAACTGACGCACAGCATGCACTTCGGTAACTATCATCAATTGCACTGGAAGTCAGGGACGAAGATTCCGTCCGGAATAAACCGGGAAGAGTTTGACCTCTGGCGAAAGCAATACTGGAAAGACCGCGCAAAAGCATACGTGGGGAGTTCGTGATGGGAATTAGGGAAGCAGAACAGTTCGTACAGCTCGTACGGGACCATCAGGAGGAGTCGGTCTTCGCAGGAGGGCGCTCGGAGGCCGACATCGCGGAGGCGGAGCGGCAATTGGGCGCATCCTTCCCCGACTCGTACAAGCTCTTCCTGCGCGAGCTCGGCGACTGCGACGTGGCAGGAGACGAGTTCTACGGGATCGTCATGCGTGACGGCCAGATGCTGGGAGCCGTCACCGAGACTCTCGACCTCAGAGAGTCCGCGGGCCTGCCTTCCTCGCTGGTGGCCTTCCGCCCCGACGGAATGGGCGGCTACTTCGTCCTCGACACCAGTCGCCTGAATCCGGACGGTGAAGCTCCGGTGTACGCATGGGGCTCCGGCGCGCACAGCGCGACCGAACTCGAATACATCGGGACGGATTTCGGGACGGTCGCCCTTGAGCTGGCACGTCGCGGGCTGGGGCTACGAGACGCCTGACCGGGGCCGGGGCCGGGGCCGGCGACAGGGCAGACCGCAGACGGTCTCGTATCCGTTTCAGCTGTAGAGCTCCTAAGGATGCAGATGCGAACACGAGAGGACCTCACGATGCCCGAGGCCTTCGACCGCGGCAGCTCCCTGGAGGAACTGGAGGGCCGGCGCTGGCCAGCTCCTCCCGCGGACGCGACCCCCATGGTCAGGAACGTGCACGAGCTGCGGCGCCGCCCCGTCGGGACCTTGGAGCCGCATGAGCTGGCGCGGCTGATCGGGCAGGACGTCGGGCTGCCCTGGCTGCTTCCGTTGGCCGTGGAGATCCTGCGGGACACCGCGCCTAAGCAGGTGGAGGGCGGCTGGTTCGACGACGACCTGCTGTACGCGGTCGTCACCAGGAAGCCGGAGGTCTGGGTCGCCGCCCCCGAACTCGCCCGTGAACTCCGCGACACCGCGGCCGTCCTGACAGGCCTGTCGCGCTACGTCCGACAGGAGATCGACGCGTTCCTCGCGGCGGCTCCCGGGGACGACTGAGACCGAGAAGGGGGCAGAGAGATGGTGCACGAGACCGAGGACATCGAGCAGGAGAGGCTCCGCGTCGCCCGGCGCCCCGCCGCCCAGGACGCACCCCCCGTCCTGAGCTGGTTCGGCGTCACCACGACCGTGCCCGTCGAGGCGTACGAGGCCCGCCTGCGGTCCGTACTCGACGCTGCGCTCGGCCTCGCCCTCTCGTCGGACTTCGCCGAGGAGGATTTGCCGGCGGCCGCTGTCCCCGAGTGGTTCGCTGTGGTGAGCGGCCCCCTCTTCGCGAACGCACCGAAATACGCGCGGCGCGGCAGGGAGCGCTACGCCGCGGCGATCCGGGGCGGGTCCTGGGACCTCCAGGAATGGCTGCACGAGTTCGATCCCGACTCCGAGAGCCGGGGGTGGGCGTGGTGGGACCTGACGCACTCGGCGGACGGCACGGTCCGCATCTGGGCCGACACCTGGGGCGAGTCCTTCTTCGCCTGCGACGAACTGCGCTGGCTCGCTTACGTCGCGGGGGCCGACGACGTGAGCGGGCCGTATCTCGCCAAGGCCGACAGCTGGCATACGGCGGTCCGGGGGGCTGATCGATGAACGAGCTGCGGAGCATCCTCTCCGGTTCCGGTTCCGGTTCCGGCCACGGCCCAGGGCGCTTTCGGCGCGAGTGGCTTGCCGAGGGGCACAAGAGGGTGGTGCCGGTTCCAGCCCCTTCCGGCTTGGACAGGCATCTGGCCCGGCGTGTGAGCGCCGGAGCCGTGCGGGCGGGGCACGGGCACATCGTCGTGTGTCGCTTGGGGGATGTGGGAGTCGTGGAGCCCGGGACCGAGGTTCCGGCGACCGAGGACGGCGTCCTTCGGCGGAGCCCCTGGCCGGACTGGCGGGACTCGCCCGACGGGGAGTTCCTGATCGTACTTCCCGATGGCACCGGGGCACTTCTTGTCACCGGCAAGGGGTACGCGCTCTTCGCCGGGAAGGGAGATTTTCTGCGGGGTGGCCTTCCCGAAGGGGACGATCAGGTGACCGTCGATTTCCTCCGGTACGCGAAGCGGGTGGGGCACAGGCATCCGGCTGTGCTCGCGGTGGTGGGGGAGGCCCGGCCGTTTCAGATGGCGTGGGCATCGAAGAGCGACATCGCCGAAGGGGCGGCCACCGCGCAACAGGTGGGTCTCATGGAATCGTTCGCCGCCGACCACATCAGTGGCGAGGAATTCGCCGCGGCGTGGCTGGGCGCTCGGCGCGAAGCCCTGCACCTGCGGGAACGTCTGCGGGAACCCTTCTCCAGGATCCTCGACCACATCTTCTACGCCCTTGACCACTACGTCATCGACCCGGACCTGCGGGACGCGGACGACCTGACGAACGAGCAGCTCCGGTCGCGGGTCCGCGAAGGCCTCGCCGACCTCGACACCCTTGAGCACGGGCGATAGGGAGCCGCACGTTCAGCCCCCCGCCACCCCACCCCCCTCCCCGTACTCCAACTCCCGCGCCCGCAACCCCGCCTGGAAGCGCGACGTCGCTCCGAGCGCCGTCATCAGGTCGGCCACCCGCCTGCGGTACGTGCGCAGCGACATGCCCAGTTCGCGTGCCGTCACCTCGTCCGTGCGGCCCGCGCCGAGCGCCCGGAGGATCCGACGAGCCTCCTCGTCCAGTACGGGCGGCCGCGTGCGGCGGTAGTCCGCGAGGTCCGTGGCCGTTTCCCAGGCCGCGTGCACCAGGGCCCTGACCCCCTCGACCGCGATCGGGGACTGGATCACCGTGAAGGTCCGTACGCCCCGGACCGGGGCCCCCGCGAGGATCGCGACCCGTCGGTCGATGACGATCGCCTCGTGGGCGAGCGGCGCCGCCGAGATGCGGACCTGCGCGCCCGACTCGGCGATCCGCAGCAGCCGCTCCTCGGACTCCTCGTCCGCGAGCGCCCGCGGCGTGTACAGCTTGCGCATCGTCAGGCCGCCGGGGGTGAGCGGAGGCCGCCTGCCCCCGGCGAACGCGGCGTTCACTCCGGGCGAGAACGTCACCAGGTCCGCCGCCGCGCACAGGAACTCCTCCCGGGCTCCGGTGAACACGTCGCCCGCCCGGCGCACCAGTTCCCGCTCGCCCCGCAGGGACACGATCTGATCGTTGTGCGATGTGGTCGGCATGGTGGCGACAGTCTGCGGTGTCCCGCGCAAGGGGTCAACGCTGGCAGCAAGTGGCCAGGTGTTCGCGTACGAAACGCGTACGTCGGAGGATCTGGCCATGGCGATCACCGACAGCACCACCAGGAACACGGGCGGCACCGCCGCCTCCGCCGGGCACTTCCGCATCGGCGGCGATCTCGCCGTCCACCGCATGGGATTCGGCGCGATGCGACTGCCCGCTGCGCACTGGGACGGGCCCGCGCACGACCCGGACCGGAGCATCGCGGTGCTGCGCCGCGCCGTCGAGCTCGGCGTGAACCACATCGACACCGCGGCCTTCTACTTCTTCGCGGACATCGCGGCCAACGACCTGATCCGCAGGGCCCTGCACCCCTACTCCGACGACCTGGTCATCGCCACCAAGGTCGGGCCCGGCCGCCGCCCGGACGGCAGCTGGATGGATCCCGCGGACCCGGCGGAGCTGCGCGCGGCCGTGCACCGGAACCTGCGCGAGCTGGGCCGTGACCACCTCGACCTGGTCTATCTCCGGTTCCTGCGGAGCGACGGCCCCGGTGAGGACCGCTTCGCCACGCTGGCCGCGCTGCGCGAGGAGGGGCTGATCCGGCACCTCGGCGTCAGCAACGCCACGCCGCAGCAGCTCGCCGAGGCCCAGGAGATCGCGCCGGTCGCCGCCGTGCAGAACAGGTTCAGCCCGCTGGCGCGCGAGCACGCGGAGCTGGTCGGGCTGTGCGAGCGGCAGGGCATCGCGTACGTCCCGTACTTTCCGTTCGGCGGCGCCGGAGCACCCGACCTGGAGGTGCTCCGGCGCGTCGCCGACCGGCACGGGGCCACGCCGGCCCAGCTCACGCTGGCGTGGCTGCTCGGTAGCTCCCCGGCGATGGTGGTGATCCCGGGTACGTCGTCCCCGGCCCATCTGGAGGAGAACGTGGCGGCGGCCGGGCTGCGGCTCGACGCCGACGATCTGGCCGAGCTCGCCGGTCTGGCCTAGTTCACGCGACTACCAGACCTCTTCCACCCACTCCGGGTGATCGATGAACGGGTTCCGGTTGTGCTGGAACTTGTCGAATATGACCTGGTTCCGGTTCTTCTCGAACGTGTCCGGCGGGTCCTCGTCGCTCCACTGCTTCAGGACGGAGAGGCGGCCGATGGCGGGCGCGCTGCCGTTGTCCACCTTGTCGTTGGGCTCAAGGTCGGGGAAGCCGCCCTCGCCGTCATACCGCACGGCCATGTAGAGGATCATCCGGGCCGCATCGCCCTTGACGGCGTCGCGGGGCTCGAAGGAGTCGCCGTCGGTGAGGTTGCCGGGGGCCCCGTCGACCGCGCTGCCGCCGTTGTCGAAGTCCTTGTCGCCGCGGATGCTGTTGACCGTGACGTCCTCGGGGCGCAGGTGGTGGACGTCGGTGCCGGGCCCCGTGGCCGTGCCGAAGTCGCCGTGGGACTTGGCCCAGACGTGCTCGCGGTTCCAGTCGCCCTGGTCGCCGCCGCTCGCGCTCTTGCTCCGTGAGGTGCCGCTGTAGAGCAGGATCACGTTCGCGCTGTTGGCGGGGTCCTCGTCGGTGGTCTTGAGCGCGTCCCAGACCTGGTCGTACGTGAGCTTGGTCTGCTCGCTGATGATCGTGTGCAGCGCGGACTTGAGCTCGGGGCCCGTCTTGCCGAGCGCGTCCTTGTAGTACGTGTCGTCGTACGTGGCGTGGCGGGCGGGTGTGGGGGAGGGTGCGGGGGAGGGCGTGGCCGTCGCGGTGGCCGGCAGGGTGATGCCGACGAGCACCGCGGCGGCGGTCAGGGCCAGTGGTTTCCAGCGGTGTACACGCGGGAGGGGCATGTGGGGGTGTGTCCTTTCCCGGAGGTCTCGCGCGTGCCGTGCGCCGGGCCGGGCGGCCAATCGGCGGGCGGTCTACGCGAGTTGACTAATCAACCATCGGGAGGGTGACACGGATGCGTGTACGACCGCGTGAACGAGATGGGGTGGTTGGGTGACGATGTCATGGACACGGTCACATGGGTGGAGTCCGGCCATTCACTTGCATTCCGTATTGCGGAAAGAACATTCCATAAGATAGTTGCGTGGGCCATGGAGTCGGTCTACCGTTCTGACCGTCCGCACGTGACGGGGAGAGGCGGTAGGGCGGCTGATGTCCAACAACGCTTCCTTTCTGGCCTTTTCCGCACTCGTGACCGCCGCGATCACCGCCGCGTGGGCCTTCGCGCGCCGCGCCGCCCCGTGCGAGCTCCCGCACCCGGCCGGCTGGGCGCTGGCCGGACGCGGGCTCGGTGCGGGCGGGGCGGCCGTGCTCCTCGGCGGCACCGTCTACACCGCCTACACGGTCACCGCCGCCCCCGGACTGGCCCGCGCCACCGGCGGGTTCGGCCTCTACGCGCTGACCTACACCCTGCTGCTCGCCCCCATGGCGCTCGTCTTCCTGCCCCGCATGCGGGAGCTCGCGGACCGCGGCGACCTCGTGACGACCGCGGACTTCGCGCGGGCCAGGCACGGTTCGCACGCCCTGGCCCTGGCGGTCGCCCTCACCGGCCTCCTCGCCGCCATGCCCTACCTCGCGCTGCAGGCGCTGGGCCTCGAAGCAGCCGTACGGGCCATGGGCATAAGCCCGCGCGGCCTCGCCGGAGTGCTCGTCCTCGTCGCGGTCTTCGTCGTGCTCACCGCCGCCCTCCTGCCGGGCGGGCTGCGGGCCTGCGCCGAACTGGCGCGCTACAAAGCGGTGTTGCTGGTCGCCCTGCTCGTCACGGCCCTCGTCCTCTCCGGCCGGCGGGCGGGCCCGCCCCGGCAGGTCTTCGCCGCCGCCGGTCGCGCTCTGGCGGACGAGCAGCTCGCTCTGTCGATGCCGCACGGGACGTACACCGCGTACATCACGCTCGCCGTCGGATCCGCCCTGGCGCAGCTGATGTATCCGCAGATGCTCCTCACCGTGCTCGCGGCCCGCAGCCCCGACGTCGTGCGCCGCGCCGTCCTCGCGCTGCCGCTGTGGACGCTCGCGCTCGGCCTCTTCAGCTACCTCGGCTTCGTGTCGCTCGCCGCCGGGATCAGGACCCCGCCGGGCCACGCGGAGCAGGCCGTCCCCCTCCTGCTCCAGGGGCTCGGGGCGCCCTGGCTCGGCGGACTCCTGCTCGGGGCGCTCGCGGTCGCGGCGCTGCTGCCCGCGGCGGTCATCGCCCTGGGGGCGGCGACCCTGGTGGCGCGCAACATCTACAGCGAGTACTTCAACCCCACGGCCACCCCGAAGCACGAGGTGCGCGTCGCCCGGTTCGCGGCGGTCGTGATCGCGGTGGGAGCGCTCGCCTTCGCGCTCGACCTGCACCCGCAGGACGCGGTCAACCTCCATCTCCTCGGCGGTGTATGGATCATCCAGACGGTGCCCGCGGTGGGCCTCTCGGCCTTCACCCGGTGGTTCCACCACCGGGCGCTGCTCGTGGGGTGGGCCGCGGGCATGGCCCTGGGGACGGCCCTGACCGTGAGCCGGGGGTTCTCCTCCGTGGTCGACGTCGGGGCCGGGACGCTCCATCTCCCGGTGTACGTCGCGCTCACGGCGCTCGTGGTCAATCTCGTCCTGGTCGTGGCGCTCACGCCGCTGCTCGACCGGGTGGGGGTGCGCAGGAGACGCGAGGTGGTCGCCGGGCGCGCCCCGGTGCCGCGCAGAGGCTCCCCGTTCGCCGTGCGCGTCGACTGACGCTGACACCGACTGGCCTGATCGCCGTACGGGACGGGACCCAAGGGCCGTACGGGACGGGATCGACGTAGAGGGAGGGTGTGTGAAGGAGACGAAGGGCGTGTATCCCGGTGTCGAGCTGCGGCGCGGCGCGAACGCGTCCGGCAGTGCCGAGGCGCAGGACGGCTTCGACCTGGAGCACGCCGACCGGGACGCCGCCATCGCCCATCTCTTCGCCGCGCACTATCAGGGCCTGCTGCGTCTCGCCTTCCTTCTGGGGGCGGACGGGGAGGCGGAGGACGTCGTGGCCGAGGCCTTCTACCAACTGCACCGAAAATGGGGGCGGTTGAGTACGCCGAAGGCCGCGCTCGGCTATCTCAGAGGGACGGTGTGCAATCTGGCGCGGATGCGGCTGCGTCACCTCAGGGTGGTACGGCGCCACGCGCAGCGTCACGTCGACGGCCTCGAACTCTCCGCCGAGCACCACGCCCTCCTGCGCGACGAACACCGGTCGGTGGTCCGCGCGCTCCGCTCCCTGCCCGTCCGCCAGCACCAGGTGCTCGTCCTGCGATACTGGCTCGACCTCAAGGAGTCCGAGATCGCCCGGACCATGGGCATCTCGACCGGAGCGGTGAAGTCGCACGCCTCCAGGGGGATGGCGAAGCTGAGCCGGGTCATGAAAGGGGGCGAGACGTGAACGTGGACACGTCCGCCGAGGACCGCCTGCGCTCCGCCCTCGCGGACGCCGCGGAGACCGTGCACGAAGCCCCCGACGCCTACCGTCGGGCCCAACGGCATTGGCAGCGGCTGGAGTTGAGGCGCCGGGCCGTCATGGTCTCGCTCGTCCTCGTCCTGGTCATCCTCGCCTGCGCGGCAGGGATCTGGGCCCTGTCCGGCGCCTCCCCGGCCGAGCACGTGGTCTTCGACGACCGGGGGCACGGCCGGGGGGTGCTCCGGCTCGCACCCGGGGCGCTGTGACGGGGAGCTCCGAGGGGGCGCAGCCGACGGGGAGCTCCGAGGGGGCAGCCGCACGGGGCATCGGCCCGTAGCTCTCAATGCGGTTACGGCTGCGGCAGCGGTGCCGGGAAGGTCCGGGCCAGTTCGACCCGTGAGCTCACGCCGAGCTTCCGGAAGATCTGGCGCAGGTGGTAGTTGACGGTGTGCGGCGAGCGCCCCACCTGCTTGGCCACCTGCTGGTTGGTCAGCCCGGTGGCCACCAGCTGGGCGATGCGCGACTCCGCCTCCGTGAGCGCGGTTGCCCGGGTGGCCCGTATTCCCGCCGTCGCGCCCGGCGGAGCCGATGACGTCCCCGCTCCCGCAGCCCCGCCCAGCTCCCGCAGCCGCGTCTCGACCCGCGTGGCATCCGCCCGCGCCCCGATGTCGGAGTACCGCTCCCAGGCGACCCGCAGGCAGTCCCTGCCCGTGCCGCCGTCCCCCGCCCGGCCGCCCGCCAGGTGCAGCATCCCCAGATCCTCGCTGGCCATGGCGGCGGCCCAGGGGTCGCCGTGCGTGCGGGCCGCGTGCTCCAGCGCCGTTGCGTCGCCGCGCAGCAGCCCCCGGGCGTGCTCGACGGTGGCGAGCAGGGACGGCTGCGCCGCGTTCCGTGCCGCGAGCCGTTCCACCTTCCGTACGACGGTGGCGGCCAGGGACGCGTGGCCGGCGGCCCGGGCGAGGCGGACCAGCTGCGCGGCCGCGCCGTGGTCCCGCAGGAACAGCGGGGGCCTGATCAGCGCGTCCTGCTGACCCGCGAGGAGTTTCCCGGCGCTCCGGGGGTCCGTCCCCGCGGTCGTCACGAGGAAGTCGACCCAGGCGTGCCGGAGGGAGGGGAACACGGCCTGCTCCGCGGCGAGTTCGACCCGCGCGCGCCGCACGTGCCCCGCCGCCTCGTCCACCGCGCCGCGTCGCAGCGCCGTCACCGCGAGCAGCGAAAGGCCCTGCGAGAGCGTCGTGGCGGCGCCGAGCCGGTCGGCCAGGGCGACCCCCACGGCCAGGTCGGTCTCGGCCTCCGTGATGCGTCCCGTGCCGAGCAGGAGCCGGCCGTGCTCGATCGTCGAGTCCGCGATCGCCTGCCGGTTGTCCTGCCGCTCCGCCTCCACGCGCATCCGGGCCAGCTCCGCCCGCCCCTCGCCGACGCGGCCGACCTGGATCAGCTTGACGGCCAGGGCGAGTTGGGGATACGGACGCCAGGCGGGCGGCAGTGATCCGTCCGTCATGCGCAGCGCCGCGCGCCCCCACAGGAGCCCGGTGTCCAGGCGGCCCGCTGCCCATTCGAGGTTGGAAAGGACCGTCGCCGCGACCACCGCTGCGGGGCCGCGGTCGTACCGGGCGAGGACGGACCGTGCCTGCTCCCGCTGCCCCCGCTCGTCGTCCAGGCACAGGCCGAGGATCTGGGCCGCCTCGTCCTCGTGGCCCGGCAGCGCCGCGTCGAGCGCCTCCCGCAGCAGGGCTCGCGTCCGTGCGGGCAGCGGGCGGGAGAGGCTCTCCTGGGCCAGGAGGAGGGAGGCCACGAGGGGCGGGGTGCCGGGTGGGGAGGGTGTCGCGGAGGTGGGCGCGGCCGGGGAGGGGGCTGTCGTGTCGGGCGTTGCGGGGGTGGGCGCTGCGGAGGTGGGGGGTGCGGCGGTGGGCGGTGCGGCGGGCGGTGCGATCACGACGCGCCGCAGCATCTCCCGCAGTGGAGCGGGGATGTCCGCGCTGAGCCTCTGACGTACGGCCGCGGACCGGAAGGCCAGCCGGTCCCCGTCGAACCGGATCAGGGAGGCGGCGACGGCTTCGTCGAGTGCGGGCAGCAGGGACAGGGTCGTCACCGAGAGCACCCGTGCCACGTCGTGCAGCACGAAGGTCTCGCCGACGAGGGCGGCGGCCCGTACGAACTGCCGTGCCGTTTCGGACAGTTCGCGGGGCCAGGCCTGTGCGGCGGCCTCCGTCCGCTCCGGGGTCCGCCCTCGTGTGCCGCATGTTTCGTTCTTGAACATGAAGTACCCATCAGCGTCGGCTGGTTGAGGCCGGAGGCCCGGGGGTCCCTCCCCCGGTTCCGGCAGTCCCTCTTGGTTGCCCGGCCCGGCGGTGCGGTTTACCTCGCGATACGGCCGGGCCGTGTGACGTGCGTCACGAGGGTGTGGGACTACTCGGTCGAGTAGGTGCTCCGGTGCCCGGCCTACCTCATCGAGTAGTTCCGCGGGCGAACGACGACCGATAGTTTCAAGCCGCCGGGAGGAAGATCGACTGGCGCTGTCAACCGATCCGGTTCGCCGGGCAACTTGATGTACGAACGGAACGGAACGCGTACAGGAAATTGTTCTAAGGAGCCACGTTGATCGACCATCTCTCCGTCGCCGGACGCGGCAGGAAGGCGAAGCCGTCGGCGCCCGGCGGCGGGCTTGTCGTCGGAGTGCTGCTTTCGGCGATGTTCATCGTCCAGTTCGACTTCTTCGTCGTCAATGTGGCCGCGCCCTCGCTGGAGAGCGACCTGCACGCGAGTGCGGGAATGCTCGAACTCGTCGTCGGCGGTTATGCGTTCGCCTTCGCCAGCGGAATGATCACGGGCGGCAGGCTCGGCGACATCTACGGACACCGCCGCCTCTTCGTCATCGGAATGGCCGCCTTCGGCATTTCCTCCCTGCTGTGCGGCATCACGGCCACCCCCGGGCAGCTCGTGGCGGCCCGGCTCGTGCAGGGCGCCGCGGGCGCCCTGATGGTCCCGCAGGTGCTCGCCGTGATCACCGCCCACTTCTCGGCCGCCGCCAGGCCGCGGGCCATCGCCGGGTACGGCATGGCCAGCGGACTCGGCTCCATCGCGGGCCAGGTCCTCGGCGGGGGGCTCCTTGAACTCCACCTGTTCGTGCCCGGCTGGCGGTTGATCTTCCTGATCAACGTGCCGGTCTGCGCGGTCGCCGCCGTCCTGGCCGCCCGCCACCTGCCCGGCCCCGTGCCGAGGCGGAACGTCGGACTCGACCCCGTCGGCGCGGTCGGCGTCAGCCTCGCCCTCGTACTCGTCCTGCTGCCGCTCTCGCTGGGCAGGACCGAGGGCTGGCCCCTCTGGTCGTGGATCTGCATGGGCGCGGCCGTGCCCGTGGCGGTCGCCACGCTGCTCTGGGAACGCGCGCTGACCCGCGGTTCGGGCAGCCCCGTGCTCGACCTGACCCTGTTCCGCAGCTCCTCCTTCAGCTCCGGGATGATCGCGGGCATCGCGTTCCAGCTCTACTTCGGCAGCTTCATGTTCACCCTCACCCTGCTGCTCCAGTCCGGGCTCGACCTCGGCCCGCTCGGCGCCGGTCTCGTCTTCGCGCCCATGGGCATCCTCTTCGCGGGGAGCTCGCTGCTCGGCCGCAGGCTCGCGGACCGGTTCGGTACGAGGGTCCTCATCGCCGGGAGCGCGGTGACGGCGTCCGGGCTGCTGCTCCTCGCGGTGCTGCTCCACACGTACGGGCAGGACATCGGCGTCCCCCTGGTCGTCGGGTGCCTCTGCCTGGTCGGCTTCGGCAACGGCCTCGTGCTGCCCGCGCTGATCGGCGCGGCCCTGGTCAAGGTGCGCCCGGAGAAGGCCGGAGCGGCCTCCGGAGTGCTCACCACCACGCAGCAGTTCGCGAGCTCGGCGGGTGTCGCCGTCGTCGGCGCGACCTTCTTCGGAATGCTCGGGGAAAAGCCCGGACCCGATGATTACGCCCGCGCGATGACGGGTTCCGCGCTGATCGACCTTGGGCTTGTCGTCGCCGTTTTCTGTATGTGCTGGATCATCAAGGGCATCGCTGAATCCGCGCGTTCCTGACGCATAGCGTTCCTGACGCATAGAGAGTTAATTCGCATAACCCGCCGTACTACCCCCATGCCTATTTCGCTTCCCTCAACCCTTGAATCCTTGAATCACTGCCCCTTATCCCGGCTCCACCGGTCAGAGGAGAGTCCATTGGACGACATATTGCTCGACGTCACAGGCGCGGGACCGGCACTGCAACAACCGCCGTGGGAGGACGCCGCGCAGGTGCTGCGGATACGGCAGGACCTGGCGGGCCGGCCCGCGCTGGTGCGGGCCGCGGACGTGCGTACGCTGCGGGCCCGGCTCGCCCGCGTCGCGGCCGGGGAAGCTCATGTGCTGCAAGCGGGTGACTGCGCGGAGGACCCGGACGAGTGCACCCCCTCCCACGTGGCCCGCAAGGCAGCTCTCCTCGACCTCCTCGCGGGCACGCTGAAACTGACCACCCACAAGCCCGTCCTGCGGGTCGGCCGCATGGCCGGTCAGTTCGCCAAGCCCCGCTCACGCCCGACCGAAATCCTCGACGGCGGCGAACTCCCCGTATTCCGGGGGCACATGGTCAACGGTCCCGAACCCGACGCCGAGAGCCGGCGCCCCGACCCGCTGCGCATCCTCACCAGCTACATGGCCGCGAGCGACGTCACGGACCACCTCGGCTGGCGCGGGGACGCGGCCGGGCGCACCGGCATCGACCCCGTCGTGTGGACCAGCCACGAAGCACTGCTCCTCGACTACGAGGTGCCGATGCTGCGCCGTGACGAGGAGGGCGGGCTGCTCCTGTCCTCGACCCACTGGCCGTGGATCGGCGAGCGGACCCGGCAGCTGGACGGCGCCCACGTCGCGCTGCTCGCCCGGGTGACCAACCCCGTGGCCTGCAAGGTCGGTCCGACCATGACGGCCGACGCGCTGCTCGCCCTCTGCGAGCGCCTCGACCCCGGGAGGGCGGCGGGCCGGCTCACGCTCATCGCCCGCATGGGCGCCGACGCCGCGGCCGACCGGCTTCCCTCCCTCGTGGCGGCCGTCCGCTCGGCCGGGCACCCGGCTGTCTGGCTCTGCGACCCGATGCACGGCAACACCGTCACGGGCCCCGACGGCCGCAAGACCCGTTTCGTGGACACGGTCGTACGCGAGGTGACGGCCTTTCAGCACGCGGTACGGGAAGCGGGGGGCACCGCGGGCGGCCTGCACCTGGAGACCACACCGGACGACGTGCACGAGTGCCTGGCCGACGACCGGACCGCCACCGACCGGACGGCCGCTCGGTACACCACCCTCTGCGACCCCCGGCTCAACCCCGCCCAGGCGATGACGGTGGTCGCCGCCTGGCAGCACTGACCCCCACACCGCAGCGAACCGAGGAGACCCCCATGGAGCACAAGATCGCCCTCGTCACCGGAGCCGCGGGCGGTATCGGCGCCGCCGTCGCACGGGCGCTGGGAGAGGACGGCACGGTCGTCGCGGCCGTCGACAAGGACGCCGGCCAGCTGGGCGAGACCGTCGAGAAGCTGACTGCGGACGGCCTCGCCGTCGAGGCGTTCCCCGCCGACGTCACGGACGGCGCCGCCGTACGCGAACTGGTCGACGCGGTCGAGCGGGACCTCGGACCCGTCGACCACCTCGTCAACGCCGCGGGCATCCTCCGGGAGGGCCCCGTGGCCGACTTCCGCGACGAGGACTGGCAGGCCACCTTCGCCGTCAACGTGACCGGCGTGTTCCAGGTCTCCCAGGCCGTCGTCGCCCGCATGGTGCCCCGCCGCCGCGGGGCGATCGTCACCGTGGCGTCCAACGCGGCCTCCACCCCGCGCGCCGGGATGGCCGCCTACGCCGCGTCGAAGGCCGCTGCCTCGATGTTCACGAAGTCGCTCGGCCTGGAGGTGGCCGCGCACGGAATCCGCAGCAACGTGGTGGCGCCCGGCTCGACCGACACCCCCATGCTCCGCTCGATGTGGCACGACGACTCGGGGCGCCGGGCGACGATCGAGGGCCGGCCGGAGGCGTACCGGCTGGGGATCCCGCTCGGCAGGATCGCGGGCCCCCGCGACGTCGCCGACGCCGTCGCCTTCCTGCTGTCCGGCCGGGCCGCCCACATCACGCTGCACGAACTCACCGTCGACGGCGGCGCGACCCTCGGCGCCTGAGGCGCGCGCGAAGCCCCCGTCCACCGCCCCACAAGAGCCGAGGAGTCTCCATGTCCGGCATACCGCCCATCGCGCCCTACCCCATGCCGACGGCGGGCGACCTGCCCGCCCGCGTCCCGCAGTGGACCGTCGACCCGCAGCGCGCGGTCCTGCTCATCCACGACATGCAGCGCTACTTCCTGCGGCCACTGCCCGAAGAACTGCGCGAGGAACTCGTACGCAATGTGACGCTGCTGCGCGACCGGGCGCGCGAGCAGGGCGTCCAGGTCGCCTACACGGCACAGCCCGGCGGCATGACCGAGGAACAACGGGGTCTGCTCAAGGACTTCTGGGGCCCCGGCATGCGCGTCGACCCGGCCGACCGCGAGGTCGTCGGACCCCTCGCCCCGGCCACCGGGGACTGGCTGCTCACCAAGTGGCGCTACAGCGCCTTCTTCCGCACCGATCTCCTGGCACGGATGCGCGCCGAAGGGCGCGACCAGCTCGTCGTGTGCGGTGTGTACGCGCACGTAGGGGTGCTGGTCACCGCCGTCGAGGCGTACAGCCACGACATCGAGACGTTCCTGGTGGCCGACGGCGTCGCCGACTTCTCGTCCGCGTTCCACCGGCAGGCCGTCGAGTACGCGGCCGCGAACTGCGCGGTGGTCACCACCGCCAAGGAGGTCCTGGCATGACTGGCATGACAGAACCGGACCCGCTGTCCCACGTCCTGGCGCCCCACCCGCCCCCCTTCGCCCTGCTGCACCGCCCCGAGCGGACGGGCCCGGAGGTCCTCGACCTGCTGCGCGGCGACGTCTCGTACCCCGCCTCGCTGCTCGACCTGCCCCTCTCCGAAGAGGAACCGGCTGCCGGGCCGCGCCACGAGACCCTCGCCGTCATCCCCTACCGGCAGCTCGCCGAGCGCGGGTTCACCTGCACCGACGACGGCTCGCCGCTCATCGCGCTGTCCGTCACCGACCAGCACACGGTGTCCTTCGCCGAGGTGCTCGCCCGGGTCCCTGACGTCGCGATCGAACTGTCCGACGGGCACTTCGACGTGGACGACGCGGCGTACGCCGAGACCGTACGGAAGATCATCGCCGATGAGATCGGCACGGGAGAGGGGGCCAACTTCGTCATCAAGCGCGCCTTCGTCGCGGACATCACCGACTACGGCACGCACAGCGCCCTCACGGTCTTCCGGCGCCTGTTGGAGCGGGAGTCCGGCGCGTACTGGACGTTCCTCGTCCACACCGGGGAGCGCACCTTCGTCGGCGCCTCGCCCGAACGCCACGTCAGCCTGCAGAGCGGCACGGCGGTGATGAACCCCATCAGCGGCACCTACCGCTTCCCGCCGTCCGGTCCCACCCTGACCGGCGCCATGGACTTCCTCGCCGACCGCAAGGAGGCCGACGAGCTCTACATGGTGGTGGACGAAGAGCTCAAGATGATGGCCAGGATCTGTGACGGGGGCGGCCGGGTGGTGGGCCCGTTCCTCAAGGAGATGACGCGGCTCGCCCACACCGAGTACTTCATCGAGGGCGAGACCACCAGGGACCCCCGCGAGATCCTGCGCGAGACGATGTTCGCCCCCACTGTCACGGGCAGTCCGCTGGAGAGCGCCTGCCGGGTCATCGGGCGGTACGAATCCGGGGGGCGCGGCTACTACAGCGGGATCGCGGCACTCATCGGCCGGGACGCGCGCGGGGAGCGCACGCTCGACTCGGCGATTCTGATCCGCACGGCCGACATCGACAGCGAGGGAAGGCTGCGGATCGGAGTGGGCGCCACCCTCGTGCGGCACTCCGACCCGGCGTCGGAGGCCGCGGAGACGCGTGCCAAGGCGGCCGGCCTCATCGGCGCGCTGAGCGGTGGCCGTCCGGGGAACCTTGGTGCCCACCCCGCCGTCCGAGCGGCACTGGAGCGGCGCAACGAGTCCATCGCCGACTTCTGGCTGGCCGAGGAGAGCGAACGCGGGCAGCGGGAGCCGCTGTTGGCGGGACGGCGGGTTCTCGTCGTGGACGCCGAGGACACCTTCACGGCGATGATCAGTCATCAACTACGGTCACTGGGCCTTGATGTGACGATCCGTCGATTCGACGAGCCGTACGCTTTCGACGGATACGACCTGGTGGTCATGGGGCCGGGGCCCGGCGATCCGCGCGCGAGCGCGCACCCGAAGATCGACCGTCTGCGCTCCGGGGTGCGGACCCTGCTCGCGGAGCGCAGGCCGTTCCTCGCGGTGTGCCTCAGTCACCAAGTGCTCGCCGCGGAACTCGGGTTCGGCCTCGTCCGTCGCGACGTCCCGAACCAGGGCGTGCAGCGGGAGATCGACCTCTTCGGCGCCACTGAGCGCGTCGGGTTCTACAACACGTTCGCCGCGCGGAGCCCCGCGGACGAGGTGGAGCGCCCCGCCGCCGGGTCCGTCCGGGTGAGCAGGGACCCGGCGACGGGTGAGATCCACGCACTGCGCGGGGAGCACTTCGCCTCCCTGCAGTTCCATCCCGAGTCGGTCCTCACCAAGGACGGGCCGCGCATCATGGGCGCGCTGCTCGGCGCGCTCCTCGCCGTTCCCCAGGCGGCCCCGGCCTGAACCGGCCTGAACCTCTGAGCCGGCCTGAACCCCTGATCCGGCCCGATCCGGTCGGAGGGGCCGCCGCACGCCTCCACCCACCCTGTTTCCCGATGAGGAGTTCCTGGCGCCATGCTGCTCCAACGCCTTGCCAACCGCGGTATCCGACTGGGCACGCTCTTCGAGCGAGCGGCCTCCCGGCACCCGACGAACGTGCTGATCCTCGACCACGACCTCGACATCGCGCCCGGTCTCGGCCGCCGGGCCACGATCGCCGAGGTCGCGGAACTCGTCGACGACTTCGCCGCCCGGCTGTGGGCCGCGGGGGTCCGCCCCGGCGAGCGCGTCGTCGTCCACAAGTCGGACAGCTTCGACATCACCCTGCTGGCCTGCGCCGTGGCGCGCACCGGCGCGGTGCCGGTGCTGCTTTCGCCCTCGCTGGACGGTGCGACCGTCACCGAACTGGTCACCAGGGCCGACCGGCCCTTCCTGGTCACCGACGAGGCCAAGCTCACCCAGGAGCTGCCCGCCGCCGTCTTCGACGCGGCCCGGCGGGTGCTGCTCACCTCCGGCACCCACGAGGGCGCCACGCCGCTGGCCGCGTTCGCCGGGGCGGAGCGCGTCGCCCCCGTCACCATGCCTCCCGAGCACCCGACGCTGATCACCCACACGTCGGGAACGACCGGCACTCCGAAGCTCGCCGTGCACACGGGACGCAGCCTGCAGGCCCGCTACCGGCCCCAGGCGTCGATCCTCGCGCCGATCGTGCGCAAGCGGGAGACAACGGCCCTGCACGTGTCGTTCGTGCACTCCCGGCTCTTCACCGCCCTGGCCATCTCCCTGCTCCGCGGCTTCCCCGTGCTCGTACTGGCCGATTCCGGACCGGAGCACGTCGCCGACCTCTTCGCCCGGTTGCGCCCGGGGATCCTGGAAGCCCACCCCAACTCGTTCATGGAGTGGGAGGAGCTGGCGGACGATCCGCGCCGGCCGCTGGCGAACGTCAAGCTGTTCAGCAGCACGTTCGACGCGATCCACCCGCGCACCGTGCACCGGCTCCTGCACGCGACGCGGCGCAGGGCCCCGCTCTTCGGGCAGCTCTACGGCCAGAGCGAGATCGGACCCGCTGTCGTACGGGCCTTCACCAGGCGGCGCACCCTGAGCGACGACGGCCGCTGTGTCGGCATGCCGTTCCCCGGCATGACCGACGCACGCGTCGTCAGCCGCGACGGCAACCCGCCCTCCGAGGAGAACCCCGGCTACATCGAGGTGCGCAGCGACGGCCGGATCGTGACCTACCTCGGCGAGCGGCAACGCTACGACCAGCAGGTCTCCGAAGGCGGCTGGTGGCGGATGGGCGACGTGGGCTACCGCACCAAGTGGGGCTGCATCCATCTCCTCGACCGCGAGGTCGATCTGATCGAAGGGTTCGGCAGCACGCTGGCCGCCGAGGACCACCTCATCGGCAGGCTCGGCCAGCTCGCCGAAGTCATCGTGGTGCGGGGCGCGGACGGCACGGCCGTACCCGTCGTGTGCACCAAGGGCGACGAGCCGCTCGACCTGGCCGCCTGGGACGCGGCCGCCGCGGCCCTCGCCCCCATGGCGCGGCCCGTCCAGTGGCGTCTGGAGGAGCTGCCGCAGACCGCCACCACGAAGATCAAGCGGCTTGAGCTCGCCAGGCTGCTGGCGTCGGGCAGCGGCCCCGCGGCCACGGAGGCCGGGCCAGCGGCCATGGGCGGCGGCTCCGCGGTCAAGGACGACGGTCGCGCGGCCACGGAGGCAGGCCCCGCGGCGACGGACGGCGGCGTCGGGACTCCGGAGCAGGCGGCGTGAGCCCCGCTCACGTCCGCCGCGGCGACGCGAGGACATAGCGCCCGCCGCCGCGCGGCTCGGTGTGCTCGCCGACCTGCCAGCCCGCCCGCTCCAGGGCGGCACCGCACTCCCGCAGCCCCTCCGGCGTCGGTTCCCGGACGGCGACGGCCTCCGGCTGTGGCGTCTCCACCACCCGGTACCCCTCGTCGCCGGGGCCCGCCGGGCGGCACCCGGCCGCCTCCAGGGCCAGCGCCGCCGCCTGCACGAGATGCGTACGCTCCCACGCGCAGGGGCGGTCCCTGGCCCCGTCGGCGTTGGTCATCCGGCGCAGTTCGACCAGGCCCTCCCAGGCGCTGCGCACCTCCCGCGCGCGGGCGGGGCCCTCTGTGCCGGGCGGCGCCGTCTCCGTGCCGGTGCGCGCCGCGAAGGCCCCGGAGGCCGCCGGGGGAGGCGGCTGCGGGGCGGCGGGGGCGGGGTCGCCCTCTTCCCGGACGCGATGCCCCGCGGGCGTCAGGAAACACGCGTGGGGCGGCCGGGGATGGCGGAAGGCCAGGCGCGCCCGCACCAGGCCCGTCAGCTGGGCCTCGCTGCCGGACAGGCGCCCGGTCTGCGGGTCCGCGGCCTCGATGATCCGTCGCTGTGCGGCTGTCGGAGGCTTCACCGCGCACGCACCCCTTCCCCGGCAGGTTCCTTCACCTGCCTCCGATGGTGCCCTGTGCCACTGACATCAGGCGGTCGGGGCCACCGACATCAGGAGTTCGAGGACCCGGCGGTCCTCGTCCGCGCCGGCCCGCTCCCCGGGGCTGCCGGGGTAGGTGTCCAGGAGCACGTCCGTGGCGCCGAGACCGGCCAGCGTCTCCAGGTCGCCGCGGATCTGGTCGAGGCTGCCGTGGCCGAGCGGCCGGTCCGCGGTGTCCGGTCGCTGCCCCAGCCGGATCTGCAGGCGCGGTACGAGGCCGGGCGCGGGGCGGCCCGCCGCGTCGGCCTCGGCCGTGATGCGGGGCAGCGCCGTGGCCAGCAGTTCCCGGCTCGGCATGAACGGGTGCCAGCCCTCGCCGAGGCGGGCCGCGCGGCGCTGCGCCGCGGGG
Source organism: Streptomyces sp. NPDC058308 (assembly GCF_042880275.1). Lineage (NCBI taxonomy): Bacteria > Bacillati > Actinomycetota > Actinomycetes > Kitasatosporales > Streptomycetaceae > Streptomyces > Streptomyces sp. NPDC058308. Next base: position 106,408 of record NZ_JBHVZA010000017.1, read on the forward strand.
GAGTTGCCGCCCACCCAGACGGGGAGGCAGGGGCTGGTCGCGGGGGCGGGCGCGGTGCGCACGCCGTCGTACGCGACGTACGTGCCGTGGAAGGACGTCGGGTCCTCGCGCCAGGCGGCGCGGATCGCGGTGAGGTACTCGTCGGTGATCGCGCCGCGCTCCCGGAACGGCACGCCGAGCACCTCGTACTCGGCGGCGGACCAGCCCACACCGGCGCCGAGGATGAAACCGGCCTCGTTGAGCCGGTCGATGTTGGCGGCCAGGCGCGCGGTCTGCAGGGGGTGCCGGTAGGGGATCACGGTGATGGTGGTGCCGAGCCGCAGCCCCGGCACGCGCCCCGCGAGGTGCGCGGCGAGCACGAACTGGTCGTAGAACGGCGCCGGATAGACCTCGTGGACGTCGGGGGTCACCGCGATGTGGTCGGAGATCATCGCGAACTCGCAGCCGAGCTCGCGGGCGTCGGTCGCCTGCCGCACGAGGGAGTCGGGGGTGGTGCCGGAGCCGAAGTTGAGGAGATTCACGCCGTATCGCATGAGCGCAGTCTTGATGATCATCATCGAGGCTGTCGAACGCGGGGGGCGTCGTGAATCAACTCACCAGCTGCGGGCGCAGGTTCCAGCTCGCCACCACGTGCCGCCGGTGCTCGGTGGAGAGCCGGCTCACCGTGCCGGTGGCGAGCAGGAACATCGAGCCGCCCGACGCGGGCAGGCCCAGGCGCCGGGCCGTCAGGACGCGCAGGAAGTGGCTGTGGGCGAAGAGGACGACACTGCCCTCGTTGTCGGCGAGCGCCGCGTCCACCTTGGCGAGCATGCGGTCGGCGCGCTCGCCCACCTGCTCCGGGCTCTCGCCGGGGTGCTCCGGCGGGCCGGGGGCGACGCCGTCCGTGAACAGGTACCAGTCGGGGCGGGTGCGGTGGATGTCGAAGGTCGTGATGCCCTCGTACGCCCCGTAGTCCCACTCGCTCAGGTCCGGGTCCACCCGCGCGTTCCCGAACCCGGCCAGCTCCGCGGTCTCCCGCGAGCGCTGCCGGGGGCTGGTGAACGCCGCCCCGATCCGGAACCTGCCGATGAGCGGGGCGAGCGAGCGGGCCTGCTCCCTGCCGTTGTCCGTCAGGGGGATGTCCGTCGAGCCCGTGTGCTGCCCCGTAAGGGACCACTCCGTCTCGCCGTGCCGGACGAGGAGCAGATCACCCATGGTCGCGCCGATCCTGTTCTTCCGGTGGTGGCGGAACCGACCGGCACCGCCACCACCGAGCCTGCCACGCCCGCCGGGCGGTCCGCCCGGCGGGACCCGGCAAGCGGGTCCCGCGGTGCGTGTGGCGGGACCCCGCGAGCGGATCCCTACATGCCCTGCGGCACCCGTGCCGGGCGGCCCGAGCCGCGCGTCAGGGCGTAGCCGCCGACGCCCGCGAGCGCCGCGAGGACACCGCCGGCCGCCGTCCAGAGCCAGCGCGAGGACCACCAGCCGCCCGACCAGCCGTCCTCCGGTTCCACGGCGGCCGCGGTCCGCTGCTTGTCCGAACCCGCGCCCGGCACCAGCGGCTCACCGAGCGTGCCGTCCACCGCCTGCGCGCCGCCCGCGTCGGTCGCGGTGACCTTCGCCTCGGCCCGCACCGGCAGACCCAGGTCGTCCGCCTTGAGGCCGGTGACCGTGAGCCGCGCGTAGTAGGTGCCCGGCAGCGGATCGTCGGCCCACTCCTCGGACCAGGCCCTGACGGTGCGCAGCGTGCACGAGAGCGACACCGACGCGGCGTCCTGCGCGGCCGTCTTCGCCGGGGTGCCGAGGCGGCAGGCCTGGCGGCGCCGCAGCCCGTCGTACACGTCGACCCGCCAGGTCGACGCGGCGTGCCGGGCGGCGGCGTCGGGGAGCTTCACCGTCGCGTGCACGGTGGCGCGCTGCCCGGTGTCCACGGGGAACGCCCAGTACAGGTAGTCGCCCGTGGACGCCTCCGCCGAGGCCTCCTGGTCGATGCGGAGCGCGGTCGCGGTACGGAAGGACGTACCCGCCTCCGTGACCTTCTCTGCGGGCTCGTCGTCATCGGCCGCCGCGACTCCCGCGGCGCCCGTCAGGGCCAGCAGGGCGGCGCCGGTCACCGCGGCGAAGCGCCGCACCACACGTGTCGTACGCATCAGTTGGTCCTCCAGACCGCGAAGCGCCAGCGCGAGACCCAGCCCCAGACCAGACCGGCGAGGAAGCCGACCACGACGAGCAGACCGAGCAGCCACCAGCCGTGGCCCAGCCCGAAGAAGGCGACGTCCGACGCCTCGTCGGGGGAGTCGACCAGGTCGACGGCGAGCTCGACCGGCAGGCCGGGTGCCGTCTTCACGGACGCGGGGGCGGAGAACGAGTTGCTGACGCGCAGGCACACGGTGTCGGCTGTGTTCTCGTCTTCCTCGTCGTCCGCCTCCGGCGTCGGATGGCGCAGGCCGGTCGAGATCACGTCGGTGCGCCCGTCGCCGGACTCCTGGCCGCGCACGAGCTCACGGCCCTGCGGTGTCTCGGCGCGCAGCAGCACGCCGTAGTCCTGGTTGACCGCCCGGTCCGCGGACACGCTCACCGAGGCGCGCAGCTCCTTGCCCGCCGGGACGTTCACGCGGTACCAGCGGTGCTCGCCGAACTTCTCGCGGTCGGTGTAGAGACCCGACTTCAGCTCGGGGGCGCCGGTGCACTGCGCGGCGCCCTTCGCCTCGACGGGCGTGACGACCGGGTCGGCCGCGCGGTCCACCAACTGCTTGACGCGGCCGGAGAGTTCATCGGTGTGCCGGACCGACGTGTACGTCCCGCCGGTGGCCTCCGCGATGCAGCTCAACTGGTCGCGGGTCTTGGCGTCGGGCACCAGGCCCAGCGTGTCGATGGTGAGGTGGATGCCCTTGGCGGAGATGTCGCGGGCGACCACGCACGGGTCGAGCGGCTGACAGGTGTCCTCGCCGTCGGAGATCAGCACGATGCGGCGGCTGCGCTCGGCGGTGTCGTCCGTCAGGTCGCCGGCGGCCTTGAGCAGCGTCGGGCCGATCGGGGTCCAGCCGGTCGGCGCGAGCGTCGCCACGGCGGTCTTCGCGTCGGTGCGGCCCGCCTTGTCGAGCCGCTCCACGGGGTAGAGCAGCTCGGTGTCCTTGCAGCCCGTCCTGCGGTCGTCGCCGCGGTAGTTGGCGCCCAGGGTGCGGATGCCGAGCGCGACCTCGTCCGGAGTCGCGTCCAGGACCTCGTTGAAGGCCTGCTTCGCGGCGGCCATCCGGGACTTGCCGTCGATGTCGCGGGCCCGCATGGAGCCGCTGACGTCGAGGACCAGCTCGACCTTGGGGGAGGGCTGTGCCGGTTCGTCGCCGTCGGCGGCCGCCGCGGGGCCTGCCGTGACGAGCCCGGCGGTCAGGGCAGCGAGCAGGGCGATGGCCCAGGCCGCCGGCCGTTGTCTTGTGATCATCGCCGGATACTATTGATCTCGGGCGCGCATCCCCAAAACGAGGCAGGAACGGCACGCACAGCCACCGCCTGACCACACGTCACGCCGCCGCGTGCGGGTGTGTCAGCGCTTCAGCTCCCGGCCGCCGAACGCCCCGGAGCCGTCCGCCTGCTTCCACCACGTCTCCATCGTGGCCTGGTCCATGGCACGCCAGTCCGGGGTCTCCTGGACGAGGGCCGCGCCGAGCCGCCACCCCAGATCCACCATCGAACGGCCCGAGGCGGTCCGGTCGGCGTCGTACGCGTCCAGGGCGTCCGCCCAGCTGTCGGCCGCGGTGAGGGCGGACTCCAGGACCGTGGCGTCCTGCAGCGCCTTGACGGCGCCCGCGCCGGTGTGCGGCCGGGCCACCGCGGCCGCGTCGCCGACCAGCAGGACGCGGTCGGCGGTGCAGCGGGGCGCGGTGAAGTCGTACATGGGCTGCAGGAACAGCTCGGCGGGCGCCGTCTCGCGCAGCAGCGCGCCCCAGTACGGCGGCAGCAGTTCGTCGGCGACGTACGCGAGGTGCGCGGCGAGCGCCTCGGTGAGGCCGCCGGGCGGCAGGCTCGTGGGACCGGTGAGCCGCAGGTCGAGGCCGAGCCCGAGGTCGAGGTCCGGGGGAGGGGCGGTGTACAGGACCCAGTTGACGCGGTGGCCGCCCGCGCCGTCCGGGATGCGGTAGATAATGACGTGACCGCCGGGGAAGACCGCGTAGACGCAGTCGTCATCGGCCCACCGCTCCGGATCGGCGAGGCGGGCCTCGGGGAACGCGCCGCGCCAGGCGAGATAGCCCGCGTACTCCGGGCGGACGTCCCCGAAGCGGGCCGCGCGGACCGCCGAGCGGTAGCCGTCGGCGCCGATGACGAGGTCGTGGTGGGTGCTCCCCGCGTCGGTGGTCACCTCGACGCCTCCGCCGCCGGGACGCACCGCCCGTACCGTGGCGCCCGTGCGGAACTCCACGTCCTGCGGCATGCGGCCGCGCAACTCCCGCCAGAGCGGGCCCCAGTTGTACGTACGGAAGGGGAACGGCAGCACGGCGATCTCCCGCCCCACGGGCGAGGGTGCCGCGTCGTCCCGCACGTACCAGCGCCGCCGCACGAGCTGCACCCAGGGCATGCCCGCGTCCATGTACCCGGCGGACTCCAGCTCCGCGTAACGGGAGTCGTGCACGGCGAGCCCCACGCCGCGGTCGGCCAGGCCGCCCCCGGCGCGCTCGTACACCGTGATCTCGTCCGCGCCACCGCGGTGCGCGGCCAGCGCCGCGGCACACCCGGCGATGCTGCCGCCCACGACGGCGACGTTGCCTCCACGCATCATGTGGTCATCCTGACAGGCCTTGTGACCGCCTGTCAGAGCCTGTCTTTGAACCCCCGTCGTCCGCGCGAAGCGTGGGCGCAGCGGCGGATTGGGGCCTCCCCTGCTCGAGCGGAGCCGAGAGCTTGGGGAAGCGTGCGATCGGTGTGCGGAGCCTCAGGTCATGTGGCGGAGCCACCTGTCCTGGGGCTCCGTGCGCCGAGCGTGCGTGCCGGGCGTCGGGGCGCAGGCGGGGGTTCAAAGACAGGCTCTCAGCGCAGCGAGACACCGCGCCCGGCGAAGAACGGCTCGAACCCGTCGGCGGGCAGCGTGGCGGTACGGGTGGGTGCGTCGATGCCCGACGGGTTGTGGAAGTGCAGCAGCCCTTCGGGCGTGCGCCGGGTGAGCAGGACCAGGTGGCCGCCCCTGCCCGGCGAGGGCCGGTGCGGGCGGCGGATCTCGAAGTGCACCGAGGCGATGACCTGCCGCCCCTCGTCGAGGAGCGCGCCGATCTCCTCGACGGTCAGGTGGCGGTGGACCTCGGCGTCGAGGCGAGTCGCCATTCGGCAGCAGGTGGAGGCGCCCAGGTGACCGCTCTGCGCGCCGCTGGGGTGATGCCGTTCGAAGCCCTCGGGCCGTCCGTGGCTGGTCGCGCAGTTCCCCGCGCCCCTTACGGGGCGCCGGGGCGCCCTACTGACGATAGCTGCTGAGGAAGCGGCCGATGCGGCTGATCGCCGCGTCCAGGTCGTCCGCGTGGGGGAGCGTGAGGATGCGGAAGTGGTCGGGGCGGGGCCAGTTGAAGCCGGTGCCCTGGACGACCTGGATCTTCTCCTGGAGGAGGAGGTCGAGCACGAACTTCTCGTCGTCGTGGATCGGGTGGACCTTCGGGTCCAGGCGCGGGAACGCGTACAGGGCGCCCTTCGGCTTCACACAGGAGACGCCGGGGATCTCGTTCAGCTTCTCCCAGGCCATGTCGCGCTGCTCGTGCAACCGCCCGCCCGGCGCGGTCAGTTCGTGGATCGACTGGCGCCCGCCGAGCGCGGCCTGGATGGCGTACTGCGCGGGGGCGTTGGGGCACAGCCGCATGGAGGCGAGCATCGTCAGCCCCTCCAGGTAGTTCCTGGCGTGCTGCTGGGGGCCGGTGACGACCAGCCAGCCGGACCGGAATCCGGCCACCCGATACGTCTTCGACAGGCCGCAGAAGGTGAGGACGACGAGGTCGGGGGCGAGGGCGGCGACGCTGTGGTGCACCGCGTCGTCGTAGAGGATCCGGTCGTAGATCTCGTCGGCGAAGACCATCAGGCCGTGCCGGCGCGCCAGGTCGAGGACGCCCTCCAGGATCTCCTTCGGATAGACCGCGCCCGTGGGGTTGTTGGGGTTGATGATCACGACGGCCTTGGTGCGGTCGGTGATCTTCGAGGCCATGTCGTCGAGGTCGGGGTACCAGTCGGCGGACTCGTCGCACACGTAGTGGACGGCCTTGCCTCCGGAGAGGGTCGTCACCGCCGTCCACAGGGGGAAGTCGGGGGCCGGGATGAGGACTTCGTCGCCGTCCTCCAGGAGGGCCTGTACGGCCATGGTGACGAGCTCGGACACGCCGTTGCCGAGAAAGACGTCGTCCACGGAGACGTCGGTCAGGCCGAGCGCCTGGTAGCGCTGGGCGACGGCGCGACGGGCGGAGAGGACGCCGCGCGAGTCCGTGTAGCCGTGCGCGTCGGGGAGCATCCGGATCATGTCCTGGACGATCTCCTCGGGCGCCTCGAAGCCGAAGAGCGCGGGGTTGCCGGTGTTGAGGCGAAGGACGCTGTGGCCCGCCTCCTCAAGGGCGTTGGCGTGCTCGATGACGGGGCCCCGGATCTCGTAACAGACCTCGCTGAGCTTGCTCGACTGCCGGAACTCCATGCGGTGCGCCTCCCGTGACGTGTGTTACTTGGTTTTACCAAGTCACCGCTTGGAAAGTCCAACAACTTGCATAGACTATGCCGCATGCCACCTCGCCGAAGCTACGACCAGTACTGCGCGGCAGCCCGGACCCTTGACGCCGTGGGCGACCGCTGGACCCTGCTGATCGTCAGGGAACTGCTGGTCGGCCCCCGCCGCTACACCGACCTCCACGCCGATCTGCCGGGCGTCAGCACCGACGTGCTCGCCTCGCGCCTGAAGGACATGGAGCAGCGGGGCCTGGCGACGCGCCGCAAGCTGCCCCCGCCCTCGGCGGCGTACGTCTACGAACTCACCGGCAGGGGCCGCGAGTTGCTGCCGGTCCTTGAGGCCCTCGCCGCCTGGGGCGCGCCCGCCCTCGACGAGCGCGCGCCGACGGACGCGGTGCGCGCGCACTGGTTCGCGCTGCCGCTGCTGCGGCATCTTGCGACGTCCGGGGCCGAGGGAGTGGTGGAGGTGCGGCTCGCCGAGGGCCCCTTCCACGTACGGCTCGCGGGCGGCGCCCGGACCTACGGCGACGGGCCCGCGCCCGAGGGGGCCGACGCCCGCGTCACCCTGGACGCCGGCACCTGCCTGGCGGTGAGCCGCGGCGAACTCACCGTCGGGCAGGGCGCGCGGGAGGGCAGGATCGAGATCACCGGCGATTCGGTGCTCGCCAAGGCGCTGCGCGAGACGTGACGCGGCAGGTGCCCACAGGGCAGGCTCTTACGGCAGGGGTACGCCGCGGGCGGTGACCCACAGCTCGTACCACTCCTCGTGGGTGAGCTCCGGCTCGCGTGTGACGGCGTCGCGGCAGGCGAGGATGCGCTCGGGCCTGCTGGTGCCGATGACCGGAGCGATCTCGGCCGGATGGCGCTGGAGCCACCACAGCAGGATCGTCTCCGGCGTCGTCCGCTTGCGCTCGGCGAGCGCGGCGACGAGCCGTGCCGCCGGTGAGTCGGCGGCGCCCGTGAAGCGGCCCTGGGCCAGGGGGCCCCAGGCCTGGAGCCGGATGCCCCGGGCCACGCAGTACTCGACCGTCCCGTGCGGGAAGCCGTTCGTGGTCGCGTCCCGTGTGTTCAGCACGGCCCCCGCCTCGACCCAGTCCCTGCTGCCGAGGCTCATCTCCAACTGGTTGGCAGACAGCGGGAGTTCGAGATGCTCCTGCAGTGCGTCCATCTGTGCGGCGCTCATGTTCGACACGCCGAAGCGGCGCACGAGGCCCTGCCGGTGCAGGGACGTGAGCGCCTCCGCGATCTCCGCGGGAGCGGCCAGCGGGTCGGGCCGGTGCAGGAGGAGCACGTCGATCACGTCGGTACGGAGCCGGGTGAGGCTCTCCTCGACGCGCCGGACGATGCTCGGTCCCCGCAGGTCGTACATGCCCGGCAGGCCGTCCTCGGCCTGCCGGATGCCGCACTTGGTCTGCAGGACGATGCGGCTCCGGAGATCGGGCGCCCGGGCGAGCAGCTCGCCGAAGACCGCCTCGGCCTTGCCGCGCCGGTAGATGTCGGCGTGGTCGAACGCCGTGATGCCGATGGCGAGGGCCGCCTCGACGGCGGCCTCCGCGTGAGCGATGTCCGACGCGGTGTACGGCACGGTGTCCCACGTGCCGCCGAGCCCCATGCATCCGTACAGCGGCTGCCCGGCGGGCATGTCGAGCTGTGCAGTCATGTCTCTCCCTCCGTGGTGAACCCCGTCATCGGTGAACCCCGTCATCGGTGAGCCCCGTCATCCTCGCGCAGGACCACGCCGCCGGACCACGCCGGTCGATCAGCTTCCGAAGGGGACGTCCTGCGTCGTGGCCATACGGCGCGTGTCGTCGTGGGACCGGACGAAGTCCTGGATGTGGCTCAGTGCCTGCCGCGCGGACGACTCGTCCGTGCCGCAGCCGCCGGTGCCGGAGACGCCGTCGGGGTAGCAGGAGGCCCTGTGCCCGTAGATCAGTCCGTCGGCGTCGCCGCCCGACTCCTCAAGGAGGCGGTCGGTCGCCTCGCGGTCGCCCGCCGCGGTCGTCCAGCCGAAGGTGCGCGCCAGTTCGCCGCGGTCGCGTGCCTGCGAGCCGAGGCGCACCTGGTCCCGCACCTTTGCCAGGACGGTCGGCAGGTTCAGGTTGAACAGGCCCTTGTCCATGACCCGTTGGTTGTGGGCGATGGCGCCGCCGGACTCCTCGTACTGGCGCAGGACGTCTTCGGTGTCCCCGCTGATGTCGACGCCCTCGCGGTCCGTGAGGCCGCCGCTGACGTCCTTCCAGCCCGCCCCGCCCGCGGTGCCGTAGAACCCGTACAGGACCCGGACCCCGGCGCTCTCCAGCTTGGTGCGGGCCAGGTCGCGCAGGGCCGCGACCGAGCAGTGGCGCCACTTCGCGTCGCCGCTGTCGCAGTAGTCGGGGTTCTTGATGTCCAGCCAGACGAAGCCGATGTTCTTGCCCGCCCTGCGCTGCTCCGCGATCCGGTCGAACATCTCCGCCATGGTGTTCCCGCCGCTCGTGGGCAGCCCGTCGTGATCGGCCCACCAGCCCTTCTTCCAGGCGGTGGCGTCGATCTCCATCGCGTTGGCCCCGTGCTCGAGCGCCTTGTCGACGCCGCCGACGGTCAGGACCCGGTGCGCGATGGCCCAGACGGGCCGCTTGCCCTGCTCCTGGGCACCGGACGCGGCGGCGTCGTGGGCGGTGGCCTCATGGGCGGTGGCGGCGAGGGCGGAGGGGCCGGCGAGCCCCACCACCAAGGCGCCGCACGCGGCGGTCAGCGTCGCGGCCCGGGCGGTCGAGCGGGTGCGGGCACGAAGTATCACGGTTGTCTCTCCATCCGTTCCTGTGCGCTCCGTCCGGGCGCGGCAGCACGAGGAGGCGGCACCGCGGGAGGAGGCGCGCCGGACCCCTGGTCCCGGGATCCGGCTCAGCTACCGCACCTGCCCACCCAGCACCGTACGAAACACCGCCACCGCCCGACGCGTTGAGACGGCCCCACCTGCGGCATCTCGTCGCGACCTCTTCGCGACCTCTTCGCGCCACCGGTCGGCACGGGGCGTCAGGAGAGTGACGCGACGATCACCGTGGCGTCGAGCTCTTCGTCGGTGGTGACCCGCGCCCGCAACCCGGCGGCGGCGACCGCCGCGACGGCCTCGTCGCTCTGCCGCTCGCTCGTCTCGAACAGCAGGACCCCCTGCGGGGCCAGCCACTCGGCCGCACCCGCGACCACGCGCCGCAGCACCTCGAGGCCGTCCGCACCACCGTCGAGCGCCACGCGCGCCTCGTGCTCGCGGGCCTCGGCGGGCAGCAACTCGATCTCCACCGTGGGCACATAAGGGACGTTGGACAGCAGTACGTCGACGCGGCCCTTCAGCGCGGCGGGCAGCGGATCGAAGAGGTCGCCCTCGTACGCCGTGCCGCCCGCGGCCGCCACGTTGCGCCGGGCGCAGCGGACGGCGGCGGGATCCACGTCCGAGGCGTACAGCTCGACCTCGTCGAGCCGGTCCGCGAGCGCCACGCCGAGCGCGCCGGAGCCGCAGCACAGGTCCACGACGACCGCCCGGGACGGCGCGAGCGCGGCGGCCCGCTGCACGAGCGCCTCGGTGCGCCGCCGGGGCACGAAGACCTCGGTGTCCACCTCGATGCGAAGGCCGCAGAACTCCGCGTACCCGACGACGTGCTCCAGCGGCAGGCCGACGGCCCGGCGCTCGACCATCTCCGCCAGCTCGGCGGCGTCCCGCGCCGCAGACATGATCATCTCCGCCTCGTCCTCGGCGAACACGCAGCCCGCGGCGCGGAGCCGGGCGACGACGACGGCGGCGGAGGCGGGGGCGGGGGCGGAGGCCGAGGCGGACCGGTCGAGCGAAGGAAGCGACATGAAGGCCTTTCAACTGCGCAGGCGGCGCGACTCTTTCGACGCCGTCCGGAGGATTCTCCCTGTTCCCGTCGGCATGGGCCACCGCCGACAGGGCCTAGCTCCGGGGAGCTCCGTGCCATCCGTAGAGCTGCCGCAACTGGTCCAGGAAGAAGACGTGGAAGCGCGCGAACGCGGCCGAGCCGCGCGGCCCCGTGACGCGGAAGGTGCCGAGCTGCCGGAGAAAGGCGGCCGGAGAGATCGACAGGGTCCCGGCGGCGACGATGTCGGCGTCGCCGTCGCGGTCCTTGAGTTCGTGTCCGTCCAGAAGGACGTAGGGCAGGGTGGTGGTGGCGGCCCACAGCCGGGAGGGCGGCGCGGGTGCGAGGTCCTTCACGCCGACCAGGGTGCGGGGCGCGCCCGTGGCGTCGGAGACGAAAAGCTGGTAGCGCAACTCGCGGTGGCGTGGGGTGCGGCCGGGGGCGAACACCTGGACCTCTCCGCCGGTCACGGGGCGCCGTCCGCCGAGGCCGTGCGCCCGGATCCAGCCGTCGACGCGCGCGGGGTGCCCGGGGTCCGCCAGGAACGCGTCGATGTCGTCGACGGTGACGGTGAGCCGTACCGCCAGCGGCTCCTTGGACGCGGCGCGCCGGGCGGTCGCCGGATCGCTGTGGCCCGGCGCGCAGAGGCCCCTCATGGTCTCGGTGAACTGCACGGAGCCGCGCGGAGCGTACGTGGCGAGCGTCCGGGGCGGCGGCGTGGCCTGCCAACGGTGGGCGGCCGCCGCGCTCCGGTGCCTGTCGTGTGCCCCGCGCCGCTCCAGCAGCCTGGTGCAGGCGCGGTCGGCGAGGGCGGCGACCGTCAGCGCCGGGTTGGTTCCCACGGAGCCGGGCAACGCCGCGGCGTCCATGACGTACAGGCCGGGGTGGCCGTACACCTCCCCGAACGCGTCGCACACCCCCTCCACGGGGCCACGGCCCATGGGCGCACCGCCGCAGGGGTGCACGGTGATGATGCGCTTGAGCAGCCAGTGCGGGCTGTCGGCGTAGCGCCCGTCGAGCGCCTCCGACACCGCGCGCATCGCCGTACGTATCCGGGCGTAGTGCTCGCGGCTGTCCGCGGGGGACCACCGGGCGTCGAGGGTGTCGCCGCGCAGGTGCAGGACACCATTGGGCATGTCCCTGCCCATGCCGAGCAAGGGCAGGGAGGTGTCGGACAGGGCGCCGTCCCCGAGGAACCGGGCGAGGTCGCCGGAGAGCCGGTGGTTGCCTGCCCCCGCGAGGTGGGGGAGTGCCTGCTGCAGGAGGAAGCGTCCCGCACGCCCCGCGTCCTGCGGCAGACCGGCCGCCTCGACCAGCCAGCCGACGAATCCCGGATAGCCGCCGTCCTGGATGTAGGCACCTCGTCCCGGCGGCACGACACCGTCGCTTCCTGGGCCTTCGAGGTCGTCCGGCAACCGGATCGCGCTGGTGATGACCGGGCCGCGGCTCGGGTCCACCCCGGCGGGGACGGCGCCGTCACCGCTCTTGGTGCGGATGGCGAACGACAGGATGTCGCCGTTGGCCGAGAAGCGGGTGCCGAGCGTCGGACCGAGCGAAGGCAGGTTCCGGCTGTTGCGCAGCAACAGGTGGGTGGTGCCGTAGGTGCCGGCCGCGAGGACGAGACGGTCACAGCCGACGGTTCGGACCGGCAGGTGCCGGGCGGGTGCGGCGTCGCGGTGTCGGGCGGGCTCCATGTCGTGCCGGACGTAGTCGACCTCGTAACCTCCCCGGGCCGTCGGCCGGATCGCACGCACCTCGTGGCCGATCCGCAGTTCCGCGCCGTGCTGCCGGGCCGCGGAGAGATAGGTGAAGTCCAGGCTGTTCTTGGCCCCTTCGTTGCAGCCGATGTTGCACTCGCCGCAGAGCTTGCACGTTCTGCGCGTGACACCGTGCAGATTCCCGTACGGGGCCGCGGCGACGGGCAGCCCGATCCCCGGCTCCGCCCCCGGTTCCGGCGCGAAGCTGATGGCGAGCGGGGGCAGGGAGTGCTCCAGGCCGAGCCGTTCGGCCGCCGAGCGCATCGCGTGGGCCTTGGGCACGTCGTCGTGGCCGGGCCGGTCCAGCGGGTAGGGGGTGGGGGTCAGCATCCGTTCGACGGCGGCATAGTGCGGGTCGAGGTCCGCGCGCGTCACCGGCCAGGTCTCGTAGCCCCCGCCCGGCAGCGTCTGCCGCTGGACGAACCAGTGTTCGTCCTTGCGCAGCAGCACGTTGGCGTAGATCAGCGAGCCGCCGCCGAGTCCGCTGGAGACCACCGAGTCGAAGTGGCGGAAGCCTCGCACGTCGAACAGGCCGTGCGACCCGGCTTCGGGGGCCCAGAAGGCGCGGGAGGCCTGGGCGGGGGTGCGGGCGAAACTGCCGGGCGGATAGGCCCGGCCGCGCTCCATCAGCAGCACGCCGAGCCCCGCCTGCGCGAGCCGGTACGCGGCGACGGAGCCGCCGAATCCGGACCCGACGACCAGGACGTCCACGTGCTCGGCCACAGCGCGGTCCCCGCTCATGTCGTCGGCTCCGAGGGATCCAACTGCTCCGGTTCACCGGCTCGTCGCCTGATGAAGTCGCAGACGAGCGGAAAGACGTCCCGGTGCGCGTCCTTGCCGATGACCGGGTCGATGTAGCCGTAACCGGGCAGCACCGCCAGCTCGTACCGGTCGGGTGCGTGGCGTGCGAACTCCCGGTGGCAGACGACGTTGGCGTCACCGAAGACGTGGTTGTCCGCACCGGTGAGGAAGAGGACCGGGGTGCGGACGGCGGCGGCTTCTGCCAGGTAGTCGACCGGCAGCGCGGCATGGCGCGGGTCCGCCGGGTCGGAGCGCACGGCCCGCCCGGCGCGCGCCATCTTCCGGATGTGCCGGTAGTAGTGCACCCCGGTGGGCCCCAGAAGATCGGCGATGCGCTCGTGCGTCTCCGGCGCCAGGTTGCCGTGGCTGTACAGCGCGGGCCACCCCGCCCCCCACATGAAACTCACCAGGTTGCACGCGTGGTTGTCGCACTCGGGGTGGCCGAGGGACACCAGCCGTGCCAGGGCCCAGGCGCGGGTGAACGGCGCGGCGTCGGCCATGCGGGGGTCGACGGCCGACAGCCCCAGCACGTGTTCGAGGAGCGTCGGCGCGAACGCCAGCTTCCACCGGGACCAGCTCGGCACCCGTACGGCCAGGGCCACGCTCTGCGACACCAAGCTGGAGACGCCGGTGACCGTGCCCGCCGCCAGACTCATGGCGAAGGTCGTGGAACCGAGGCAGTGCGCGAAGACGTGCACCCTGCGCTGCCCGATGTGCCGGCGCAGCTCGGCCAGCGCGGCCGGATGGTCGTGCAGCGCGACGTCGTCGAGCGTGTGGTCCCCGGGCTCGGTGTTGTACGGAAAGCGGTTGCTCATCCTGAAGTCGAGGGTCCACACATCGGTGAACCCGTCGTCCAGCAGGTGGGTCGCCAGGTTGCGGTGCTCGGGCATGATGAACATGTCGCTGGACCCGGTCAGACCGTGCAACAGCAGCACCACATCGTCGCAGTCGCCCCGGTGGAAGCGGGTCAGGTGCAGAGTCAGTCCGTCGGCGGTCGTGAAGGGATACGTCGATACGCGCGCGTCCGGCACCCCCTCGACCGTGTGCCGCGCGATGCCCTGCCGCATGAGTCCCCCCGGTGCTCGTGCCGCACCTCGTGCCGTGCGGGTCCCGCGCAGCCGTCCTGCGCGGTGGTTCGTTCCCATCTCAGCGTGCCGGGGAATTGTTCAGCAGCCCCGTTCCGTGCTGCGAACAATTCGCCATTCGCTGCGCCCGGTACAGACCTGCGGGTGTGCGCCTGTCGACGTGCGGCGGGGCGGGCCGAGAGTGCCCTTGTGATCGTTCTCCGTACGTCCGTAGGTTGTGATCGCGTGACGAATGGTCAGGGGGGCCGTGGATGGGGCGACGAGAGAAACCAGTGGATCCCGCGGCCGGACCGGTGTCCCGTCTCGCCTACGAGCTGCGGAAGTTGCGGCACGAGGCCGAGAGCCTGCCGTACCGGACGATGGCCCAGCGGACCGGTTACTCGGTGACCGCGCTGTCCCAGGCGGTGGCGGGGGAGAGGCTGCCGTCGCTGGAGATCACGCTCGCGTACGCGCGGGCCTGCGGTGGTGACCCCGCGCACTGGGAGAGGCACTGGGAGGAGACGAGCCGCGAACTGGCCCGGCAGCCGGTGCCCGACGCCGACGACTCCGAGGAGAGCGGCCCCTACCCGGGGCTGGCCCGCTACGAAGTGGACGACAGCGACTGCTTCTTCGGACGGCGGCGCCTGATGGACGACCTGGTCGCCCTGGCACGCGCCCACCGGACCAGCGTGGTGCTCGGCCCCTCGGGCAGCGGCAAGTCCTCACTGCTGCGCGCGGGGTTGATCGCCCACCTGCGACGCGCCACCGACACAGCCGACAGACCGGCCGCCATTCGGATCTTCACCCCCGGGCCGCGGCCCCTGCACACGCACCGGGACAAGCTCGTCCCGGCGAGCGCACCGGGAGAAACCTGGCTGATCGTCGACCAGTTCGAGGAAGTCTTCGCCCTCTGCCATGACATCCAGGAGCGCACCGCCTTCCTGGACGCGCTCCTGGGGGACGGGCTCGACGCCCGGGTGCGCGTCGTCATCGGCGTACGAGCCGACTTCTACGCGCGCTGCCTGGAGCACCGGGCCCTGGTCGCCGTACTGGCGGAGGCCGCGCTGCCGGTCGTGCCCATGAACCGGCACGAGCTGCGGGAGGCGATCATCAAGCCCGCCGCGGCGCGCACCCTGATCGTGGAACGCGCCCTGACCGCACGGCTGGTGGACGAGGTCGCCGACGAGCCGGGCGGCCTGCCCCTCATGTCGCACGCCCTGCGCGAAGTCTGGCGCCGGCGCCGCGGCCGCACACTGACGCTGGAGAGTTACGAGGCCGTGGGCGGCATCGACGGCGCCGTCGCCCGCACCGCCGAAGCCGTCTACGGCGGGCTGACACCGGATGAACAGGTCCTGGCCCGCCGCCTGCTGCTCCGGCTGATCACCCCCGGCCAGGGCACGCCGGACACCAGGCGGCCCGCCGGGCGGGACGAGCTGGAAGCCGGCGAGGGCACGCACGCCCACCACGTCCTGGAATGTCTGGCCCGGGCACGGCTGATCACGGTCGCCGACGGCACCGTCGACCTGGCCCACGAGGCACTCATCACCGCCTGGCCCCGGCTGCGGAGCTGGATCGAGGAGGACCGCAGGACACTCCTCCTCCACCACCGGCTCGCCGAAGCCGCACGCGACTGGGCCGAGCGGGGGCAGGACAGCGGGTCACTGTTGCGCGGCAACGCACTCGCTGAAGCGGAAGCGGCCTTCGGCACGCCCCGCCGCCAGGAGGAACTGACGTCACGGGAACGCCGCTACCTCACGGCCGGCACGGCCGCCCGTACCCGCGAGAGGCGCGTGCGCCACGCCGCGATCGGCGCACTGGCCCTGTTGGTCGTGGTGGCTCTGGTCGCCGGGTCCGTCGCGTGGCAGCAGAGTCGCTCCAGCGAGCGGCAGAGCCTCCAGGCGAGAGCCCGCCAGGTGGCCGAGGTCGCGGAGGGGCTGCGCGACACCGACCCCGAAAGGGCGCGGCTGCTGAGTGTCGCCGCCTACCGGCTCGCCGACCTCCCCGAGACGCGGTCCGCTCTCATCGGCCTCACCACGGACCGGGAGGACGACGTCTTCCGGCTGCGCGACACCCACCCCGCCGCCCTGCGCCGTCTCAGTGGCGACGGGAGGCGGGTCGTCAGCGTGAGCGACGACTACGCACAGAGCTGGGACGTGCGCTCGCACCGGCAGGTCACCGAATCCCGCAACTGGTTCCGGGTCAACTCCCTGAGACCGGTGGAGCTGAGCCCGGACGGGAAGAAGCTGGCGCTCGACGGTTTGGAGGGGATCAGCCTCTGGGACCTGGAGTCCGGCTGGCTGGACGGTGCCCCTGTGCCGAACTCCTCCGGCGAAGCGGCGGACTTCAGCCCGAGCGGCCGCATCCTCACCGTCACCGAATCCGACGGAGACGAAGACGAAGACGGAGACGGACACGGGGTCGGGGTCGGGGCCGGGGCCGGGGCCGGGGCCGGGGAGACCGTCCGGCTGTGGGACCTGGCCCACCACCGAACGCTCCTGAAGGTTAGGACCGACGGCCCGTCGTCGCGGACCGTCAGCGCGGACGACCGGCAGACGGCGATCTGCGGGCCGGGCGGGCTCATAGAGGTCTGGGACATCGCCCGACGCAGGAAGACCGTCACCATCGACTCCGGCGGGAGGTGCGGATCCGCACGGTCAGGCCCGGAACTCCTCCCCGGCGGCCTCGGATTCACTCCCGACGGGAAGACCCTGGCGCGTATGGGCGACAACGGGGTCGACGCGTGGCGGCTCCCGGGCGGAGAGAAGTCCTGGAGCATCAGGAGGCCGGGGCTCCGGGAAGCCGCCTTCAGCCCTGACGGCAGGTTTCTCGCCGGTGTGGTGGACGGGGAGATCCTGATATGGCGCACCGCCCGCTCGGACACGCCGTCGCTGCGCTATCCACTGAGAGGCCAGAGCCGGGCCCGCGCACTGCGATGGGGCGCCGACGGCAGGACCCTGCGGTTCCAGACCGGGGGCTCCTGGCGAGAGGTCCGGTCGATCGACGTGGCCGACATGGCCGATGCCACGTGGAGCGCGGACCCGGTCGACGCCGCCCTGTTCAGCCCCGACGGCGGTCTCCTCAGCACGGTCCGCCGCGACGCGGGGAAGGACACGCTGAGTTTCCGGCACCCGGACACCGGCGCAGTGCTGCGCTCGGTCACGGGGCTCGTGCCCTCGGTGCCGCCCCACCGGAAGCCGCCGCGTCGCTCCGCCGCCACCGCGATGACGTTCAGCTCGGACGGCGCCACCTTCGGATACGCGGCAGCCGTACGTGACGCCCGGCACCCGACGGCCTTCACCACGTGGGACGTCGGGAAGAACGATGTCGGGAAGAGCGACGTCGGGAAGAACTACGAGAGCCACTCGACGAGCTTCGGGGGAATTCCCGTCGTCGACGGCGCAGGCGCGGTCGCACTCGGTGCGGACGCGGGCCATCTCTGGGTCCTGCGGTCCGACGGCCGGCGCGTCGAGGAGTGGAACACCGAGAAGGGCAGGCGGACGAGCAGGATGGCTTACCAGGGCTCCGCGCTGGTCGTCACGGGGGGCGGCAGAGTGGCCCTGCGACCGGACGGCAGGCTCCTTGCCACCACCCGGAACAAGGTCGCGAGGACCGGCATCCAGCAGTTCGCGGACCACACCCTCAGCGATGAAGCGCCGCGCTCCCTCGCCTTCAGCCCCGGCGGCACGTACCTCGCGGTCGGTGACACGGCCGGCCGCGTGACCCTGTGGGACGGTGACGTCAGGAGGCGCCGGGGAGTTCTGGCCGGGCCGCCCGCCCCCAGCCGGCGCAACGACTCGCTGCCCATCCGCGCCCTGGCGTTCTCGCCCGACGAGCGCACGCTCGCCGTCGGGGACGGGGCGGGGGCCGTGCACCTGTGGGACATCCCCTCCCGCACGCAGCTGGGCACACGGGTGCTGACCCCCGGCGGCGCCGTGCTCGCGCTCTCCTTCAGCCGACGGGGCGACGCGCTGCGCGTCTCCGGTGAGCACGCCCCCGTACAGCGCTACACCGTCGCACCGGACCGGATAGCCGACGACGCGTGCGGGCGCGTCGGCGGCCCGCTGTCGCGGGAGGAGTGGAAGACGTACATCCCGGACGTCCCCTACCGGTCGATCTGCTGAACCGCCTCCACCACGGCACCACCACCCCACCCCTCGCGTCCCGCCCGGTTAATATGCTCACTTCGTGCCGGATACCGGATACCGGAAGCCGGAAGCAAGGGCGTAACGCCCTCGTAGGACTGGGGGCCGTGGACATGCTGCGAGAGGTCACCGCGATCCGCTACGTCGAACCCCTGCGCACCGGCGGCTCCGTCCCCGGTGTCGTCGAGGCCGACGATCTCGGTACGTATGTCGTCAAGTTCACCGGGTCCGCACAGGGGCGCAAGGCGCTCGTCGCCGAGATCATCGTCGGTGAGCTGGCGCGCCGTCTCGGGCTGCGCTTCCCGGAGCTGGTCCTCGTGCACTTCGATCCGGCCGTCGCCGCCGACGAACCGCACCAGGAGGTCCAGGACCTGCTGCACGCCAGCGCCGGTCTCAACCTCGGCATGGATCTGCTGCCGGGCGCGAAGGACTTCACCCCGGACGCCGTCGACGTCGACCCGCTGGAGGCGGGCAAGGTCGTCTGGCTCGACGCCCTCACGGCCAACGTCGACCGCACGGTGCACAGCTCGAACCTGATGGTCTGGCCCACCTTCGGCGTCCGGCCGCCGAAGCTGTGGCTCATCGACCACGGGGCCGCCCTGGTCTTCCACCACCGCTGGGGTGCCTCCGCGCCCGAGAAGGCGTACGACTTCCGCCACCACGCCCTGGGGGTGTACGGCCCGGACACGGTGGCGGCCGACGCCGAACTGGCGCCGCTCGTCACGGAGTCGGTGCTCCGCGAGATCGTCGGCCTCGTCCCGGACGCCTGGCTGGCCGACGAGCCCGGCTTCACCTCTCCGGACGAGGCGCGCGCGGCGTACGTCGGTCATCTGCTGGCCCGCGCCCGCTCCTCCGCCGCGTGGCTGCCGACCGACTTCCCCAGCAGGGGCGAGCTGGCGGCCGCCGACGCACGCCGTGCCGAGGCCACCGAGAAGGGCCGGCCCGCCTGGCTGAAGCGGGTCCCCGACCTGCACGGCAAGCCCCCCGCGGAGCAGGACTGGTCGCGGCACGTCGGCTGAGAGCCTGTCTTTGAACGCCGAAGCCCCCGGCGCTGTGCGGTGCCGGGGGCTTCGTCCTGCGCTGCCTGCGGAGATCAGCGCAGCTGCTCGTACGCGGGGAGGGTCAGGAAGTCCGCGTAGTCCGCGTCCAGGGAGACCTGGAGGAGGAGGTCGTGGGCCTGCTGCCACTTGCCGGCCGCGAAGGCCTCGTCGCCGATCTCGGCGCGGATGGCGTCCAGTTCGGCGGCGGCGACCTCGCGGGCGAGGTCGGCGGTGGCGGTCTGGCCCGTCTCGAAGACGACGCCCGCGTTGATCCACTGCCAGATCTGCGAGCGCGAGATCTCGGCGGTGGCCGCGTCCTCCATGAGGTTGAAGATGGCGACGGCGCCGAGGCCCCGCAGCCAGGCCTCGATGTAACGGATGCCGACCTGGACGGCGTTGACCAGCCCGTCGTACGTGGGCTTCGCGTCGAGGGAGTCGATGGCGATCAGGTCGCCAGGGGCGACGTTCACGTCCTCGCGCAGGCGGTCCTTCTGGTTCGGCTTCTCGCCGAGGACGGCGTCGAAGGACTTCATCGCGATCGGGACCAGGTCCGGGTGTGCGACCCAGGAGCCGTCGAAGCCGTCGCCCGCCTCGCGGTCCTTGTCGTTCTTGACCTTCTCGAAGGCGACCTTGTTGACCTCGGCGTCCTTGCGGGACGGGATGAAGGCCGCCATGCCGCCGATCGCGTGCGCGCCGCGCTTGTGGCAGGTGCGGACGAGGAGTTCGGTGTACGCCCGCATGAACGGGGCGGTCATCGTCACCAGGTTGCGGTCCGGCAGGACGAACTTCGAGCCGCCGTCACGGAAGTTCTTGACGATGGAGAAGAGGTAGTCCCAGCGGCCTGCGTTCAGCCCGGAGGCGTGGTCGCGCAGCTCGTAGAGGATCTCCTCCATCTGGTACGCGGCCGTGATCGTCTCGATCAGGACGGTCGCGCGGACGGTGCCCTGCGGGATGCCGACGTAGTCCTGCGCGAAGACGAAGATGTCGTTCCAGAGGCGGGCCTCCAGGTACGACTCCGTCTTCGGGAGGTAGAAGTACGGGCCCTTGCCGAGCTCGATGAGGCGCTTGGCGTTGTGGAAGAAGTACAGGCCGAAGTCGACGAGCGCGCCGGGCACCGGCTTGCCGTCGACCTGGAGGTGCCGCTCGTCCAGGTGCCAGCCGCGCGGCCGCATGACGACCGTGGCGAGCTCGTCGGCGCCCTTGAGGGCGTACGACTTGCCGCTGCGCTCGTCCGTGAAGTCGATGCGGCGCTCGTAGGCGTCGGTGAGGTTGAGCTGGCCGAGGATCACGTTCTCCCACGTGGGGGCGGACGCGTCCTCGAAGTCGGCGAGCCAGACCCTGGCGCCCGAGTTGAGGGCGTTGATGGTCATCTTGCGGTCGGTCGGACCCGTGATCTCCACGCGGCGGTCGTTCAGCGCGGCCGGGGCCGGCGCGACCTTCCAGGAGTCGTCCTCGCGGATCGCGGCGGTCTCCGGGAGGAAGTCCAGGGTGGAGGTGCGGGCGATCTCGGCACGGCGCTCGCCGCGGCGGGCGAGGAGCTCGTCACGCCGGGGCGTGAACAGCCGGTGCAGCTCGGCCACAAAGGCGAGGGCCGCGTCGGTGAGCACCTCTTCCTGCCGGGGCAGGGGCTCTGCGTCGACGATGGCCAGCGGCGACGGCGCTAGTGCGGACATGAGCTGTCACTTCCTTCAGAGAGCTGCACGGACGGTGCCGCGGCCGAGCCGCCGGGCAGACACGGTGGCACTGGGTGCCACAGGAGCCGAGGTACGGCTGAGGGGCCCCGTCCGAGGTAACGGGCCTTCTGGTCAGTGGATACTAGTTTCCTCATGGTGGAAGTTCAATGGTTTGTTGATGTCGAGATTCTTCTCGTCGACAGAACGTGTCGCTGAGTGCCATGCCGGTCACTCCATGTGGGCCGGGGCGCCGGACGCCCCGGAGGCCGTGATTCCGGGCTCCGGCTCCAGCCGGTGGAGGTCCTCGGCCGTGTCGATGTCGTACGCCTGCGCCACGTCCCCGCACTCGACGAGAGAGATCTCACGCGCGTGCTCCCGCAGGTAGTCGCGTGCCCCCCGGTCGCCCACCGCGGTCGCCCCGATCCCCGCCCAATGCGCGGACCCGAACAGGACCGGATGGCCCCGGCGCCCGCCGTACGCGGCCGCCGCGAGCGTCGAGGGCGAGCGGTACGCGGCGCGCACGCGGGCGGTGGCCGCCGCACCGATCCCCGGCTGGTCGACGAGCGAGACCAGGGCGGCGGCCGCGCCGGTGCCCCGCAGCGAGTCCAGGCCCAGCCGGAGCGAGGAGCCCATCCCCTCCTCCCACTCCGGGTTGTCGATCAGTACGCAGTGGGGGAGCGAGGCCCGTGCGCGCACGGCGTCGGCGGACGCCCCGAGGACCACGTGCACCCGTGCACACCCGGCCTCGCGCAGCACCCGTACGGCGTGCTCCACCAGCGGGCGGCCCCGGTGCTCCAGGAGGGCCTTCGGGCGCCCGCCGAGGCGCCGCCCGCCCCCCGCGGCGAGCAGTAGCCCGACGACCTCCCCCGCCCCGTCGGCCTGCGCGTTCGTCGCTTCAGTCGTCATGCCTCCTGGATACACCCAACGGGGTCCACGTGTGCGTGGCAGTGGTCACGTCCTTCACAGCCCTCGCAAAGTGGCGCATCACTATCGGGGAAGGTTTACTGACCCGCGGTCCCCAGGTGCCTGACCAGCACCACGAGGACCGCTGGAATCAGCACGACAAGCACGACAAGCACGAGAACGGCGCGCCGGAGGCGCGCGAGGGGGAGAACTGTGTTGCCGAGTGTGGGACAGATGCGAGTGAACGGCAGCGACGAGGACCCGCGGGTGGCGGAACTGCGCACCGCCGTGGCCCGGCTGCGCCGTGAACTCGCCGCGCACCCGGCGGAGTTCACGGACCGTGGCATCGCCGAGGACGAACTGGCCGCGCTCGCCGAGATGGCGTACGGCGGCGCCCCCGAGATCCCCAGGATGCGCCGGTCCCTCCTGCTCGTGGCGGGCGCGATCGGCTCGGTCAGCGCACTCGCCGCGGGCCTTGCGGGGGTACGGGGCGCGGTGGAGATGTTCGGGGAGCCGGGGAAGGGCTGAGAGCCGGTCAGAGCCAGGCTCTCAGCCCGGGCGGGCTCGGCGTCAGGCCACCCAGTGGCGGCGGTTCACGTCCGTCCCCGGGGCGCCCGTGGCCCGCAGGTCGCCGGAGAGCGCGGTCGCAAGGCGCAGCACGGCCTGTTCCGAGCGCTCCGGCGAGAGCGTGTACGGAATGCGCAGCCGGTGCTCGTGCGTCCCCGGGTCCGCGCCGAAGCGCGAACCGCCCTCGATCCGTACGCCGTGCGCGAGCGCCGCGCGGGCCAGTGACGACGCGATCGGCCGGCCCAGGTCCACCCAGAGGGAGAGCCCGCCCGGCGGCAACCGCCAGCGCCACTCCGGCAGATGGCGGGCGAGGGACGCGGCAAGCGCGTCCCGCTGCGCCCGCAGCCGGGGCAGCCGCTCGCGCAGCACGTCGTCCATCCCGCGCAGCAGCTGGAGCGCCACCAGCTGCTCGATGACGGGCGTGGCCATGTCGCTCGCCACGCGCTTCGTCGCCAGTTCGGTGATCAGCCCCGACCCGGCCCGCACCCAGCCGATCCGCAGTCCGCCCCAGTGCGTCTTGCTCAACGAGCCCACGGTGAGGACCTGTTCGCCCACCCCGTGCGGCGCCAGCGAGGCGAACGGCGCGGGCGGCGGTACGTCCAGCGCGATGTCCGCGATCGTCTCGTCGATCAGGAGCCAGGTGCCCGTGGCGCGGGCCGTCTCCAGGATGCGCACCCGCTGCTCGCGCGGCATCAGGCAGCCCGTCGGATTCTGGAAGTCCGGCACGAGGTACGCGATGCGGGGCGCCGCCTGCCGCAGCGACGACTCGACGAGATCGCTGTCCCAGCCGTCCTCGGTGACCGGGACCGGCACCGCCCGCAGCTGCGCGTCGCGGATCGCGTCGAGGGCGTTCGGGTACGACGGGTTCTCGACGAGGACCCGGTCGCCCTGCCTGCCGAGGAGGGAGAGGACCAGGGACACCGCGTGCTGGGCGCCGGTGGTGATGAGGATCTGGTCCGCCAGCGTGGGCAGCCCGCGCCGGGCGAAGCGGTCGGCGACGGCGGCCCGCAACTCCGGTATCCCGTACGGGTGGTAGCCCGGCGTCGGCGCGTGCCGGGCCAGCATCGCGCCCGCCGAGGCCAGCGCCGCCGTGAGCTCCGCCTCGGGTGCGCCGGGCGCCGCCACCGCCAGGTCCAGGACGTCGTCGCCCGCGGGGAACACCGCCACGCTGGACGGCCGGCGGCCCTGCGGCAGCTCGGTCCAGGTGCCCGCGCCGCGGCGGCTGCGCGCGTAGCCGCCCTCGCGCAGCACGTCGTACGCCGCCGTGACGGTGGCTCGGCTGACGGTCAGGGCCGAGGCGAGCTCGCGCTCGGCGGGCAGCCGGGTGTGCAGCGGGATGCGGCCGTCGAGCAGGAGGGTGCGCACGCCGTGCGCGAGGGCTCGGTAGCCGGGGCGCTCGCCGCAGGTGCCGGTCAGGAGTCCGGCCAGCTGACGGCTTCCGAGCCTCCTGTCCACGGGGTGGACCACACGTATGTCTTCCATGCCAACTCCCGCTGATTGGCCCTGCCTTCCAGGCCAGTCAGCGTACAGACTCCCTCTCAGAGATCTTCGGACGAGTCCGGACGGCTGCTTTGGCCTGGGAAGGGGTACCACTGATGGCGCGGCACGAGGCGGGAGCGGGGAGCGGAGCAGGGGCCGGGTCGGGAAGCGGCTCGGGGGAGGAGCGGCGCGAGGGGCGCGTCGTGGTCGGGGTGAGCGGGTCGCTCGCGAGCCTCGCGGCGCTGCGGGCGGGCGCGGAGCAGGCCCGGCGCGGAGGCCGCGTGCTGGTCGCGGTGCTGGCCTGGGAGCCGCCGGAGGGGGAGGGGAAATATCTGCACCGCCCCGACCCGGAGTGGGCCAGGCACTGGTGGACTCAGGCGCGGGCCCGCCTCGACCGCGCCTTCGACGAGGCCTTCGGCGGTATGCCGCCCGGCGTCGTGGCCGAGCGCCGGGTGATCAGGTCCCGTCCGGGTCCCGCCCTGTGCGGCCTCGCCACGGACCCGGACGACCTCCTGGTCCTGGGCACGCGCCCAGGCCGGCACGGCACGACGGCCACCCACCGCTACCTCCGCGCCCACGCGCCCTGCGCGGTCCTCACGGTCCCGGCCCCCCGCAAGCCGCGGGGCTACCGCCGGACCCTGCGGAGGATGACCCCGCAGGACTTCGCCCTGGTGAGTCGCTGAAAGCAGGGTTCAGCGGGAAGCAGGGTTCAGCGGGAGGCAGGGCTCAGGAGGAAGGCAGGGCTCAGGAGCCGGACCCCGCGCTGGCCAGCGCCGCCGACAGTTCCACCGCCACCTGCTGAAGGACCGGCACGATCTTGTCCGTGGCCGCCTCGGTGACCCGGCCCGCGGGGCCCGAGATGGAGATCGCCGCGGCCGTGGGGGAGTCGGGGACCGGCACGGCCAGGCACCGGACGCCGATCTCCTGTTCGTTGTCGTCGACCGCGTACCCGGCGCGGCGGACGTCCTCCAGGGCCGCGAGGAAGCCCTCCGGCGTGGTGATCGTCTTCTCCGTGGCGGCCGGCATCCCGGTACGGGCGAGCAGCGCCCGCACCTCGTCGGGGGACGTGTGGGCGAGCAGTGCCTTGCCGACTCCCGTGGAGTGCGGCAGGACCCGTCGGCCGACCTCGGTGAACATCCGCATGGAGTGCTTGGAGGGCACCTGCGCGACGTACACGATCTCGTCGCCGTCGAGCAGGGCCATGTTCGCCGTCTCGCCGGTCTCCTCGACGAGCCGGGCGAGGTAGGGCCGGGCCCACGTGCCGAGCAGGCGCGACGCGGATTCGCCGAGGCGGATCAGGCGGGGGCCGAGGGAGTAGCGGCGGTTGGTCTGCTGGCGTACGTACCCGCAGGCGACGAGGGTGCGCATGAGACGGTGGATCGTGGGGAGCGGCAGGCCGCTGCTGGCGGAGAGTTCGCTGAGACCGACCTCGCCCCCCGCGTCCGCCATCCGCTCGAGCAGATCGAAGGCGCGCTCGAGGGACTGGACGCCACCGCTCGCGGCGGGGGTCTTGGATGCGGCGAGTTCAGCAGGGGCGTCGCTGGCGCTTGACGTCGGCACGGCGCGTTCCTTTCGGTGCTGGCGGGCAAGGAAGCAGCCTACCGGTCGGTTCTTCCCGAGGACTGTTGCTCGGCCTGCCGTCGTCGCCGGTCAGGGGGCCTTTGTCCGCGTCTTCGCAGGGTTGTCCCGGCTCCCCTCGGCGCTCACGTTGTGCGTAGCTACGTTCTGTAAGGCGGAATTCTAATTCCACGTTGTGGAAACGTCCAGTGCGCGGCGGAATCAGTGTGCACCGGCGGCGAGGTGCCGAAGCCCACCCTTGACGCCGTGGACACCAGCGTGAAAACTCCTTCAACAGAACGTTGAATTCCGTTAAGCGGAAGCAAAAGGTCTGTGTAGCGGAACAGAAGAGAGGGGACGCGGGTGTCCGGACAGGGCGTGGACGTGGACGCGACGGTGGGTGCTGAGGTGGAGCTGGTGCTCCGCTCGACCCGCGTCGTCACTCCGCAGGGGACTCGGGCCGCCTCGGTCGCCGTCTCCGGCGGCCGGATCGTGGCGGTTGACGCGTACGACGCCGAGGTGCCGGACGGCGCACGCCTCGAGGACCTCGGCGACGACGCGCTGCTGCCCGGTCTGGTCGACACGCACGTCCACGTGAACGACCCGGGCCGCACCGAGTGGGAGGGCTTCTGGACCGCCACCCGCGCCGCGGCCGCCGGTGGCATCACCACCCTGGTCGACATGCCCCTGAACTCCCTGCCGCCCACGACGACGGTGGACAACCTGCGCACCAAGCAGGAGGTCGCCCGCGCCAAGGCCCACATCGACGTGGGGTTCTGGGGCGGCGCACTGCCCGACAACGTGGCCGACCTCAAGCCGCTGCACGACGCCGGTGTCTACGGCTTCAAGTGCTTCCTCTCGCCCTCGGGCGTCGACGAGTTCCCCTCGCTGAACCAGGACCAGCTCGCCTCCTCCATGGCCGAGATCGCCGGGTTCGGCGGGCTCCTGATCGTGCACGCGGAGGACGCCCACGAGCTGGACGCCGCCCCGCACAAGAGCGGGCCCAAGTACGCGGACTACCTGGAGACCCGGCCCCGTATCTCGGAGGACACCGCGATCGAGGGGCTCGTCGCCGTCGCCAAGCGGATCGGCGCGCGGGTCCACGTCCTGCACCTGTCCTCCTCCGACGCGCTCCCGCTCATCGCCGCCGCCAAGCGCGAAGGCGTCGAGCTGACCGTCGAGACGTGCCCGCACTATCTGACCCTGACCGCCGAGGAAGTCCCCGACGGCGCCAGTGAGTTCAAGTGCTGCCCGCCCATCCGCGAGGCCGCCAACCAGGACCTGCTCTGGGACGCGCTCGCCGAGGGCACCATCGACTGCATCGTGACGGACCACTCGCCGTCCACCGCGGACCTCAAGACCGACGACTTCGCGACCGCGTGGGGCGGCATCTCCGGGCTCCAGCTCAGCCTCCCGGCGATCTGGACCGAGGCCCGCAAGCGCGGCCACAGTCTCGACGACGTGGTGCGGTGGATGTCCGCCCGCACCGCGGAACTGGTCGGACTCGACCGGAAGGGCGCCATCGAGGCAGGCCGCGACGCCGACTTCGCGGTCCTCGCGCCCGACGAGACCTTCACCGTGGACCCCGCGGAGCTGCAGCACCGGAACCGGGTCACCGCGTACGCGGGCAAGACCCTCAGCGGCGTCGTGAAGTCCACCTGGCTGCGCGGCGAACGCATCCTGCACGGCGGCGAGTTCAGCGAACCCGCAGGCCGACTTCTGGAAAGGAACAACTGAACGTGACGGCGATACCTCACTTCACCGGCGACGCCAGCCCCTACGGCGGCGGCGAGCCCTACGCCGACTACCGCACGGCCGACTTCCCCTTCACCCAGTACGCCAACCTCGCCGACCGGCAGCTCGGCGCCGGTGTGATCGCCGCCAACGACGAGTTCTTCGCGATGCGCGAGAACCTGCTGCTCGCACACCCCGCCGTGTTCGACCCCGAGCACTTCGGGCACAAGGGCAAGGTCATGGACGGCTGGGAGACCCGCCGCCGGCGCGGCGTCTCCAGCGAGCACCCCTGGCCCACCGCGGACGACCACGACTGGGCGCTCGTCCGGCTCGGCGCCCCGGGCGTCGTGCGCGGCATCGTCATCGACACCGCCCACTTCCGCGGCAACTACCCGCAGGCCGTCTCCGTGGAGGGCACCAGCGTCGACGGTTCGCCGACGCCCGAGGAGCTCTGCGGCGACGACGTGAAGTGGACGACCCTCGTGCCGCGCACGCCGGTCGGCGGCCACGCCGCCAACGGCTTCGCCGTCGACGTCGAGCAGCGCTTCACGCACCTGCGCGTCAACCAGCACCCCGACGGCGGCATCGCCCGCCTGCGGGTCTACGGCGAGGTCGTCGCCGACCCCAAGTGGCTCGCCGCGCTCGGCTCGTTCGACGTCGTCGCCCTGGAGAACGGCGGCCAGGTCGAGGACGCCTCCGACCGCTTCTACTCCCCGGCCACCAACACCATCCAGCCGGGCCGCTCCCGCAAGATGGACGACGGCTGGGAGACCCGCCGGCGCCGCGACAACGGCAACGACTGGATCCGCTACCGGCTGGTCCAGCAGTCCGAGATCCGTGTCGTCGAGATCGACACCGCCTACCTCAAGGGCAACTCGGCCGGCTGGGCCGCCCTTTCGGTACGCGACGGCGCATCGGGCGAGTGGGCCGAGGCGCTGCCCCGCACCCGCCTGCAGCCCGACACCAACCACCGCTTCGTCCTCGACGCGCCGGTCGTCGGCACGCACGTCCGCGTCGACATCTTCCCGGACGGCGGCATCTCCCGCCTGCGCCTGTTCGGTTCGCTGACCGAGGACGGCGCGGCCAAGCTGGCCGCCCGTCACCAGGAGCTGGGCGGCTGACCCGCCCCTCGAACGTGGGGCGCACCGGGTGGACAGCCCCGGTGCGCCCCACACCCACTTCTCCGTACGCGCCTCAGGCGGCGTGCCCGCCGTCGACCGTGAGCTCCGTGCCGGTCACGAACGCGGCGTCCTCCCCGGCGAGATAGCCGACCAGGGACGCCACCTCACCGGCGGAGGCGAAGCGGCCGAGCGCGGTCATGGCGCGCTGCCCGTCGGCGAAGGGGCCGTCCGCCGGGTTCATGTCGGTGTCGACCGGGCCCGGCTGGACGAGGTTCGCCGTGATCCCGCGGCCGCCCAACTCCCGGGCGAGCGACTTGTTGAGCCCGATCAGCGCCGCCTTGCTCGTGGCGTAGAGGGCGGCGCCGGGGCCGGGCACCCGTCGGGCCAGGGCGCTGCCGACGGTGATGATCCGGCCGCCGTCCCGCAGCAGCCCGGCCGCCGTCTGCGAGGCCAGGAAGACGCCGCGGACGTTGACGGCGAGGACGCGGTCGACATCGGCGAGCGTCAGATCGCCGAGGGGGGCGAGGACTCCGATGCCCGCGTTGTTCACCAGGATGTCCAGGCCGCCCAGGTCGTCGGCCGCCCGGTCCACGGCTCCGGCCGCGTCCCCGGCGTCCGCCGCGTCGGCCTTCAGCGCGATGCCGCGCCGCCCCATGGACTCGATCTTCGCGACGACCTCGTGGGCCGCGGGCTCGTCGTGGACGTAGGTGATCGCCACGTCCGCGCCCTCCTCGGCCAGGCGCAGCGCGATGGCCGCGCCCATGCCGCGGCTGCCGCCGGTGACCAGGGCGGTCTTGCCGTTGAGAGAAGACATGTCCGTACCTCTTCCGCAGGTGTATCGGTGGTTCCGCACCGCTCTGGGCGAGAAGTGCTTGCGGGTTCAATGAAAGCCGTCGGGGCCGGCATCGGCTGGCGGCAATCGGACACGGATCTCGGCCCGTTCGGGGGGCGCGCCACGACGTCCGGCGGCGAGCGATGACTTCGGCGCGGCCGCGGGGTCTGACTGGGTGAGAGCCGTACGGAACGGCCTCGGCAGGTCCCCACCGGAGAGAAGGCGCTCGCCATGAAGCTCACCCTCACCCAGTTCCTCACCCTCGACGGCGTCATCCAGGCCCCGGGCGGCCCGGACGAGGACCGCGACGGCGGCTTCGAACACGGCGGCTGGTCGGTGCCCTACGGGGACGAGGACTTCGGCACCTTCATGCGCCAGAACTTCGACCGGGTCGACGCCTTCCTGCTCGGCAGGGCGACGTACGAGATCTTCGCCGGGTACTGGCCGAGGATGACGGACCCCACCGACCCGGTCGCCTCGCGGCTCAACTCCCTGCCGAAGTACGTGGCGAGCACCACCCTGACCGACCCCGAGTGGCAGGGCACGCGCGTCATCGGCCGCGACGACCTGGTCAAGGACGTCACCGCGCTCAAGGAGCAGCCGGGACGCGAGCTGCAGATGCACGGGAGCGCCGGCCTCGCCCGCTCCCTGATGGCGCACGACCTGATCGACACCCTGCACCTGATGACGTTCCCCGTCGTCCTCGGCACGGGCAAGCGCCTCTTCACCGAGGGCGCCCTGCCCACCGCCTTCCGGCACGCGCAGTCACGCACGACGTCCACGGGCGTCATCATCAGCACCTACGAGCGCGAGGGGCGCCCGGAGTACGGCAGTTACTAGGGCCCTGGGCCGGGGTCACGCCGAACCGGGTCCGGCCGCCGCGGGGTTCCTCGCGGCGGCCTCCTTCACGGCGTTCGGGTGTCCGGTCGGCGGTAGGGGGTGAACTCCCGGAAAACTTCACAGACTTGACGTTGACACGCCAACCTCTACGCGCGTCACACTGGACCCATGCGAATCCCCCCACGAAGCCGGTTCCTCGGCGCCACCGCCCTCGCCGCCGCCCTCCTGGTCGGCGGTCCCGTCGCCGCCACCGCGAGCGCCGCGCCGGCCGCCCCGGTCGCGCACTCCGTCACCGCCGTCGGCAAGATCTGCTACTCCGCGCTGCCCTCCCAGGCGCACGACACCTTCGACCTGATCAAGGCGGGCGGCCCCTACCCGTTCCCGCAGGACGGCACGGTCTTCCAGAACCGCGAGAACGAGCTGCCGCAGCAGGGCTCCGGCTACTACCACGAGTACACGGTCATTACGCCGGGCTCGGACGACCGCGGTGCCCGCCGCATCGTCACCGGCGAGCAGAGCCAGGAGGACTACTACACCGCCGACCACTACGCCTCGTTCGACCGGGTCGACCACGGCTGCTGACCCCTTTGCGGGTCACTGGGCGCACTCAGTCCGTCCCCCGGCTCCCCGCGACGGCGAACAGCGCGAAGGCCAGTACGGTCAGCGCCACGCTCGCGTAGATCTCATGGCCGTCGAGGAAGCCGAGGCGCCGCACCAGGCCCCAGCCGCGCAGTCCGCCGGTGACCTCGTTGACCAGGCCGACCGCGCCCTGGAACAGCAGGAACACACCGAGAAACTCCAGTAGCCGCTTCATGGGGAGATCGTCGTCCCGCACCCTTCGCGCGGACATCCGCCGCGGGGCGAGGATCTCCCTTGTGAGCGGTCCGAAAGTCGGTGACCTGCGCGACTTTGGTAGACGATCACGCGCGGAGCGGGCCGCGGCGGCCACCGGTGCGTAGATTTGTCGACCATGAGCGGCACTGACCCCACGCGAAGGGCCGAGCCCGGGCCGAGGTCCGAGCCCGGTCGCACGCCCCTGGCCGGGAGCCCGTGGGCGCTGCCGTCCGCCGTTGCCCGGGAGTTCGACCCTGACCGCGCGGGGCGCAGGTCACGGCGGACCGCGCGCGACTGGTTCACCGACTTCGGCTGCTTCCTGGCCGCCGTCCTCATCGGGATGATCGGCGCCGACGCGGTCGGCGCCAACCCGAACGTCTCCCCGGGAGCCGCCGAGCTCGACCAGGTGGTCGGCGCGCTCGCCTGCGCCGCGGTCTGGCTGCGCAGGCGCTGGCCGCTCGGCCTCGCCGTCGCGATGGTGCCGGTCTCGCTCATCTCCGACACGGCGGGCGGTGCGTCGGCGGTGGCCCTCTTCACCCTCGCCGTGCACCGCCCGTTCCGGTACGTCGCGTGGGTCGGCGGCGCCTCGATCGCCACCGTTCCCGTCGTCTACCGGCTGCGGCCCGACGCGGAGATGCCGTACGGGGTCGCCATCGGCTTCGGCGTCGTGGCGAGCGCGGCGGTCATCGGCTGGGGCATGTTCGTACGCTCCCGGCGCGAGCTCCTGATCAGCCTGCGGGACCGCGCCGTCCGCGCGGAGAACGAGGCCGCGCTCCGCGCCGAACAGGCCCAGCGGCTCGCCCGCGAGGACATCGCCCGCGAGATGCACGACGTGCTCGCGCACCGCCTCACCCTGCTCAGCGTGCACGCGGGCGCCCTCGAATTCCGCCCGGACGCACCCCGCGCGGAGATCGCCCGGGCGGCCGGCGTCATCCGGGAGAGCGCCCACGAGGCCCTGCAGGACCTGCGCCAGGTGATCGGCGTCCTGCGCGGCGGCGACGCGGACGCCTCGGGCCGCCCGCAGCCCACGCTCGCCGCCCTGGACACCCTGGTCGCCGAGTCCCGCGAGGCGGGCATGAAGGTCGTCCTCGACAACCGCGTCCCCGACCCCGCCGCCGTCCCCACCGCCCTCGGCCGCACCGCCTACCGTATCGCGCAGGAAGGCCTGACCAACGCCCGCAAGCACGCCCCCGGCGCCGAGGTGACGGTGACCGTCACGGGCATGCCCGACGAGGGCCTGACCCTGTCCGTGCGCAACCCCGCGCCGCCCGGCGACGTGCCCGACGTGCCCGGCTCCGGACAGGGCCTGATCGGGCTCGCCGAACGCGCCTCGCTCGCGGGCGGCAGGCTGCACCACACGCCAGGACCCGACGGCGGATTCCACCTGGAGGCCTGGCTACCGTGGGCGCCATGAAACCGGTCACGAAACCGATCAAGCTGCTGCTCGTCGACGACGATCCGCTGGTGCGCGCCGGACTCTCCTTCATGCTCGGCGGCGCCGACGACATCGAGATCGTCGGCGAGGCGGGCGACGGCACCGAGGTCGCCGCGCTGGTCGGTGAAGTGCGCCCCGACGTCGTCCTGATGGACATCCGCATGCCCACGATGGACGGCCTCGCCGCCACGGAGGCGCTGCGCGGACGTCCGGGCGCCCCCGAGGTCATCGTCCTCACCACCTTCCACGCCGACGAGCAGGTCCTGCGCGCCCTGCGCGCGGGCGCGGCGGGGTTCGTCCTCAAGGACACGGCACCCGCCGAGATCGTCGCGGCGGTGCGCGCGGTGGCCGCCGGGGAGCCGGTGCTCTCGCCGACGGTGACCCAGCAGCTGATCACCCGGGTGACCGGCGTGGACCCGCAACTGGACCGCAGGCGGCGGGCGCTGGAGAGGCTGGACTCGCTGGGGGAGCGCGAGCGCGAGGTGGCCGTCGCGGTCGGCCGCGGCGGGTCCAACGCGGACATCGCGGCCGAGCTGTTCCTGAGCGTCGCCACGGTCAAGGCGCACGTCTCCCGGATCCTGACGAAACTGGACCTCAACAACCGCGTCCAGATCGCTCTGTTGGCGCACGACGCGGGGCTCCTCGATCAGGACGGCTGAGGGAGGACGCGGACGGCCGAGGGGGAACAGACACCTCGTCCGGCGCGTTGACCACCTGAACCTCTGGAGGAGACCTGCATGGCGGACACGATCGACCTGGCGACGTACGGCCCGCGGTTCAGACAGGACCCCCACTCCGTCTACGCGGAACTGCGCGCCCTCGGGCCCGTCCACCGCGTGCGCCTGCCACCCCCCGAGGACATGGGCGACGCCTACCTGGTCCTCGGGTACGAGGAGTGCAGGGCCGCGCTGACCGACCCCCGCTTCGCCAGTTCGTCGGCGGCGGCCGGCTTCGCCTTCCACGAGGAGGAGCTGATCGGCACGCATCTGCTGATCGCCGACCCGCCCCACCACACGCGCCTGCGGAGGCTCATCACCCGTGAGTTCACCGCCCGCCGCGTCGAGGCCCTGCGCCCCCGCATCCAGGACATCACCGACGGCCTCCTCGACGCGATGCTCACGGAGGGCGACACGGCGCGCGACCGCCGCGGCGACCTGCTCGAAGTCCTCGCCTTCCCGCTGCCGATCACGGTCATCTGCGAGCTGCTCGGCGTCCCCGACATCGACCGCGGCGCCTTCCGCCGCATGTCGAACGGCGTGGTGGCCTCGCCGAACCAGGAGGAGGAGCGCGCCGCCTTCGTGGCACTGGCCGGCTACCTCGCCGACCTGGTCGAGGCCAAGCGCTCGTCGCCCGGCGAGGACCTCCTGAGCGCCCTGATCCGCGCCACCGACGACGAGGACGGCGACCGCCTCTCGCCCGCCGAACTGCGCGCCATGGCCTTCGTACTGCTGATCGCCGGGCACGAGACGACGGTCAACCTGCTCGCCAACACCGTGCACGCCCTCTTCACCCACCCCGGCCAACTGGCCGCGCTGCGCGCCGACATGAGCCTCCTCGACGGCGCGATCGAGGAAGGCCTCCGCTTCGAAGGCCCGGTGGAGGGCGCGACGTACCGCTTCGCCACCGAGGACACGGAGTTGGGCGGCCTCGTCATCCCCCAGGGCTCCGTCGTCCGGATCTCCCTCGCCGCGGCCGACAGGGACCCCGCCCGCTTCCCCGACCCGGACCGCTTCGACATCCGCCGCGCCCCGCGCGGCCACGTCGCCTTCGGGCACGGCCTGCACCACTGCCTGGGCGCGCCGCTGGCCCGGTTGGAGGCGCGGATCGCGCTCGGCTCGCTCCTGACCCGCTGCCCGGACCTCGCCCCGGACGGGCCGCCGGGGGAGTGGCTGCCGGGGACGCTGATCAGAGGGGTGCGCCGGCTTCCCGTCCGGTGGTAGTAGTTCGGTCATGACCGAACCCCCGCCCGCGCAGCCGACCGACCCCCTCGACCTCGCCAGGGCCCAGAAGGTCCTGGACGCCCAGCCGTTCAGCACTCTGGTGCGGGCCCGCCTCACGCGGTTCGGCGAGGGGGCGGCCACGCTGGAGATCGGCATCCGTACGGAACTCCACCAGCAGAACGGCTTCCTGCACGGCGGCGTGCTCGCGTACGCAGCCGACAACAGCATCACGTTCGCGGCTGGCACGACCCTCGGACCCGCCGTACTGACCTCGGGCTTCTCCATCCAGTACCTACGTCCGGCGACGGGCGTCAGACTGGCCGCCCGCGCCGTCGTCGTCCACTCGGGCCGACGTCAGGCGGTGGTCCGCTGCGAGCTGTCCGCCGTGGGCGAGGACGGCACGGAGACGCTGTGCGCGATCGCGCAGGGCACGGTGCTCTCCACGGGCTGAGAGGCTGTCTCCGACCCTCCCGGCCCCTGCGGGGGCTCAGCCCTCGTAGCCCTCCGGGTCCCGCGGGATCTCGGACATCCGCACCGGCCGCCGCTCCCGCCGCGACAGCTCGCAGGCCTCCGCGATCCGCAGCGCGTGCAGCGCCTCGCGGCCGTCGCAGGGGTTCGTCCGCTCCCCGCGCACGACGTCGACGAAGGCCGCGAGCTCCGCCTCGTACGCGGGCGCGAAGCGCTCCAGGAAGCCGGGCCAGGGCTTGACCGGGGCGGGCGGGCCCGTCGGTTCCGCCGAGGTGAGGGGCGTGCGCTCGTCCATGCCGACCGCCAACTGGTCGCGTTCCCCGGCCAGTTCCATGCGGACGTCGTAGCCCGCGCCGTTGGTGCGGGTCGCGGTCGCCGTGACCAGCGTGCCGTCGTCCAGGGTGAGGACGGCGGCCGCCGTGTCGACGTCACCGGCCTCGCGGAACATCGCGGGACCCTTGTCGGAACCGGTCGCGTACACCACCGTCACCTCGCGCCCCGTGACCCACCGCACGATGTCGAAGTCGTGGACCAGGCAGTCGCGGTAGAGACCACCGGAGAGCGGCAGGTACGCGGCGGGCGGCGGCGCCGGGTCCGAGGTGATCGCCCGCACCGTGTGCAGCCGCCCGAGCCGGCCCGTGCGCACCGCCTCGCGCGCCGCCGCGTACCCCGCGTCGAAGCGCCGCTGGAAGCCGAGCTGCAGCACGGTGCCCGCCGCCTCCACCTCCGCGAGTGCGGCCAGCGTGCCCGGCAGGTCGAGGGCGATGGGCTTCTCGCAGAACACCGGGAGCCCGGCCCGCGCCGCCCTGCCGATCAGCGCGGCGTGCGCCGAGGTCGCCGCCGTGATCACCACGGCGTCCACCCCGGCGGCGAACACCTCGTCGACCGAGGGCACGGCCGTCGCGCCGGTCCGTGCCGCGAGGTCGGCCGCTCTCGCGGCGTCCACGTCGGCGACCACGAGGGACGTCACCGCCGGATGGCGGAGCAGGGCCGCCGAGTGAAAGGTGCCGATCCGGCCGGTTCCGATCAGTCCGATGCGCATGGCCCCACCCTCGCGACGCCTGCCCCCGCTGTCAATACTTTGTCCGGACAACAGAACTTAAGAACTTCCCGTCATCCTCTCCTGGGACTACGCTCGCCCCGTGTCCAAACCAGTCGCCAAAGCAGCTCAGGACAAGCCGGTCCAGGACCCCACCGTGGACCTCCGGCTCGGCGTCGACCGCAGCAGCCCCGTCCCGCTCTACTTCCAGCTGGCCCAGCAGCTGGAGGCGGCGATCGAGCGCGGCGCCCTCACCCCCGGCAGCCTCCTCGGCAACGAGATCGAGCTCGCCGGGCGGCTCGGGCTCTCCCGGCCCACCGTCCGCCAGGCGATCCAGTCCCTCGTCGACAAGGGCCTGCTCGTGCGCCGCCGCGGCGTCGGCACCCAGGTCGTGCACAGCCAGGTCAAGCGGCCCCTGGAGCTCAGCAGCCTCTTCGACGACCTGGAAGCCGCGGGCCAGCGCCCCGAGACGCGCGTCCTGCGCAACACCGTCGAGCCCGCCTCCGCCGAGGTCGCCGCGGCGCTCGGCGTCGCCGAGGGCGACGAGGTGCACCTCGTCGAGCGGCTCCGGCTCGCCCACGGCGAACCCATGGCCCATCTGCGCAACCACCTGCCGACCGGGCTCCTCGACCTCGACACCGCACGTCTGGAGGCCACCGGCCTCTACCGCCTGATGCGCGCCGCGGGCCACACCCTGCACAGCGCGCGCCAGTCCGTCGGCGCCCGCGCCGCCACCGCCGACGAGGGCGAGCTGCTCGCCGAGCCGGCCGGGGCGCCGCTGCTCACGATGCGGCGCACGACCTTCGACGACACGGGGCGGGCGGTCGAGTACGGCGCGCACGTCTACCGGGCCTCGCGCTACTCCTTCGAGTTCCAGCTCCTCGTACGGCCGTAGCAGCCCGGCGCCCCACCAGCCGTCAGAATGTTCTGACAAAGCCATTGACGCTCCCGCGCGCACCCCGCTAGAACTCCTCAAGCCGCACCGAGGCGGCCGGGAGCAGAGGGGTGGTCCACCATGCGCACATCCCGTACGGCGAGGGGCGTCACGGCCTGTCTGGCGGTGATCGCACTCGCCGCCGGCTGCAGCAGCTCCGGCGGCAAGGACGACGAGGACGGATCGGGGGACGGCGGCGAAAGCGGCAAGGGCGTCGGCACTCCCCGCCTCAAGATCGCGATGGTCACGCACTCCGGCGAGGGCGACACCTTCTGGGACATCGTGCGCAGCGGCGCCGAGCAGGCTGCCCGCAAGGACAACATCCAGCTCCTCTACGCCAACGACAAGGAGGCCAAGGGCCAGGCCGAGCTCGTCCAGTCCTTCGTCGACAAGAAGGTCGACGGGATCGTCGTGACGCTCGCCAAGCCCGAGGCGATGCGGGCCGTGCTCGCCAAGGCGAAGGCCGCGGGCATCCCGGTCGTCACGGTCAACTCCGGCGGCGAGTTCTCCGCGCGGTTCGGCGCGCTCGGCCACATCGGCCAGGACGAGTCCGTCGCGGGCGAGGCCGTCGGCGAGGAGCTCAACACGCGCGGGAAGAAGAAGGCGCTCTGCGTCATCCACGAACAGGGCAACGTCTCCCTCGAACAGCGCTGCGCCGGCGTCAGGAAGACCTTTGAGGGATCGGTGGAGAACCTGAACGTCGAAGGCACCAACGCGCCAGGCGCCCAGTCCTCCATCAGCGCGAAGCTCCAGGCCACCAAGGACATCGACGCCGTCGTCACGCTCGGCGCGCCGATCGCCGCGTACTCGGTGAAGGCCAAGGGCGAGACGGGGAGCAAGGCGGAGGTCGACACGTTCGACCTGAACGCCGAGGTCGTCAAGCGCCTGAAGGCCAAGGAGGTCGGGTTCGCCGTCGACCAGCAGCCCTACCTCCAGGGATACCTCGCCCTCGACGAACTGTGGCTGTACAAGACCAACGCCAACGTCCTGGGAGGCGGCAAACCCGTCCTCACGGGACCCGCCGTCGTCACCGGGAAGGACGTGCCGAAGCTGGAGAAGTACACCGCTCGCGGTACCCGATGAACACATGCGTGATCCGCGTGGTCGATACTTGGGCGGCTGGGGCCGGGGATCCGGACCGGCCGCACGGAGCAGCAGAGCAAGAAGGGCACGGCGTCGTGGCAAGGGTGAAGACAGGGGTACGAGCGGTAGGCGCCGTGCTGGTGGCGGTGCTCGGTGTGACCGCCGGACTGACCGGATGCAGCAGCACCGGCGGAAAGCGCGCCGAGGACGCCCGCAAGGCGGCAGCGGCGGGCGGGAAGGCCGCGGTGGACACGCCGCGCTGGACCTTCGGCATGGTCACCCACTCGGGCGACGGCGACACCTTCTGGGACATCGTCCAGAGCGGCGCCAAGCAGGCCGCGGTCAAGGACAACATCAAGTTCCTGTACGCGCACGACGACGAGGCCCAGCAGCAGGCCCAGCTCGTGGACTCCTACATCGACAAGAAGGTCGACGGGATCATCGTCACGCTGGCCAAGCCGGACGCGATGAAGGGCGCCCTCGCCCGCGCCAAGAAGGCCGGCATCCCGGTGATCACGGTGAACTCCGGCTCCGCGGAGTCCAAGGAGTTCGGCGCGCTCACCCATATCGGCCAGGACGAGACGATCGCCGGCGAGGCCGTCGGCGAAGAGCTCAACAAGCGCGGCAGGAAGAAGGCGCTCTGCGTCCTGCACGAGCAGGGCAACGTCGGCCACGAACAGCGCTGCGCGGGCGCCAAGAAGACCTTCGACGGCACCATGCAGAACCTGTACGTGACCGGCACCAACATGCCCGACGTGCAGTCCTCCATCGAGGCCAAGCTGCAGTCCGACAAGTCGGTCGACGCCGTCGTCACGCTCGGCGCGCCCTTCGCGGACACCGCGGTGCAGGCCGCGGACAGCGCGGGCAGCAAGGCCGAGGTCGACACCTTCGACCTCAACGAGAAGGTCGCGGCCGGTCTGAAGTCGGGCGACCTCGGCTTCGCCGTCGACCAGCAGCCCTACCTCCAGGGCTACGAGGCCGTCGACCTGCTCTGGCTGTACAAGTACAACGCCGACGTCCTCGGCGGCGGCAAGCCCGTCCTCACCGGTCCGCAGATCGTCACCAAGGACCAGGCCGCCGAGCTGGAGGACTACGCGAAGCGAGGGACCCGATGACCGCGACAGCACCCGCGCCCGCCCCCGACGCCAAGGCCGACGAGCGCCTGGTGAAGGCCTCGCCGCTGAAGAAGCTGATGGGCCGTCCCGAGCTCGGCTCCGTCGTCGGCGCCATCGCCGTCTTCCTCTTCTTCTCGTTCGTCGCGGACAGCTTCCTGCAGGCCACCAGCCTGGCGACGGTCCTCTACGCCGCCTCGACGCTCGGCATTATGGCGGTGCCGGTGGCGCTGCTCATGATCGGCGGCGAGTTCGACCTGTCGGCGGGCGTGCTCGTGACCACGTCCGCCCTTGTCTCGTCGATGTTCAGCTACCAGATGACGGCGAACGTCTGGGTGGGCGTCGCCGTCTCGCTCCTGGTCACGCTCGCCATCGGCGTCTTCAACGGCGTGATGCTGACCCGCACGGACCCGCCGAGCTTCATCATCACGCTCGGTACGTTCCTGATGCTGACCGGCATGAACCTCGGCTTCACCAAGATGATCAGCGGCACGGTCTCCACCAAGTCGATCTCCGACATGGAGGGCTTCTCCTCCGCCAAGGAGGTCTTCGCCTCGACGATCCCGGTCGGCGGCGTCGACTTCAAGGTCACGATCCTCTGGTGGCTCGCCCTGATCGCGGTCGCCACCTGGATCCTGCTGCGCACCCGCGTCGGCAACTGGATCTTCGCGGTCGGCGGTGGCGAGGACGCGGCCCGCGCGGTCGGCGTCCCGGTCGCCAAGACCAAGATCGGCCTCTACATGGGCGTCGCGTTCGGCGCCTGGATCTCCGGCCAGCACCTGCTCTTCTCGTACGACACCGTGCAGTCCGGCGAGGGCGTCGGCAGCGAACTGATCTACATCGTCGCGGCCGTCATCGGCGGCTGCCTCATCACCGGCGGCTACGGCTCCGCGGTCGGCGCGGCGGTCGGCGCGCTGATCTTCGGCATGGTCAGCAAGGGCATCGTGTTCGCCGAGTGGAACTCGGACTGGTTCAAGTTCTTCCTCGGCGTGATGCTGCTCCTGGCGACCCTGCTCAACCACTGGGTCCGCAAGCGCGCGGAGGCGACGAAGTGACCACGGACATGACAAAGGCCGACGCGGTCCCCGAGGACGAAAGCGGACGCACGCCGCTCGTCGAGCTGGACGACGTCAGCAAGTACTACGGCAACATCCGCGCGCTCGAAGGCGTCTCCCTCGAAGTGCACGCGGGGGAGATCTCCTGCGTCCTCGGCGACAACGGCGCCGGCAAGTCCACCCTCATCAAGATCATCGCAGGGCTGCACCGGCACGACGCGGGCGCCCTGCGCATCGAGGGCGAGGACATGCGGCTCAGCTCGCCGCGCGCGGCCCTGGACCTCGGCATCGCCACGGTCTACCAGGACCTCGCCGTGGTCCCCCTGATGCCGGTCTGGCGGAACTTCTTCCTCGGCTCCGAGCCGACGAAGGGCACGGGTCCCTTCCGCCGTATGGACGTCGACCTCATGCGCAGGACGACCCGCGCGGAGCTCCTGCGCATGGGCATCGACCTGCGCGACGTCGACCAGCCCATCGGCACGCTCTCGGGCGGCGAGCGCCAGTGCGTGGCCATCGCCCGCGCCGTCTACTTCGGCGCGAAGGTCCTCGTCCTCGACGAGCCGACGGCGGCGCTCGGCGTCAAGCAGTCGGGCGTCGTCCTGAAGTACGTGGCCGCGGCGCGGGACGCGGGTCTGGGTGTGGTCCTGATCACCCACAACCCGCACCACGCGTACCTGGTCGGGGACCGGTTCGTCCTCCTCAAGCGAGGAGTGATGTCCGGCTCCTACACCCGCGAGGAGATCTCCCTCGACGACCTCACCCGTGAGATGGCGGGCGGCTCCGAACTGGACGACCTCCGTCACGAACTGGAGGACCGCGGTTCAGCCTGACGGCTGGGGGAGCTGTGTCAGGGGCGCGGGGAACTGCGCGCTCGGCCCAGGAAGAGCCGCAGTCGCGTCTGCACAGTTGCCCGGCAGATGCGTCTGCGGCTCTTTCGTGGTTGCTCGCGCAGTTCCCCGCGCCCCTGGGGACGCCGCCCCGGGGCCCACGTGATAAGCCCCCCGCCCCGGGGTCCCACTGTGCGCGCCCCCGCGAGGTTGAGGCAGAATCGCCGCAATGAGCACCTACCGCGACCTCGCGCACCGCGGCTCCGCACGAGCCACCGTCCTGCGGACCGTGGGCACCCGCGAACGCCGATCGCACCTCACGGCGCCACGCGTCAACACCGTCGGCATCGACATCGGCGGCACCAAGGTGATGGCGGGAGTCGTCGACCCCGACGGCAACATCCTGGAGACCCTGCGCACGGAGACCCCGGACAAGTCGAAGAGCCCCAGGGTCGTCGAGGACACCATCATCGAGCTGGTCCTCGACCTCTCCGACCGGCACGACGTGCACGCCGTCGGCATCGGCGCGGCGGGCTGGGTCGACGCGGACCGCAACCGCGTGCTCTTCGCGCCCCACCTGTCCTGGCGCAACGAGCCCCTGCGCGACCGGATCTCCGGACGCCTGGCCGTCCCCGTCATGGTGGACAACGACGCGAACACCGCCGCCTGGGCGGAGTGGCGCTTCGGCGCGGGCCGCGGCGAGGACCACCTGGTCATGATCACGCTCGGCACCGGCATCGGCGGCGCGATCCTGGAGGACGGCCAGGTCAAGCGCGGCAAGTTCGGCGTCGCGGGCGAGTTCGGCCATATGCAGGTCGTCCCGGGCGGCCACCGCTGCCCCTGCGGCAACCGCGGCTGCTGGGAGCAGTACAGCTCGGGCAACGCCCTCGTCCGCGAGGCCCGCGAGCTCGCCGCCGCCGACTCCCCGGTCGCGTACGGCATCGTCGAACGGGTGAAGGGCAACGTCCCCGACATCACAGGCCCCCTCATCACCGAGCTGGCCCGCGAGGGCGACGCCATGTGCGTGGAGCTCCTCCAGGACATCGGCCAGTGGCTCGGCGTCGGCATCGCCAACCTCGCAGCCGCGCTCGACCCCTCCTGCTTCGTGATCGGCGGCGGCGTCTCGGCCGCCGACGACCTCCTGATCGGCCCGGCCCGCGACGCCTTCCGCCGCCATCTCACCGGCCGCGGCTACCGCCCCGAGGCCCGTATCGCCCGCGCCCAGCTCGGCCCCGAGGCCGGCATGGTGGGCGCCGCCGACCTCTCCCGCCTGGTCGCCCGCCGCTTCCGCCGCGCCAACCGGCGCCGCGTGGAACGCTACGAACGTTACGAGCGCTACGCAGAGGCGCGCCGCACCAACGACCGCACCTCCCAGGGAACCCAGTAGATGACCGTGCCCCGCCAGCCCTCGTCCCCGGACCTCCCCGGCCCGCCCGAGCCGGACCGCGACGGAGCCAGGGCAAGCAAGACCGAGGACCGCCGCCACATGATCCGCCGCCGCTGGCTGACGGCGATCATCATCGTGCTGCTCATCGGCGTCCCCGCCGGCTATCTGGTGATCTCCGCGAACCAGAGCCGCAACAGCGGCCGGGACAAGGAGGACAAGTACTCCGCGACCGGCCTCACCGCGGGCTGGCCCTCCAAGGTGCAGCGCCGCCTGTACGACGTGCCGGTCCAGCCGTACTCGGCGGAGGTCGCCTACTACGAGACGAACAACTGGCGCACCAGCCGGCTCTACGTCCAGTTCCTCACCAGCAACGAGGGCCTGCGGAGGTTCCTCAAGCAGATCGGCACCACCGAGGACGAGCTCAAGCCGGACGACATCACCATCAGCAAGCGCGACCGCAAGGTCGTCGGCTGGGAGTTCACGGGCCCCGGCCCCTGGTCCGGCCTGACCCACGACCGGAAGAACCCGGCGCCCACTCAGGACGTGGTCGTGGACCGCTCGAACGCGCAGCACCCGATGGTGTACGTGGTGTCGTCGACGACGCCCTGAGAGCCTGTCTTCGAACCCCTGTCGTCCTCGCGCGATTCTTTCGCGCCGGTGAAGATCAGGGCGTTCTCCGGTGCGCCTCAGTGCGGCCCTCCTAGCGTGTGGCCATGACCAGATTCCCGGAATCAGAAGCGGCGTACGACCGGCGCAGGCTGCACCAGTGGCTGGGCGGCCGGGCCCGCGCCGACGGGGTGGCGCGCCGTGACCTCCTGCGGCTCCTGGCGGCCGCGGGCCTCGTCTCCGCGGCGCCGGCCGGCCTCTCGGCGAACACGGCGAGCGCGGCGACGGGCGAGGGCATCGTCAAGCCGCTGCCCCCGGACCGCTTCATCGTGCACGGCACGAACGCGGAGACCCGCTTCGAGGCCCTCGCGGACACCGGCCACCTGACCCCCGCCTCCCACTTCTTCGTCCGCAACCACACGACGACGCCGCGCCTGGACGCCGCGGCCTGGCGGCTGAACGTCTGGGGCGACGGACTGACGGGCGGCGCGCGGCAGTTCGGCCTCGCGGAGCTGCAGAGCCTTCCCCCGGTGACGCGCACGGCGTTCGTCGAGTGCGCGGGCAACTCCAGGAACTTCTTCAAGACCCAGCAGGACCAGCCGGTCTCCGGCACGCCCTGGACCACGGGCGCGATCGGCACGGCCCGCTGGCGCGGCGCACGCCTCTCCGACGTCCTGCGCCTGGCAGGCCTCTCCCGCCGGGCGGTGGACGTGATGCCGCGCGGCCTCGACGACGAGTACGTCACGTCGAACGGCACGAACTACGGCCGCGTGCGCCGCCCCATGCCCGTCTCCAAGGCCCTGGACGACGTCCTCCTCGCGTACGAGATGAACGGCGAGCCCCTTCCCCCCGACCACGGCTACCCGGTCCGGGTCCTCGCCCCGTCCTGGGTGGGCATCTCCTCGGTCAAGTGGCTCGGCGACATCGAGGTCTCGACCGTGCCCCTCTACTCGCCCTGGAACACCGACTTCTACCGGCTGTACGGCGACGCCTACCCGCCCGAGGGCAGCGCCCCGCTCACCCGCCAGACCCTCAAGTCGGCCTTCGAACTCCCCTGGAACGCGACCCTGCCCGCGCACACCGAGCACCGGCTCACCGGCCGCGCCTGGTCCGCGTCGGGCGCGATCACCCGGGTCGAGGTCAGCACGGACGGCGGCGCCTCCTGGCGCCGGGCCCGCCTGCACGATCCCTCACATCCCGGCTCATGGACCCGCTGGTCGACGCCGTGGAGTACGGGCAAGCCCGGACCCGTCGAACTCCTCTCCCGCGCCACGGACTCCACGGGCCGGACCCAGCCGGAGACGACGGTGCACAACACGCAGGGGTACCTGTTCGACGCCGTGGTGCGGCACGCGGTGACGGTGGGCGCCTGACGCACTCACCCGGCGGCCGCCCACCCCTCGTACACGGCGACCGCCACCGCCAGGTCCTCCCAGGCCATCCCCGCCGACTTGAACAGCCGGGGCGCGCCCTCCGCCGGCCGCACCTCGCCCCGGACCAAGGCGTCCAGCGTGTGCAGCCGCTCCATGGCGAAGGCCCCTTCGGCGGCCGCGAGGACCAGGTCGCCGCACTCCCGCTCCGCGACTTCGCGGGACTCCGCCACCACCGTGGCGCGGCTCACGAGCCGGGCGTCCACCTCGCGGGCGTCCGGCTCGTGCGAGCCGACCGCGACGACCGTCGCGTGGCCGGGCAGCAGGGAACTGTCGAAGAGGGGCTCGCGGGCCGTGGTGCAGCAGCAGACCACGTCCGCGCGGGCCACCGCGTCCGCCGTCGCCGCGGCCGCGGAGAGCCCCGCGGCGCGGCAGCGGTCGACGAAGGCGGCGACCCGGCGGGCATTGCGCGCGACCACGTCGACGTGCCGCAGGGCCGGACGCACCGCCCGTACCGCCTCGACGTGGCCCCACGCCTGCGGCCCCGTCCCGAAGACCAGCAGCCGCTCGGCCCCGGGGACCGCGAGCCGCCCGACCGCCACCCCGGACACGGCCGGAGTGCGCAACGACGTCAGCGCGATCCCGTCCAGGAGGGCCACGGGCGTGTGGGTCAGCCCGTCCAGGAGGAGGTACAGCCCCTGGATGCGCGGCAGACCGCGCTCCGCGTTGCCCGGCGTGACCGT
Organism: Streptomyces sp. NPDC058308; assembly: GCF_042880275.1. NCBI lineage: Bacteria > Bacillati > Actinomycetota > Actinomycetes > Kitasatosporales > Streptomycetaceae > Streptomyces > Streptomyces sp. NPDC058308. Next base: position 151,262 of record NZ_JBHVZA010000017.1, read on the forward strand.
GGCGACCTTCACGCCCGCGTACGAGGCGGTGGCCGAGGGCATCAGGAGCAGCTGACCGCCGGGCACCTCGACGACCGAGCGGGGCGCTTGTGCCGCCGGGTCGAGCCCGGCGGCGAGGACGGCCTCCAGCGCGCCGATCGCGGCCGACATGGGGACGAGCCGTTCCACGGTCTCGGCGTCGAGGTGCGGCGTGGCGGGGGTCGGGGCCGGTGCGGGGATCGGTGCGTTCATGGGGTTCCTCTACCCACTGGGCAGCACGTGAGTGAAAACAGAGGCTCGGGGCACTCGCGGAGGTGAAGGAAAGAAGCGCCCGTTCCCGCGGAAATCCACGGCAGAAATCCACCGCGGAAATCCTCCGCCGAACGGCACGCGGAACTTCACGAGAAAGGTGTCATCCGTGTCGAAGGTCGAAGAGTCCATCGAGGTCGACGTGCCGGTCCGCACGGCGTACAACCAGTGGACCCAGTTCGAGTCGTTCCCCCGGTTCATGAAGGGGGTGCAGCGGATCGAGCAGCGCACCGACAAGCTCACCCACTGGGTGACGAAGATCGACGGCGTGGAGCGCGAGTTCGACGCGGCGATCACCGAGCAGATCCCCGACGAGCGCGTGGCCTGGACCACCGTCGAGGGCGAGGCCAAGCAGGCCGGCGTCGTCACCTTCCACCGCCTCGACGACACCCGTACCAAGGTCATGCTGCAGATGCACTACGACCCCGAGGGCCTGGCCGAGACGGTCGGCGACAAGCTCGGCTTCGTCAAGCGGCAGGTCGCCGGCGACCTGGGCCGCTTCAAGCACTTCATCGAGGAGCGCGGCGGCGTGGAGACGGGCGCCTGGCGCGGCGAGGTCTGAGACCGCGAGACCGCCGCGCGTCCGGCCTCTCACGCCTGGTCACGCAGCTGTGCCGCCAACTGCCAGCTCGGTGACCCCTTGCAGATGTCCATCGGTGGCGATGCTGGTGAACACGACCAGCTCGAAGAGCACCTCATACGCCGGGCCGCCGCCGAAGGAACACCGCTACTCGGGGTGTGCAGGAGCATGCTCATGCTCCTGCACACCCACGGAAGCTCAGCTCGCCCGCGTGAAAGGACATGTGGGCACCCGGCACGAGCTGACGGGGGAGTTCGCAGGGCGCACGGTGAACAGCGAGCCTTCGCCCATTTGCATTGGTTCTGCCGCCTGCGGATCCGCCGGGAGATCCGCGACGACATCCACGAAGCCTTCCTCACCCTGGGATGCGCACTCATCTGCTGGCGACGCTTGAACGTGCCCCGGCGTGTTTCAGCAGGAGGTGCTGCTGGAGGATCTTGAGTTCGGGATCCGGCTCCGGGAGGCACCCCATCACCATCATCACGCACGAGGACCCCATCGGCAGGGGCCCCACTAACTACATAGTCCACGCTGACCTGTCGGACCGACAGGACGGCTGGCGCGAGCAGTTGTGGACCCGCCAGCTCACCGAGGACAGGTTCGAGGTGGCCTGTCTGCCCTTCTTCACCTACGGAATCTGCTACCGCGACGTGGTGACCATTGACAGTAACCACCTGGTGGCCTCCGTAGTGCAGAAGTCCGGCCACCGGACCCTTCGCGTCGCGCTCGTCGCGGAACACCAGGACAGGGACCAGCTGCATGAGCTCCTGCACGGCAAGGTCGTTGAAGCCGCTCTGCCCCACGAGTGGCTCCAGGGCGCCTGCCTCTCGGTGGACCTGCAACCCGGCACCGACCCGACAGCCTTTGTGGAGGCCCTGAAGGCACCCGCCCAAGTCGGCGCCCTCCACTGGGAGATCGACTCCTGACTCGAGTCGTGACTCGAGCGCTCATTCCGTTAGGAGTTCTAAGTTCTGAATGAGGTCTGGCGGTGTAGGCGGTCGCCGGTACGGTCGCAGGATGGACAGCGTGAGGTCGCCCGGCCGGGCGGACCAGTAGCTCATCGATCATGCCCGTGACCACGGTTTCGCGGTCACGGGCAGGCAGTTGTCCGGGTGGAGGCGTCACGGGCTGATCCCGGCGAACGCGCATGGCGGAGGGCTCGGTGGCGGGCAGGGCCTTTCGTTTGGATAGGCCGGGTTCGCGGGGTCTGGCACGCACCTCCGCGCGAAAAACCAAAGGCGGAACTCTCGGGCATTCAGGCATGATCGGATCTTCCGACCACTCGGCTCGTCAGGAGAGACGACGATGCTTGCCCCCATAGGCGACCTGCTCGACCCCGCCCTGCTCGCGCGCTGCCTCGACGAAGGCCTCGTCCGCGAGCAGAGCCACCCCACGCTGCCGCTGCGCATTCTCAACTACACGGAGAAGGCGCAGTTCGAGCGAGAGTGGAACCAGGTCACCCGGCAGTGTCGCGGGCTCGTCGTCGACGGACAAGGGCACGTCGTCGCCCGGCCGTACACCAAGTTCTTCAACTACTCGGAACACCCCGAAGGCACCTTCGGCCTTGACGACCCCGTGGTCGTCACCGACAAGCTCGACGGTTCGCTGGGCATCCTCTACCCGGTCCCCGGCGGCGGCCACGCGATAGCCACCCGGGGCTCGTTCGCCTCCGACCAGGCCCTGCACGCGACGGAGATATGGCAGGAGCGCTACGCCGCCACCGCCACGATCGCGCCCGGCGTCACCTACCTCTTCGAGATCATCTTCCCGAAGAACCGGATCGTCTGTGACTACGGCGCCCTCGACGACCTCGTGCTGCTCGGCGGCGTCGAACTCGCGACCGGCGCGCCCATACCGGCGGCCGACCTGCCGTGGGAGGGGCCCCGAGTGGACACCTTCGACTTCGCGACGCTCGCCGAGGCATTGGCCGCCGCACCGCGTCCGGGCGCAGAGGGCTTCGTGCTGCGGTTCCCCGGCCGTGACGACACCATGATCAAGATCAAGCAGGACGACTACGTGGCGCTGCACCGGATCATCACCGGTCTCAACGCCCGGGTGGTCTGGGAGCGCCTCGGCGCGGGCGACACCGTCGCGCAGATCTGCGACGGGCTGCCCGACGAGTTCCACGGCTGGGTCAAGGAGGTCGCGGCCGACCTGACCGCACGGCGCGACGCGGTCCTCACCGAGGCGAACGCCGAGTACCGGCGGGTCCTCGCGGCCCTGCCCGAGGGGTGGACGCGCAAGGAGTACGCCGCCCTCGCGGGCCGTTCACCGCTGCGCGGCTGGCTGTTCCAGCTCCTGGACGGCCGCGATCCGTCGGACCGGATCTGGCAGACCCTGCGGCCCGAGGGCGACACGCGCCCCTTCCACTCCACCACCGAGGACAACTCCTGATGCCTTCCCTGCACTTCACGCGTGGCCTGCCCGCCAGCGGCAAGACCACGTGGGCACGCGCCTGGACCGCCGAGGACCGGGCGGGCCGGGCCCGCGTCAACCGTGACGACCTGCGCGCCATGCTCGACTCCGGCGAGCACGTCAAGGGCGTGACGGAAAAGCGTGTCATGGCGGTCCGCGACGCGGCCATCCTCGACCTGCTGCGCCGCGGGTACGACGTGGTCTGCGACGACACCAACCTGCCGCAGCGCGTCGCCCGTGACCTGGCCCGGCTCGCGGACCAGGCCGGCGCCGAGCTGCACGTGCGGGACTTCACCCCCGTCCCGCTCGCCACCTGCCTGGAGCGGGACGCGGCCCGCGAGGCCCCCGTGGGCGAGGACGCCATCCGCGACCTCCACCTGCGCTACCTGGCGGGAAAGACCTCCCCGCTGCCACTGCCCGAGGAGAGCCGGACCGCCACACCGACGGGACGGCTGTACGAGCCGAAGCCCGACAGTCCCAAGGCGGTTCTGGTGGACATCGACGGCACGGTCGCCCAGATGACGGGCCGCAGCCCGTTCGACGAGACCCGGGTGCACGAGGACCGGCCGAACCCGCCGGTCGTCCAGGTCGTACGGGCGCTGCACGCGGCGGGCAACCACATCGTGTTCCTCTCCGGCCGCACCGAGGGATGCCGCGAGGCGACCGAGGCGTGGCTGACCGAGCACGTCGGCGTCCCGTACGCGGGTCCGTTCATGCGGCCGGCCGGCGACTCCCGCAAGGACTCGATCGTCAAGGTGGAGCTCTTCGACGCCCATGTGCGGGACACGTACGACGTCGTCTGCGTGCTCGACGACCGCAGCCAGGTCGTCCAGGCGTGGCGGGCCATCGGCCTGACCGTGCTCCAGGTCGCCGAAGGAAACTTCTGACGCGACCGGTCCGGGGGTGCAGCAGTACCCGAAGGTGCACCCGCCGCACCCCCGGAGGCGCCCGTCACCGCCATGACCAGGGCTGCCAGGGTGTCCGGGAGCGGCTCTACCAGATGGCGCGACCGCCGCCGCTGACCGTGCGCACCCCGGATGATGCCTCGCCCCGTCTCGTCACCCGGCGCGAGGCCGGACCGCTCCTCGGCTACGCGCCGGCAGCCTGAAGGCCGTGATGCAGCAGCAGCGCGACCGCTGGCCCGCCCCGGTCGCCTGCCGCGTACGCGGCAGAGCCCTGTTGTGGGACCTGGCCGCCCTCCGGGCAGTCTCCCGGCAGGCCGCCGCCCGGTCCTGCCGCCCCTCGGACCGACCGCGACGGGCTGGCGACCTGTCTCTCTTGCGGCCGCCGATTCCGCTCCCTGGGCCCGCACCTCGCCCGCGCGCACCAGATGACCGCCGCCGAGCACCGCCTGCCGGCCAGTACTGCGTTGATGGCCCCCGCGGGGCGCGGCGCGCTGTCGCAGGCCAGGACGACCGCGATGACCACCGACGCGGACCTCGTCCAGCGGATGCGGGCCGCGACGTCCTCGCCGTACGGCCTGGCCCAGCGCTCCGCCGGCGCACGCGCCAGCACCGACGAGCTGCCGTCCGAACGCGCCGCCCGGGCCGTCGGCGCCCATCGTGCAAGCCGTAGACAGTGGAGGTATAGGCCATCCTCCAGGTAGCTTGTGGGCGCTCATCGTGCGTAAGACTTCGTTCACGTCCTCGTCGGCGCCGATGGTCACGGCCTCGCCCTGGCCGGATCACCGGCCGGACAGGTGGCGGGGTCCCTGCCCGCGCCGAGGAGGTTCACTACGATGGATGTCCCGTGCCTTGGTCATGGCATGTCTCCCTGTGTTCGTGCGGCATCCCGAGGCTGTCGGGGAAGCCACGGTCCGGATGTATCGCACGCGTACCCGTACGACCACACACGCGTTCCCGTACGGCCACAGAGGAAACGATGACCGGTTCGCTGTTGTGGTCGTCACTGGCTGTGGCAACTCGTTGATCTGGGTGTGCAATGAACGCCTCTGGACTTCAGCGCTGAGCGGTGACGAGCAGGAAGGGCGCGGTCTCGCGCTCAACGGTCCAGGGCCGGGCGGTGATCAGCTCCGGTTCGGCGATGCCGTGTGCGTCTGCCAAGAGCGGGGCGCGCTCGTGGATTCCGGTGAAGCCCGCGGCGGTCAGCGCCTCGTAGTGGACAGCCCGGGGCCAGTAGACGTCGGTGATCGTCGTCCACGTCCCGTCATGCCGACGCACGTGCACGGGAATCGAATCGCCTGCCGCGTAGCGGGCACCGGCCGAACCGACAGCAGCAGACTCACGGCTCGCTCCCCATCACTGCACCAGATTTGGCGCCCATCCCTCCGTACGAGGTGGCGCACGTTCACGGCCCTGGCAAGATTTCCGTGAAGAAGGCATGTGCCACCGCGCCCCGGTGACGCTCCGTAACACGTGGTGGGTCCCGTCAGTGAGTGTGACGACCTCGTTCGGACCGTGTCCCCGCATCTGGATGCAGGGCGGGTGGAACAGGCGTGGGTGGAGAGCGGTGTGGTCCATATTTCCGCCCGCACCCGTGAGGCGCCGGTTGCTTGCCCGGACTGCGGCAGAAGCTCGGCGCGGGTGCGCAGCCGTTATCCCCGCACGCCGTTCCTGCAGCAGCTGGTGGCAGAGCCACCGAATGACCGGTCGACGTGCTTCCTCGGCCGGACGCCTGCCAGCCGACCTGATGACCACTTCAGAGACCGGCACTCCGCTCAGCGCGGGCGAAGCTCCCGAAATCCTGACCACTGCGGCCTGAGTGTCGCCTGAGCCCCGTGCGGCGTACGCCGACCGCCGGTGTGACGGGGGCCGACGGCAGCGTCGCCGTCGGCCCCGTGCGGTGGGCGTCCACGGGCCGCTAGAACCCCAGCAGGCCGCCGATCGGGGAGATCAGATCGTGGCCGGCCTGCGAGAGCTTCGTAGCGACCCGGGAGCCGCCGAGAGCGCCAATCCACTTGGACTGGCCGAAGGTGATGGCGCTCAGGGCGGCACTGGCGAGGGAGGACTTGAACTCGCTACTCCCCAAGCCGTAGCCGATCCCGGTGAAAAGGACGTTGAGGCCGGCGAAGGCGAGCGAGAGTTTGCTGAGGCCGACAGCGAAACCCGCCAGGAAGGGCACCGCGCCGGCGGTGATGACGAAGAGGCCCGCCCCCGCGCCAGCGAGACCGAGGGCCGCGGCAGCGAATCCGGTGCCGATGCTGGCACAGTTGGTGGCGTTCGCCATCCATCGTGCGCCCGCCTGCCACCAGGGAAGCCCGCCCTTGACGTCGTCGTGGTCGGGTGAGTCTGCCGGATTCTTCCCGGCCTGCTTGGCTCGGCGCGCCTCCTCTGCGGCTCTTCGCGCCGCCTCCGCGATTTCGGCCTTCCGCTTGGCGATGACGATCTGCTGCGCCTGGCTCGCGGCCGTGGCCGCCGTCCTGGCGTCCTTGCCCGCCTGGATGGCGGAGGCGCGGGCCGAAGCCGCCGACGCCTGGGCCGAGTTGGCGGAGGCGACCGCTCGGCGGGCGGCGTCCACCGCGCGATTGGCGGAGTAGTTCGCCGACCGCGCGGCGGTGCGGGCGGTGGCGGCCGCCTTCTTGGCCTGGTCGGCCGAGGCCTGCGCGTCCTTGGCGGACTTCTCCGCGGCGTCCGCGTTCGCGTCCGCCTGCTTGGCGAAGGCAGCGGCCTGCTCGGCCGACTTCGTCGCCCGGTTCGCCCATTGCAGGGCCTCCGCGGCGGCGTTGCGGGCCTTCGCCGCCGCCTCCTGCGCACGCGCGGCGTCCACCTGGGCCTTGTGTGCGATCTTCGCGGCGGCAGCGATGGCGCCCTGCATGGCGGCGATGTGGGTGGCGGAGTCGTGGTCGAGCTGCGCGGTCTTGTACTGCACGGAGCCGAGGAAGTTGCGGCGCATCCACGCCGGGCCCGCCATCGCCGCCTGGGCGTGAGCCTTGGTGTACGGGCCGGCATTGGCGATGACGGCGGCCGTGGCGACTGCGTCGTCCTCCCGCTGTGCCGCGCCGTACGTGTCCGTCAGGAACTCGTACAGGGCCTTGGCGGTACCGGCGTCGAGTGCGTCGTTCGCCGCCTTCGTCACCGCGCTGCCGGGGGTGTCGGCCAGGATCCGGGTGACCACGACACGGTTGTCCACGGCGGCGGCCTCGACGGCGCCGGAGCCGAGGAACGTCGTGGCGGCGTCCGGGTCGTCACTCTCCAGCGCCTTGGTCACGGCATCGGCGACGTCCGGGGGGCAGGTCTGGGCGAGGTAGAGGGCGGTCTCCCGGTCGTCCTGGCGCTGTGCGACCTGCCGGTCGGTGTCGATCCAGACATGGATGTCGGAGTCCGTACCGCACAGCGCGAACCGTGCGGCCTCCCGCGACCAGGTGCCACGGGAGTTCATGAGGGCCAGGGCCGCTTTGCGCCCAAGGGTGGCCGACAGCCCCAGGTCGCCGGAGGCCAGGGCGGACTCGGCCCGTGAGATGACGTCCTGTGCGGTCTTCTCCAGCTGCTCGGCCTGGGTACGCCGGTCGACCAGTTCCGCCCTGTCCTCCTCCTCGAGCTCCGCGAGCAGCCGGGTCTCCTCGATCGCCTGCTTCATGTCCTCGTCCAGGCGCTGCCATTCGCCTTCCCGCGCCTGCTTCTCCACCTCGACCGCCTGGCTGACGGCATCGGTGGCGACGTTCGCGGCCTTGGTGGCCTCGTTGGCGAACTCGGTGGACTTCTTCGCGTACTCGACGGCTTGGCCCGCGTACTTCGCGGCCCACTCGGCGGCCTGCGCGGACTTCTCGGCGTGGTCGGCCGCGCTGTTCGCCGCGTCCCGCGCCGTGCGGGCGGCCTTCGCCGAGGCGTTCGCCAACGCCTGTGCCGTTCCGGCCGCGTTGGTGGCGATCGCAGCGTTGGCGTTGGCTATCTGCGCCTGCCGCTTGGCCTCGGCCGCCTCGGCTTGCGCCTTGCCTGCGGCGGAGGCGGCCGTAGCGGAGGCGTTTGCGGCAGCGGCGGCGTTACGGGCCGCCGAGGCGGCGGAGCTGCCGGCGCTCGAGGCCTGGGCCGAGGCCGCGGCCGCGAAGCCGGCGGCCGTCGCCGCGGTGCGGGCCCTGGCCGCGGCGTTGCGGGCGGTGATGGCGGCATCCTTGGCTGCGGACGCCTTGGACGCGTCCTTGGAGGCGGCGATGGCGGCGCCGTACGCCGCGGCCGCCGCGGATCCGGCGGTGGCAGCGGCCTGGCTCGCGGCGGTCGCGGCATAGGCGGCGCGGCGGGAGGCCTGGACGGCGGCGTGGGAGGCGCGGATGGCGACGCGGGCCGCGTCGGCCGCGCCCGTCGCGGCCTCGGCCGCCTTGCGGGCCGCCCTGCCGGACTTGCGCACATCGTCCTGGGCCGCCTGAGCCTCGGCAGCGGCCTTCTCCGCCGCTTCCTTGGCCTTGGCAGCAGCCGTGATGGCGCGGGCGGCGGCCTCTTCGGCCTGCTTCGTCTTCGCGTCGGCCTTCTTGCCCTCGCGTTCGACGACCGCGACGAGTTCTTCGATCTTCGCGGATTCCTGGTCGCGGGCGCGGGCGATGTGCTGGCCGGTGTCGAGGAACCAGTCGACGTCCTCGGCGCTGCCGGACAGGGCCCGAGAGGCGTACTTCTGCACCTCCGGTCCCGCGTTCACCATGAGCTTGGACGCCTGGAACCGCATGTCCTCGGCGCGGGCGGTGTACTGGCCTTCGGTGAGGAACGTCTCCAACGCAGCCTGAGTGCCCGCGTCCAGAGCGGCGCTGCCCTCCCGGTTCACGGCCTTGTCGCCGGCGGCCATCACGGTCGTGGTGGCCACGCGCAGGTCCTCGGTGATGGCCGCCGCGAAGCCGCCCGTGAGGTAGTCGGCAATCGCGGCGTCGCCGCCCTCGATCGCCGCGGAGGCCTCGCGCCGGGTGCCCTTACCGCCCGCGGCGAGGGAGGTGATGATGGCGACGCGGTTGTCCTCCGCCGTCACCTGGGGGAGTTCAGCGGTCAGGAAGGCCTGGATGTCGGTGTCGGTGCCGGTCAGCGCCGCTTCCGCGGCGGTCCGGGTGGCCTTGCCGCCCAAGAGCCACGCCTTGATGACCTTCGCCCGGTCGGTGTCGGGCAGTTGGAACGGGTCACCGTCGTCGCTGTCGTCCGGCGGGGTGCCGACGCCGGCGGCCGTGGGGGTGAGGACGAGGCTCGTGGTGGCCGCGGCGGCCGTGGTGGCCGCGACGGCGGCCAGGACGCGCCGTCTGCTCCATAAAGTGATCTCCACACTGGGTCCTTTGGGATCGGCGCCTGGCGGGGCGCGCGTGTGGCACATCGCCAGACAGAATTTCGTCTCTGCCGAACTATGCAAATAAGAGGGGCCTTGCCTACCCATGCGGGTGGGAACCTGGCGGGAAAAGGCGCAAGGTGGCTGAATCCCGAGACATCGCAGAAATGGGGGGATGCGATTCCGTAATCGCTTCCATATCGAGCCTTGATAGAAGCCCGTACAACCGTTCGCGCAGGTGATGCACGTCACGCCCAGCCTCCCCGTAGTCGTCCATGTATGAGGCATTTATGACGATGGACGCGGCGCAAGCCGGGGGTTCTCATGCAAAGCGAGGGATATCCGGTGGCGCCCCGAACTCACCGGCTCCGCATTTCCCCCTCATTTCGACAGTTGTTTCGAGCTTCCTTCAGAACCGACGACTAGGACAGCGATGAAGGTACGTAGCCCAATAGCGTGCATCCTGGGAACCGGCACGGCCGCGGCCGCTCTCGCATGGCTCGTAGTAACGGGCAGCCAGCCGGACACTCCCGCCCCGGGCAGTGCCGTCAGCGCCGTCGCGGGCGAAGCCCCCGGCTACGCCATCGAGGACTTCAACTACCCGCGGGCCGACAAGATCCTCGAGGAGAAGAAGATCACCCTCAAGCGCGGCGACGGCCATGTCGTCCTCGCCGAGTGCGCGAGCGCGACCGACCTGATCGAAGTCTGGACGCGCAAGAACGACAAGGTCTGCTTCCGGACCACCGGCAACAGCGGCTACCTGACCATGGAGATCCCCTCGGTCTTCGCCGTCAAGGGCAATGACTACGCGGCCCAGGTGGACATGACCGCCGGCGCCGACGAGAAGACTTTCGACATCGGCAAGAACGCCTGGACCGCGGTCGGCGAGAGCGCGGACGAACAGGGACGCGAGCACATGCTCGTGGAGATCAGGACCAACAAGTAGCTCCCGCACAGCGCCCTGTCACCAGCCGTGCCGCGCTCAGGCGACCACCAAGCCCCGGTGACCACCCGACGCGCGGACCTCTCACCAAGGGAACCAAGGCCATGCCCTCCGTCACACACCTGCGCGGCACCGCCGCCGCGGCAGCCCTCGTCGCCCTCCCGCTCGCACTGGTCACCGTGCCCGCCCATACCGTCTCCGGCGCCCCCGCGACCGCCGCCTCCGCCTACACCGCGCGCCTGGCCATCGGCGACGGCGAACGCGCCTGCTCCGGCGCCCTCGTGAACCCGCGATGGGTGCTCACCGCCGCGTCCTGCTTCGTCGACAACCCCGCCTCCGGCGCCACGCCCGTAGCCGGAGCCCCGGCGAGGAAGACCGTCGCCACCCTCGGCCGCAGCGACCTGACCACCAGCGCGGGCCTGGTCACCAGGGTCGTGGAGCTGGTCCCTTACCAGGGCCGTGATCTGGTCCTGGCGCGCCTTGAGCAGCCGACCACCGGCGTCGCCGGGATCTCCCCGATCCCCCTCGCCACCACCGCGCCCACTGCCGGAGAGACTCTGAAAGCCACCGGATACGGCCGGACCCGCACCGAGTGGTCTCCCCTCGCGGTGCACGCGGGCTCTTTCACCGTGGATTCCGCCGGAGACGGCCAAGCGGCGATCACCGGGCAGGACGGTGCAGCCGTGTGTGCGGGCGACACCGGCGGGCCCCTGGTGCGGGAGAAGGACGGCAAGGCCGAGCTTGTGGGCATCAACAGCCGCTCCTGGCAGGGAGGGTGCTTCGGCCAAGAGCCGGCCGAGACCCGCACCGGCGCCCTCTCGTCCCTCGTCGACGACGCCGCCATCCAGGACTGGGCCAAGGAGGCGCGGGAGCGGCTGCGTGAGGTCGTGAACATGGCCGACGTCAGCGGTGACGGCGCGGACGACCTGGTCATCTTGGGCGCGGACGGCAACATCACGGTGCGGACCGCCGTGAAGAACTTCGCACCGCAGCCGGGCAAGCCCGCATACCGCTTCACTCCCGCAGCCCACTGGAGTGCGGGCTGGGGGAACTTCCTTGGCCGGCCGGGTGAGGGTCGTCTCTACTTCGCTGATGTCAATGGTGATGCTCGGGCGGATCTGGTTGTCCATGGCACGGACGGGAAGGTGTCTGTGCGTATGAACAAGGGGAGTTACTTCGACGGTGGTGCCGAATGGAGTGCGGGTTGGGGCAACTTCCTTGGCCGGCCGGGTGAGGGTCGCCTCTACTTCGCTGATGTCAATGGTGATGCTCGGGCGGATCTGGTTGTCCATGGCACGGACGGGAAGGTGTCTGTGCGTATGAACAAG